>NZ_CP128846.1:0-314375 GCF_030388665.1 Streptomyces flavofungini | reverse complement strand
CTCAGGTTGGCGCCGGGGTCGACGCCGAGGATCTGCGTGAAGGCCTTGTACTTGTCGATGCGGCTCTGCACCTGGCCCGGGTTGCCGCCGTTGCACTCCAGGCTGCCGTTGATGGAGCGGATGGTCTCGCCGAATCCGGCGCCGTTGACCATGGCGTTGTGGGGCGTCATGGTGCCGGGGCCGTTCTGGGTGTTCCAGTACCAAAGGCCCGTCTTCCAGGCGACGGCCGCGTCGTTCTGCACCAGGTCGGGGTTGTGGAGCAGGTCGATGCCGAGGGCGTCGCCCGCGGCCTTGTAGTTGAAGTTCCAGCTGAGCTGGATCGGGCCGCGGCCGTAGTACTTGTCGTTGCCCGCCGGACAGCCGTAGGGCTGGGTCTTGTCGCAGTAGTGCGGGTAGTTCGCCTGGTTCTGCTCCACGATGTGGACCAGACCGCCCGTCTCGTGGCTGACGTTGGCGAGGAAGGCGGCGGCCTCCTGCCTGCGGACGGTGTCGCTGCCGGTGTTCGTGAACCCGGGGTACGCGCTGAGCGCCGCCGTGAGGCCGTTGTACGTGTAGAAGGGATTCCGGCTCGGGAACATCTGGTCGAACTGGGACTCGCTGACGATGAACGCCGCGGCTGCCTTGTCGGACGAGGACCTGTCGGCCTTGTCCGTCTTCTCGGCCGACGCCGGCGAAGCGAACGTCAGCAGCGTGGCGGCGGAGACGGTGGCGGTCAGCAGACCGAGTATGCGAGATCGCATGGCTCACTCCATGGGGGGACGCCGAAGAACGGCGGTGTGAAGTGCGGATGTGGGGTTCGGACCGCGTGCCGGAGCGCGGCCCGCCGCAGGCCGGACGGTGGGTGTGGGCAGCCAAGTGCCCGCCGGACAACGGGATTCCGCTTCGTTGGACTAGACCATACCGATCGCCGTGTTCGCGTCAAGGGTGTGAACGGTGCGGGCTGTGGCGGCTGTTGGGGCGGGCGGCGCAGCCTTGTTCGCCGTCGCGCTCGCGTCGCCGGCCGCGCGGACTTCGGCGTCGGTGCCTTCTGGTCGCGGGGTGGGGGCGGGAGGCGGGGTCGGCGCGACTCGCGCGCTGACGGGGCCACGCGGGGCGTGGGTGCGTCGAGAACGCGATCGCCGGGCGCGCGTGGATCCACGCGCGCCCGGCGAAAGTCGAGAGTGCTACTGCCGAGTGATCAGGTTCAGATCACGTCGACGGCGTCGCCGGTGGCCTTCACCGAGGACGTCGTCGTGTTGCCGGCGAAGGTCCAGCGGTAGCTGCCGTCGACGGACGCCTTGACCGTGGTCTTCAGGTTGCCCTTGTTGCCGGTCTTCACGGTCTTCACCGCGGTGTAGGTCGTGGTGCCCTTCTTCTTGAACTCCAGCTTCGCGGACTGGCCGGTGTAGCCCGCGTACTTGCCGGTCTCCCAGTTGGCACGGGTCAGGGCGCCGGTGACGGTGAGCGTCTTGCCCTTCTTGATCGGCTCCGGAGAGGCGTTCACCGTGAGCTTGGCCTGGCGCTGGACCTTAAAGGAACCGGCCTTCTCCGCCAGGATGGTGTCGATGTCGTTCGCCGTCACCAGGGCGTCGACGTACCACGTGCCGGCGGGGCCGTTGTCGAAGAAGTCCGTGTCCGGGTCGAGCGTGAACTTCGCCGTGCACGTCGACGTCGTCGGGCTCTTTGCCACGCACTTCGGGTTGCCCTGCGGCAGGGCGTGGCCGGCGCCGCCGCCGAACAGCGTGAGGTCGGCGCTCTCGATGCCCGAGTCGTCCGACGCGGTCACCGAGACGGTGAAGGTCTTGCCTGCGGTGGTGCCGAGCACGATCGGGCTGCCGCCGTTCACGACGACCTTGTCGATCGTGACGTCGCCGGACGGCGCGGCCACGGCGCCGGGCGCCGCGAAGCCCGCCGCCGCCACGGCGAGGGCCGAGCCGAGCATGGCGACGCGAGTGCGGTGTCGCATGGATCCCCCCACGGGATGGTGCCGGGTCAGAAGTGGTGCCCGGCGAGAGATGTGAACGCGATGACAATACGGTCTTCACGGGATCTCCATCATTGTGTTGATCGCCACGCGCGCCGTGGGGCAACCTTTCGCGCTGCGGAATGTCAAAACTCGAAGAAGCTTTCGCGCTGTCGCCCGAAGTGATCATTCCGCATCGGCCGTCCCCGGTCAGCGCGCCGGAGCCCGCTCTCAAGGATTGTGTGGAGCGCCCATCTGGAGGATCGTCGGGCGTTGTGGCGCGGGAGGGAGCGGCCGTCCGGTGGCCGTGACCGGTGCCGGGCCGTGGCCGTCCAACGCCCCAAGGGGCGCACGGCCGTTCAAGGATCAGGACGAGGGCGAGAGGGTGAGGGGAACGCGTGCCCATGAGGCACGGCGTTCCGATACGTGAGGCGAGACACCAGGACCCCGAGGCAGCAGCCCACCGCGCAGGCGGTGAACGCCGCCCTGCAGTCCGCGCCGTGGCCCCTTCTCCTGGCTGGAGCCGACGGACGCGTCCGGTGGGTCAACTCCGCGGCGACCGCCCTGCTCCCCGGCGTCGGAGCGGGCGCCTTTCTGGCGCGGCACGCCCCGTCCTGGCTCGCCGACGCGCACGCGCGCCGTGACCGCGAGGCAGCCGGGGCGGTGGCCGGTCGCGCGCTGCGGGCTTCCTCCGCCGCCGCGGACGACGCCGAGGGTGTCCTGTGGTGGCTGCGCGACGATCCCGCCCCGCACACCACGCCGCAGACCGAGCGCGCCCGCTTCCTCGCCGACGTCTCCGACGAGCTGTTCGCCCGCCTCGACCCCCAGGAGTGCAGGGGGAGTACGGCCCGCCTCGCCGCGCGGCACCTGGCCGACGCGGCCGTGGTCGTCGGCGCGGGCCGGGGCGCACGCCCTCCGGTGGCCGCCGCCCGCCGCGACGGAGAGGTCACGCACGGACGGCTCCCCGGTGACCCCGCCGACGTACCGGGTCTCGCGGAGGCGCTGCAGGGTTTCCCGCCCGTGCCCGCGCGGTGGCTCGACCCGGCCGCTGTGCCGCCGTGGATGGTGGGCGGGGCCTTCGAGGGGTGGGGGCGCGGGGAGGGGGCGGGGTCCTCGGCGGGGCCGGCATCCTCGGCGGGCCCGGAGCCCTCGGGTGGCTCGGGCCCGTCGGGTGATTCGGGCTCCTCGGGTGGTGCGGCCGCCCCGGACAGGTCGCGGCCGCCCGCGGGCAGCGGCTCACCGGGCCTCCCCGACTCCAGCGGCGTGCCCGGCCGTTCGATGGCCCCGGGCGCGCTCATGGTCACACCGCTGCCGGGGCACGGCACGCCCCTCGGCGCGCTCGTCCTGATGCGCCGTGCCGGGGCGGAGCCCTTCACCGAGCACGACGAGGCCCTCGCCCGCCTCTTCTCCGCCCGCGCCGCGGCCGCCCTGTCCGCCGCGACCCTGCACGCCGAGCAGGCCGCCGTGACCGAACTGCTCACCCAGGACACGCTCCGCCCCGGACCGCGCCGCCTGGACGGCGTCGAGTACGCGGTCGGACATCGCCCCGCGGACGGCGAACTCGGCGTCAGCGGCGACTTCGTCGACATCAGCGCCGCGCCCGAGGCCGGCGGCGAGACCCACGTCGCCCTCGGCGACGTCTGCGGCAAGGGCCTGGAGGCCGCCGCCCTCGCCGGGAAGATCCGCACCACGCTGCGCGCCCTGCACCAGCTCGAACCGGACCACCAGCGGCTCCTGCGCGCCCTGAACACAGCCCTGCTCGGCACGGACCACAGCCGCTTCGCGACGCTCGTGCTCGCCTCGGTCCGCCGTCGCGGCAGCGCCGTCGCCCTGCGGCTTACCAGCGCCGGGCATCCGCCGCCGCTCATCGTCCGGCGCGCCGGCGACGTGCTCGCCGCCCCGACCCACGGCACCCTCATCGGCGCCCTGCCCGAGGTGTTCACGCAGACGTACGAGACGACGCTGCGCCCCGGAGAGGCCTGCCTGATGTACTCCGACGGCGTCACCGAGGCCAAGGGCGGACCGCTCGGGACCGACCAGTTCGGCGAGGAGCGTCTGCGGGCGGCGCTCGCGGAGTGCGCGGGGCAGCCGCCGGAGGCGATCGCCGAGCGGGTGCAGATGCTCGTCGCCGACTGGCTCGGCGGGCGCCGCCACGACGACATCGGCCTGGTGGTCATCGCCGTACCGCGTCGGCGTACCCACCGCGGCCCCCGTCGTGTGAGCCAGGCGTAACGGCCGAACCCCTGAGCCCGTGTGCCCTGTGGCGCCGCTGTGACAGGAGGAGTGGCTTCCGTCACGGCCTGGTGGACGCGGGCCTGGTGGGGTGGGCTATGCCGATCGCCGTCCCGATTCGTTCGCTGCCCAGGCCGGACCGGGAAGCGGCAGCCCTCCGTACCGAAGGCTGGCGGGAAGCGGCGACCCTCCCTCCGTTCCGAAGGCTGAGGGGAAGCGGCAGCCCTCCGCATCGAGGACTGAAGGGAGAAGGTGACACCCGTGCCGGCCGGTTTCGGTGTCCCCGCGCTCTGCGGCATCGGCGCGCTCGTCGCCGCCGCGGGCGTCGCCGCGATGGCGCTCCCCGGCCGGCCCGAGCCCTGGCCCGTGCACCTGATGCGGCGCGCGGCGACGATGGCGGCGTGCGCGGCGGATTCTCGTGCCCGACGGGCCGTGGTGACGCCATGGAGCCGCCCTCCGACGTGCTGAAACGTTGCGGCGTGCGAAGCGGAAGAGGGCCTACCGCTGGACATGAATTCGACGGATCCCCCATGGGGGTTTGGGTCGGTGGGACCACGTCCGGTGGGTCGACACTGTCGGCATGCAGTGGACGCATGATGATACGGCGGCCCAGTGCTCGGTCGAGGTTCACGCTGCCAAGGGACATGGTGCACGGGTGGTCGCGGTGATCGGTGAAATGGATGTCGAGTACGAGCCGGACATCGAACTCGCCTTGGAGGCAACGCCCTTGACGCTCCGTCTGGTGCTCGACCTGACCCGGCTCGAGTTCGCGGACTCCACGCTCCTGAACGTCCTGATCCGCGCGCACCGCAGACGCGATCTGCGGATCCTCGGACCGATGCCCGCGCAACTGCGCGAACTGATGCGGGTGACGGGCACGCTCGGGTACTTCCACGTGTGCGACTCGCTGGAGGAGGCGTGCGCGCCATGACGCACTCCTCGGACGTGACCGCGCGGGAGGCGGCCCGCGCCGTCATGGCGTCGTGCCCGCTGTGCGACCGGACGACGCTTCAGGGGGCGTGGCGCCCCACGGCCGGAGACGGCCCCGCACTGCTCACGGTCGACGCCGATGGCTGCGGCATCGGCGCCGCCCGCCGGGCCGCCCGCGCCTATGCCGCCGTACGCTGCCCCGCCGTCGACGCCGCCGACGTGGCGCTCGTCGTGTCGGAGCTGTGCACCAACTCCTTCAGGCACGCCACGGGTTGGTGGCGGCTGCGGCTGCACGGGCACCGCGACGGCCTGATCGCAGACATCGACGACGCCAGCGAACAGCTGCCCGTGCCGCGCCTGCCCGACACCCGCGACGGCACCGGAGGCATGGGCATGCTGCTCGTCGCCATGCTGACGACCACGCTCGACGTGTACGCGTACTCCGGCGGGAAGACCGTCCGCGTCACCTGGAAGGCGCCGCGCGGCTGACGCGCCCCCCCGCCGGCCCCGACACGGCCCGGTGGACAGCCACCCCCCCCCGCTGGAGGTCCCCCATGACACCCACGGTCACCACCCCCGAAGAGCGAGTCGCCCCCTGGGCCGCCGCCCTGTGGCACGCGGTCCTGGCCGGCGACGAGTCCTCCGCCGCCGACACCGCCCACGCCGCGCTCCAGGACGGCCTCGACGCCGAATGCGTCCTCCTGGACGTGATCGGCGCCGTACAGCGGCGCGTCGGTGAGGAATGGGCCGTCAACCACCTGACCGTCGCCCAGGAACACGCCGCCACCGCCATCAACGAACGCGTCATCGCGGCACTTTCGCGAGCGCCCGGCGAGCCTCCCGCCCCGTACCGGCACGACGTGACCCCGGCCGCTCACCGGCGTGGCGGACCTCCCGGCACCCATCGGCGCGGCGAGCCCCCGGGCAACTCCCCACCCGGCCCCCGAGCACCGTCCGGCCCACCCGCGCGAGCCCGCATCACCGTCGCCTGCGTGGACGGCGAGTGGCACGCCCTGCCCGCCCGGCTGCTCGCCGAGGTCCTCACCCTGCGCGGTTGGCGCGTCGACTTCCTGGGCGCTCAGGTCCCCACCGCGCACTTGATCGCCCATCTGCACCACACCCGAGCCGACGCGGTGGCCCTGTCCGGCTCCCTCGCGACCCGGCTGCCCACCGCCCACGCGGCGATATCCGCCTGCCGGGCCGCCGGTGTGCCCGTCCTCGCCGGTGGTGCCGCCTTCGGGCCCGGCGGCCGCCACGCCGAACTGCTCGGCGCCGACCTCTGGGCGGGGGACGCCCGCACCGCCGCCGCGCGGCTCTCCGAGACGTCACTGCGACGCCCGACCGGCACCCCGTTCGCCGACGAACCGCTGAAGCACCTCCTCGACCAGGAGTACACGCTGATCAGGCGCTCGGCGCCCCAACTCGTGCGCGCGACCCTCCACGGCCTCCGCGCCCGCTTCCCCGCCCTCCGTGACTACACCGAAGCCCAGTACCAGCACACCGCCGACGACGTCGCCCAGATCGTCGCGTTCCTCGCCGCCGCCCTGTACGTCGACGACCCCGACCTGTTCGCCTCCTTCGGGCGCTGGACCGCCGCCGTCCTCGCCGCACGCCACGTACCGGTGGAGTCGCTGCTGCACGCGCTGGACGTCCTGCGCACCGAGGCCCGCGACTTCCCGCGCGCCGCCGCGATGCTCCGCGAGGCGCACGAGGCGGTGCGGACCTCTCCGGACGGGGCGGGGGAGTGACGACGACGGGATGGGGCACCCGGGGGCCCAGAAGCCGCTGTCGGGTGCCACCGCACCGGCCCATGCCCCTGGCCACCGCGCCCCCCGAGTGAGCAGGCTGCGGGCACGGTATCCGCCACCGGCTCGACGGGCTCGACGGAGACCACCACCGGCTCGGGGGGACGCGTGAGCGGTACCGAGCACGACCGGGCAAGCACCCGGCCCTACTGGGCCCTTCAGTTCGACGCGGACGGCGGCGAGGCGGACGGCGACCAGTGCGCCCGGATCGCGGACGCCGCACGCGGGGCAGGCGTCCGCGACCTGGTGCTCCTCGCGCACGCCGCGCACAACGACGCCGGAACGACCGCCGACGTCGACGCCCGCTTCCGCGCCCTGCTCACCGAAGGGGCCGCGGACGACGGCACGGGGTTCGTGAGCGTGCACCGGCCCGGCATGCGGTTCGGTCCTAAGCCGCGGTCGACCGACGCGAACGAGTCCGCGCTGTGCCGCGTGTTCCCCGGGCAGGACCGCGTCATCGCGCGCTTGCGCTCCCTCATGGACGAAAGGCCGCGCCACTTCGGCGCCGTCGACGACGTGGGCGTGCTGTCGCGGCGCCTCGTCGAGGAGCCCCTGGACGCCCCCGTCGCCGCCTACGCCACCGGTATGGGCGCCGAACTCCTGCCCCAGTCCGACCGGCGATGCTGTTCGACAGCGCCGAGCGCGTCTGCGAAGGCTTCTCCCGCGCCTTGGAGCAGGCCAATGAGGAGGCCGAGCCCGCCGAACAGCGTCCCGAGCGGATCCAGCAGCCGGGGCGTGGCACCCGAGCCCCCCACGATGTCGAAGTCCGGGACGATCACGGAGGCAGAGACGGCAGGACCGCGCCCCGCCGACTTCGCCGCCCGCCTGCCGCAGCAGACGCGTGGCGGAGGCGCGCTCGCCGGGGTGGCACTCAGTGTCGCCGGGCCGGTGGTGTGCGCGTACTTCCACCACGACTTGGAGCTGAGCCTGCTCTTCCCGCTGGCCTCCCGCATGATCGGCGAGTCGCCCTCCCTGGTGGGGGCCGACCGGCTGTGGGGCGCGCTCGGCTACGACGGGGTGCAGGGCGTCGACGGCTGCCCCACCCTCGCTCTCACCGACGCGCTCACTGACGCGCTCACTGACGCGCTCACCGAGGACGCGCTGCCGACCTCGGGTTACGTCAGCGTCGACGTCTCGGCCGTCGTCCGCGCCGGAGAGCCGCCGCAGGGCGCGCACTTCGACGTGTTCCACCTCGAACTCGCCTGTCTGGTCCGCGCCGTAGGCCGCATCGGGACGTAACTCACAGGTGGACACGCGAGTCAAGTCCGGATCGTCAGGTGTGGGAACGCGAGCGAGGGGCAGACGCGTCTTGAGTCCCCGGATCATGACACGGGGTGCCGTCGAGAGAAGGGTGGATCGTGTGGCTGCCGCGATGGGTGTACGCAGGCCGACAGTGTCCGGGATCCGTTCGGCGCGGGCCGAGGCCTGCGCGGAGCAAGAACTGCCGCTGATCGAAGCGCCGTCGGCCGTGGAGCCGCACAACGCACGCGTGCTGTCCCGGCAGTTCTTCGACCGCCTCGCCGTTCTCGAAGAGGGCACGCACGACTACCAGTACGTGCGCAACACCCTGATCGAGATGAACCTCTCGCTCGTGCGCTACGCCGCCTCGCGCTACCGGGGCCGTGGCGACGACATGGAGGACATCGTCCAGGTCGGCACGATCGGCCTGATCAAGGCCATCGACCGGTTCGACCTGTCGCGCGAGGTGGAGTTCGCCACCTTCGCCGTCCCCTACATCGTCGGCGAGATAAAGCGCTTCTTCCGCGACACCAGCTGGGCCGTGCACGTGCCGCGCCGACTCCAGGAAGCCCGCATCGAACTGGTCAAGGCCACCGAGGAGCTGGCGACCCGCCTCGACCGGGACCCGACCACCGCCGAGCTGGCCGAGCTGATGTCCCTGTCCGAGGAAGAGGTCGTCGAGGCCCGCAAGGCCTCCAACGGCTACACCTCCACGTCCCTGAACGCCGCGCTGCTCATGGGCGGCGGCAACGACGAGGGCGAGGCGGCCCTCGCCGACTTCATCGGCGAGGAGGACGCCGCGTACGAGCTCGTCGAGGACTTCAACAGCCTGGCCCCCCTCATCGATGAACTCTCCGACCGCGACCGGGAGATCATCCATATGCGCTTCGTGGAGGAACTGACCCAGGGCGAGATCGGCGACCGCCTCGGCGTCTCCCAGATGCAGGTCTCCCGTCTCCTCAAGAGCATCCTCAGCCGCCTGCGCACGGGCCTGGTCCCGGCCGGCGTCTGACCCGGCGAGCACCCCTGGCGCCCGGACGGCGTGCCCCAATCGATCAACAGCGCGACCGAACAGGATAGATCCGGCCCATCCGGGAAACCCGCCCCGTGGCGAGACCACCGCCCGGGCTGCTCCCGGGAGAGTTCGGAGGTGAGCTCCCTACCACTGCCCCCGCGTCCGACCGCGGGGGCAGAGGTACGACTGGCCCGTGGCGCGCCGGCCCTCAGCCGCTCATGGCGGCGGCGAGGGGCGTCGTCCGCCAGCCACCGCGTGACGTCCAGCTCGTCCTGCTGGCGACGCGCGAGGGCGGCCAGGTCGTCCGGGCGGGGCAGGACGGTGGGGATCGGCCACGACCGGCGAGGGGGCCAGGTGGACGACGACCGAGACGACGTCGTGGGGCACCGTCGGTCCGGTGACGCTCAGGCCGAGCTCTCGCCCGGCCGCGACGGCCGCGTCGACGGCGGCGGAGGTGGGGTCGTCGCGCCGCTGTGGGGTGAGGAAGGCGGTCATGGGCCCCTCGTTTCAGCGGCTTGAGTGGTTTGGGTGGTTCGCGAGGCTTCAGGCATGTGGGTGGCTGGGTGGCTGGGTGGCTGGGTGGCTGGGTGGCTGGGTGGCTGGGTGGCTGGGTGGCTGGGTGGCTGGGTGGCTGGGTGGCTGGGTGGCTGAGTGGCTGGGTGGCTGAGTGGCGTGATGGATGACAGGTCGTTCAGGGCGGGCCGGAGCGGAGCGGGTCAGCGCCGGCGGCCCGCGTGCAATTCCAGCCGCTCGCCTTCGAAGCGCGTACGGAAGTCGCGATCGTGCGAGACCGCGACCACCGCTCCCGGGTACGCCGCGAGCGCCGTCAGGAGGTCCTCGACCAGGTCCAGTGCGATGTGGTTGGTCGGCTCGTCGAGGACGAGGAGGTCCGTGGGCCGGGTCACCAGGGTCGCGAGCTGCAGCCGCCGTCGCTGCCCCACGGACAGTGCGGCGACGGGGACGTGCAGGTCCTGTTCCCGGAACAGGCCCAGGGACAGGAGCTGTTCGGCGTGCTCGTCCGGCAGCCCTGGCCGCCCGGTGGCGAATGCGGCGAGCAGCGTCAGCCGGGTGGCGTGCGCGGGCAGCTCCTGGGGGAGGTAGCCGGTCCTGGCGGGGCGGCGGGCCGTGCCCGCGTCCGGCCGCAGGTCGCCCGCGAGGACCCGGAGCAGCGTCGTCTTGCCCGCTCCGTTCTCGCCCGTGACGAGCAGGCGCCCGCTGGGCTCGATGGCCAGGAGCCCCTCCAGGTGCAGCCGGTCCCCGACCCGTACGTCGTCGAGCTCGGCGAGCGCGCCCCCGACCGGGCCGCCGCGGCCGCCGACCGCCGAGGGCAGCGCCGTCGTGAACCTGAGCGGTACCGGCGGCTCCGCCACCGGGTTGCGCCGCAGCCACTGAAGGCGCTCCCGCGCCGAGCGCACCTGACCGGCGAGCTTCGCCTCGCTGGAGCGGCGGTGCTTGCCGAAGCCCTGCTTCGGGTCGCGACCGGTGGTGGCCAGCCGCCTGCCCGCGGCCTCCAGCAACTCCTCCGTGCGGGCGACCTCCTCCACCCAGTCCGCGTACCGCTGCTCCGCTCCGCGCCGGGCAGCCGCCTTCGCGGCGCGGTAGCCGGCCCAGCCGTCGCCGTACCGGCGCACGGTGCACTCGTCCCGGTCGACCTCCAGGATCGTGGTGGCGATGCGCTCCAGGAAGCCGCGGTCGTGGGTGACCGCGACGACGGTGCCGCGGTGGGCGCGCAGGTGCTCCTCGAGCCAGCGCACGGCCGCCGCGTCGAGGTGGTTGGTCGGTTCGTCCAGGAGCAGCAGTTCGGGGGCGGCGGCCAGGACACAGGCGAGCGCGAGGCGCGACTGCTCGCCGCCGGACAGGGAGCCGAGCAGGCGCTCCCTGGTGACCCGGGCGAGGCCGAGCCCGTGCATGGCGGCGTCCACGCGGGCGTCCGCCTCGTATCCGCCGCGTTCCTCGTAGGCGATCAACAGCTCGCCGTACGCGGCGAGTTCCTCCTCGGAGGCGTCGGCGAGGGACTCCTCCGCGGCGCGGAGCCCGCGCTCCATGGCGCGCAGGTCGGCCAGGGCCAGGTCGACGGCGTCCTGCACGGTGCGGTCCGCGTCGAGGTCGAGGATCTGGGCGAGGTGGCCGGTGCCGCCCGGAAAGCGGACGGTGACCTCCCCGGCGTCCGGCGTCTCGGCCGTGGCGAGCAGCCGCAGCAACGTGGACTTGCCGGAGCCGTTCTCCCCGATGACGGCTGCCTTCTCGCCCGGCCGGACGGTGAAGGAGACCTGGTCGAGGACGGTCCGGGTGCCGTACGACTTGGTGACGGACTTGACGGACAGCTGCGCCACAGCGGGGACGGCGGTGGGCAGGGTGGAATGAGCGCGGTCGCGCATGAGACTTTCCCTGGGGGTGCGAAGGGTCCACGGGCAGCAGAGACGGCGGCAGGGGCCGTGCCCGGACTCAGACGAAGAAGAGGAAAGCCATGCCCCCACCATAACAAGACGAACCGTCTCGCCTCAAGTCCTGCGGAACCCGAAGAATCCGTGACCTGCGGCGCCCCGCCCGTGGCCGGGCGGGGCGCCGCAGGTCACGGATTCTCGGCGCGCGGCTGCGGCACCGTCGCCCAGACGTTCTTGCCTCCGGGGCGCCACTCCACCCGCACGCCGCCCTCGGTGAGGCCGCGGACCAGATGGAGGCCGAAGCCACCGGGGCTGCCCGGGTCCAGTGGCACGGTCCGCGGTGGCTGGGTCCCGGCGTCGTGGACCGACACGGTGAGGCCCCGGTCGTGCCGACTGAGGCGGAAGCCGGTCACCCCGTGGGCGTACCGCAGGGCGTTGGTCACCAGCTCCGACACCACGACGAGCACGGCGTCACGGTGTCTCTCGTCGTGGCAGCCGACAGCTGTCATGAACTCCCGCGCCAGTTCACGGGCCTGCGCCGCCGATGTCGGCGCGTCCCGCTTCCACTCCCGGTACGTCCGCTGCTCTCCTGGGGAGCGCAACATGGCAACCTCCCGTCGCTCTGCGGCTCCTGGACACCGTTCGCTTGCCCGGATCCGGGGCCCGTACGCGGATGTCACCCAAGTGGCCGACGCGCGGCGCCGGACCACCCGCAGTCGGGCCGGGGCGTCGGCGACGGCGTGTTCCCCGAGTCGCCGAAGTCCGAGATCTTGTGGCCGCCCTGCACGGCGCGGGCGAGCCCCCTGGTGCGGCGCTTCGGCGGGTCCTCCTCTACGTCTGCGGGCTGTCCGGCGTGCCGGTGATCAGCCCGAGGTCCGCCTTCTCCTCGAAGGCGGCCTGCGAGAACGAGCCGTACGTGTACTGCCCGAACGTCACCTTCACCCCGGTCCGGGCGTCGGAACAGTGCCCGGCCGTCGCCATGGCGCGCTTGCCGTCGTCCCAGCGGCGCACCGTGAACCCCGACGTACAGCCGAAGTCGCCCCCGCTGCGGTGGACGACGAGATCGGCGCCGCCCCGGTGCGGCTGCGGGGCGTTGGCCCACCTCGGGCGCGCCCGAGGTGGGCGTGGACCAGGTCAGGGCCGTCAGCAGTGCGGCCACGCCGGCCGTGATCGCCTGTCTGCCCATGCCGGTCCTCCTACAGTTCGAAGTCGAGCCGGCCGAGGAGGCCGACGGTCAGGCCGAAGTAGTCGGCGTGCACGAGGCGGCGGGCCGCTGCCACGGGCCGGCCGTCGACCGTGACGGTGTCCGTGGCGGTGTCCTTGTCGGTGCGGTACAGCTCGTACTCCTGCACGAGCAGGCGGTAGACGGTCAGCAACTGGCCGTCGGGCGCGGGGATGCCGCCGCTCCACACGAAGCCGCCCCCCTCGGCCCGGCAGGCGAGGTCCTGCGGGGCGGCGGCCTGCTTCCAGTCCATGTCGTCCTCGCCGAGGCTCGCCCTGCTCTGCAGGGTGACCATGACCCGGCGGCTCGCCGCGACAGCGGCGACCCCGGTTCCGCTGATCTCACCGAGTTCGTTGAACGTCGCCGGGCCCCTCAGCTCGATGGCGAGGCGGTCGCCCTCCCGGTGCCCGGTCAGGGTGCGTTCCGGGGTGACCTGCGCGAACTCCGCGACCTCGACCTTCGACAGGTGCAGCGGATCCACCGAGTACGGCTGGTAGCGGGCGAGGGCGAGGCGCAGATAGGGGAAGTACGCCGCCGCACCGGCGTCCGCGCCGAAGTCCACATCGATGTCCACGTACCAGAGCTGCCGCTCCTGGTGGTACTTCGGCGTGAAGGCCACCGCGTCGACGAGGACCGGCGCGGAGTCCGGCGACTCGGCGAGCCGCAGCCCCGTGGGCCGCCGCTCCGCGTTCGGGAAGTGCGCGGCCGTGGGCTTCGGCAGCGGCGGGGTGGTGGACCAGACGGGGTCGACGCCCCAGCGGGTGGCGAGGTGGTCCTCGAGGGCCGTGCCCGGGTCGAGGACGACGGCCAGCATCTCGTCGTCCCCCGAGGAGAACCACGGCCGGTTCAGATGGACCCGCAGTCCGGCCGATACGCGCCGCTGGGTGACCGTGAGCCGCTGGTGGTCGACGGTCCGCCGGCGGCGGAAGGTCGGCACGACGTACGCCACGGCCGGCGGCTCGGGCCTGCGGGAACTGGGCACCGGCAGCGGCGCGTGCGTCGGGCCGACCCGGATGACCGTGCCGCGGTCCTGCGTGATGCTGGGGTGGAAGTACTCGCGGAAGCGGGACACGGCGGTCGGTGTGTAGCGGACGTGGCGGTGCCGCGTGTCGCCGAACTCGTGCGTGCGGCTGACCTGCTCCACGTCGTCGGTGTACGCCAGGTTGATGTCCTCCAGGTGCGTGTGGCCGTCGATGCGGCTCGGCGCGGGCTGGGTGACGTCGTCCAGCCACTCGCTCCAGTGGGCGTCCAGTTCGACATGGCCGCTGCTCTCGGCGTGGCTGCTCAGCTCGCCCGTCAGCCGGGCGGCGGTCTGCTCGGCCTCCCGGGCGGAGGCGAGGTCGCTCAGCTCCGGCGGGTGCACGGGTTTCTCCACGGCGTGCACCAGGGTCAGTTCGACCCAGGGCGTGAGCATCCAGTTCTCGCCGTCGGCGCTGGCCCGCGTCACGAATGTCCTGTCCCGCTCCGGCAGATCCGCCCAGAACTGCGAGCCGGTCAGGAGGTTCCACTGCCGCAGCAGCGGTAGCTTCGCCGCGTCCAGATAGCAGCTGAGCCGGACCTCGGCGATCGTGCCCTTGGGCAGGAAGACCTCCAGGACCCGCTCGATCAGGCCGTCGTGCCAGTGCGGCTCGCCGGTGCCCTCCAGGACGCGCAGCTTGAACGGCTTCGCCTGCGGCCACGGTCCGGGGAAGGGGATCTTGCGGTTCTCCCGGTCGCCCGGCAGGCCGCGCAGCATCACGCCCTCGGCGAGGACGTCCGGCAGATAGGGCAGGATCAGCTGGTCGGAGTCGTGCACCACGAACTCGCCCTGCTGCAGCCCCGCACCGCGCCGGGGCAGCGGCAGCGCGGTGACGGGCAGCGGATCGTGCACGTCGTGCTTGGCGATGTGGATGCTGTCCTCGCGCAGCAGGTCGTGCTCCCGGTACGGCCACTCGGGATCGCGCACCACCGTGTCCAGGAAGGACCCGGCCTCGCGGGAGGCCACGGTGACGTACTCCTGGCGCAGCCGCTCGGGCTTGCCCGCGCCGAAGGCGGCGTCGAACACACCGTGCTCCTCGGCCATCTGCAGAGCGGTCTTGGGCGGCGCCAGATGGCGTTCGGCGATGGCCTTGTACCGCCGGTCCAGGCCGTCCACGTCGGAGCGCGCCTTGTGGTCGGGGACGTCCGAGCGCCACAGGACGTACTCGTCGGTGGAGATCTCCCGGCCGTCGTCGGTGACCGTGCTGCGGATGACGAGCCGTTCGGTGGACTCGCCCTCGTTGAACGGAAGCAGTGGGATCACCACCGGCTGCGGCACCGGCTCCCAGCGGCCGTACGTGATCGCCTCCGACTGCGCGCTGTCCGCCGTACCGGCCGTGTGCTCCAGGCTGTTGCCCGCGAGGTCGACGACCCGGGCCCGCATCCGATACGTCCGGCCGTAGCGCAGCGCGGGCAGCGAGCCCGGCTCCGCGGTGAACTTGGTGTCGAGCGGCACCTCCCGGGAGACCGGCGGAGCGGGCTCCTCCGGCGTGTCGCCCAGGCCGATGGTGCGGCCCGGACGGGGCGCGGCCAGGCTCCAGCCGTGCCAGCCGAACACGGCCTGGTGGCCGTAGAGCTGACGGTCGTCGGCCCCGTCCTCGGTGACGACGCTGGCCCGCACGGTGCCCTCGTCGGGGCGGACCTGGATCTCGACGGGCGGCTGCCCGGGCCTGCGGATCGCGTAGCGGCCCCGGCGCCGCAGCAGCGACCGCCACTGCGTCACCAGGCCCGTGGCCGGGTCGACGGTGCCGATGTCCACGCGGTAGCCGCGCACCAGGTTCTCGGCGGTCAGTTCGGCGTCCGCGGCCGTGGTGCGGCGGCGGACGTCGGCGCCGATGAGACCGGCCAGCCGCCGGTCCCGGTCGGTGTGCAGGAGCGTGATGCCCGAGCCCCGGGCGGCGGGGGTGCCGGTGCCCGTCACCTGCTGGGCGACCGAGCCCGTGCCCGAGGGCAGACCGCCGCTCTGGGTGTCGATGGAGCGGGCGTAGTCGATGTGCTTGAGGGCCGCGCCGTCCACGTCGAGCTCCGTGAGGTGCCAGGACTCGGGGTCGCTCAGGTTCAGCACCCGGCCGGTGAGCGCTCCCGGGGTCTCCTCGGCCGCTTCGAAGACGCTGCCGCGGGTGAAGCGGATCTTCGTCCAGGGGCGTTTGCCGGGGGCGTTGAGCTGGGCGTCGCCGGTCGCGCTGTCGTCGAACAGCACCCGGACCTTCGCCCCGTCGGCCACCGCCGAGGGCATCGTGAAGCGCAGGTCGACGACGAGGCCGAATCTGCGCTGCAGCTCCGGATAGTCGCCGATGAGGCCGCACGCCTCGTGGAAGTCCACGCGGTGCTCGGGCGGCCGGGCGAGCGGGGCGGGTTCCTCGCCGCGCTCGTAGAAGCGTGCCGCCTCGGCGAGAGGCAGCATCCGCCGCCTTTCCTCGTCGGTGTAGAAGGGGCTCGTGCGGTCCACGAAGCGCGGTTCGTGCTCGGGCGCCGCCGCCCGCGGGCCGTCACCGTGCGGGTCGAAGGCCTCCTCCACGGCCGCGAACCCGGTCTGCACGTCCCGGCCGAGGTCGAGGACCTGCTGCGAGATGATGTCCGTCATCCGGAACACCGCGGGCAGCTCCCAGCCGCGGTGATCCGTCGGCGGTTCCTCGCACAGCATCCGCTCCTCTCGGGCCCAGTGCGCCCCCAGCCTGTTCCGGGTGGTGTACACCGCGACCGCCTCGTACACCCCGGTCACCTCGTCGTGCACGAGCTTGCCCGGGTACGACCGCAGGGTGCGCGGCCCGGCCGCGGCGAACGCGGTGGGGGCCTCGGGCCGCCGGACGAACGTGGCGGGCGTGAACAGGGTCTGCCACAGCGAGGCGTCGGCCGCGGGATAGCGGCCGGTCGGCTGCCACTGCTTGACGATCGTGCCCCGCGGGCTGTCGAACTCCAGCCACAGGGCGGGCAGCAGCACCTCGACGAGCTTCTTCGGCCAGTTCACGAAGTAGGCCGAGGCCCCGAGCGTGTCGATCCCGGTCAGGCTGGGGCTGACGAGGACCGACACCCGCACCGCGTCGCCCTCCACGACGCCGTCCGGGAGCACTGTCCATCGGATGCTGTCCATGGTCAGGCCACCTCCGCGAAGGCCGTGCAGTAGTCGAAGACGGGGTCGACGCGCGTCCCGGTCACCGGGTCCACGTACGGGGACATGAGGTCGGTGAACGTCGGCGGGGCGATGCCCGGGGCGGCCGCGCCACCGGCGAGCGCGAACGACGCGCTGCTCCCGGCGAACCGCTTCTCGCAGCGGATCGTCACCGACGTCTCGAAGAAGCCGATCTCGATGCTGATGGTCAGGCTGGCGCGGCCGACCGCGTAGCCGTCCTCGTAGCCGAGTTCCAGGTAGAGCTCGATGGACGCCGAGACGATGCCGAGGACGTCGACCTCGCCGCGCGCCCGGACGTAGCCGACGAGCTTGACCTTGTTGCGGGCCGAACCGGGGCCGCCGGTCAGTTCGAGGCGGAAGTAGATCCCGGCCATCACCGACAGGCTGCCGCTGGCCACGCCGAAGTCCATGGACACGGCGGCCCCGAACTCCAGGGCGGCGTCCAGGACGGCGATCTCCTTCGGGTTCAGCACGATCCCGAAGTAGCCGCCGCCGCCCAGCATCGACACGGTCAGCCGGAACGGCGCCTCGCGGCGGCAGAAGGAGAACCCGGCCTGCAGCGGTGTGTCCCCGATGAACGGCACCGAGAGCGCGGCGTTCAGGGAGAGGTTCTCCAGGCTGAAGACGCCGACGGCGGCGTTGGGCAGCTGCATGGAGAAGTTCGCGTGGATGCCCGAGCCGTCGACGGTGATCGCGGGCGGGTCGCTGAAGCCGTCGAGCGGGATGATGTTCCGCAGGGTCTGGACGAACGCCAGGTTCCCCACGAAGTCGACGCCCCCGAACTTCACCTCGACGTCGGGCTTCTGCCCGGCGCGCATCTGGAATCGGATCCGGTCGAACTTCAGGACGATCGCGTCGAAGCCGGGCACCATGCGCAGCTGGAAGTCGTCCAGCGTGCAGGAGACGTCGGCGGCCTGGGGCACGTCCGGGCGCAGCGAGCCGCGCAGGTCGGCGACCAGCGTCAGCTTGCCGAACGGCCAGAACACGGCGTCCTCGGGGGTGGTGGGCGTCGGCTTGCCCGGGGACCAGGGCTTGATGTCGGGCTGCCACTGCAGCCGGGAGTTGACGACGTCCGGCAACTTGGCGCCCAGGGCGGCGAGTTCGATCGCCTTCTTCAGGGCGAGCGCCTGGCTGACGGCGCTGTCCCAGGTGGCGGCCTGCTCGGCGACGCGTGTGAGCAGCTGCCGTACACCGGTGTCCACGGCGGCGGGCAGGGCGACGCGCAGCGCGGTCAGCGCCTCGGAGAACGCGTTGAAGGCGTTCTCCACCTCGCTGATGGGGACCGGGTCCGGGTCCTGTTCCAGATGGCTGGTGATGAACTCGATCAGGGTCTGCGCGAACAGCGCCGCCGTGTCCGTCACCCGGATGACCTGGTCGGCGATCTCGGGGAAGCGCTCCTCGACCGAGGCGAGCAGATCGCGCAGCCCGCGCAGGTCGTTGAGGAATCCCGTGACCGCGTTGACGGTCGCGGTGAAGAAGTTCGGGGCCCTGAGGTTGTCCAGGCCGATCTCGCTCATGATCTCGGTGAGCGGGAACATCCCGAACAGCTTCGCTCCGGAGAGCTGCCCGAAGAAGTCCAGCGGGTTGAACCGGCCCTGGGCGAGCTTGGCCCACTTGTCGACGCCGGGCACGGCGCCCGCCTCGCCGCCGAGGGCGGTGGTCCTGCTCGCGGCCACCGGCCCCGTGGTCCGGGAGAGCCCCGCCACCGGGAAGTTGGGCTGGGCCAGCGCCCCCGCCGTCTGCCCGCCGTTGCGGAACGTCAGGTCGACGGGCTCGGCCAGCTCGATGAACAGCTGCGCCTTGTTCGCCTCGGTGAACGCGTTGGTCACGTACGGCTCGGGATAGAACACCGACTGCGTCCGGTCGCCGCCGAAGCCGGTGGTGAACTGGCTCAGGGCGGGGACCACGGCCCGCGCCCAGCGCACGGTCGGCAGGAACCGCGGGTGGTCGGTGGGGTCGAGGGCGAGGATCGAGGGTGTGGTGACGGCGCCCCAGACGAATTGGGCGGTGGGCAGGGTCGTGTCGTCGGGCTTGCGGCTCGGGGCGTACGCCACGGACTGGCCGCGTACGTCCGCGACGACCCGCCGCACGTCGGCGTCGGTGAGGTCCGGTGGCTCCGGCCGCCGCGCGTCATCGATGAGCCCGTGGTAGTGCTGGATGATCTTCCCGACGTCGTCGGCGTTCTCGTGCACCCGCTTGCCCACGAACGCCATGGGCGTGGCGAATTCGAGGACGCGGCCGTCGAGGTCGACCATGCTCACCTGGAACCGGAAGGGGTCCTCCGTGAACGTCACCGGGAAGAAGGCGAACTTGTCGTTGGGGTCTCCGCCGGGCGTGGACAGGCCCGGGATCGGCTGCGGCGGCAGCAGGTCCGGTGTGACCAGGGTGAGCAGCCGGACGCTGGTGAAGGGGAAGAGCCTGCGCAGCCGCTTCTGGTCGTCGTTGTCCGCCGCCGAGCCGTACGCCCGCACCGGCTCGCGGACCATGATGAAGAACCGCTGGTTGAGGTAGGCCGCGTTGTCCGGGCGGTCGTGGTCGAACTTCCGCTCGGTGACCTTGACGAGGTCGGCGAGGTGGCCGAAGGGGAAGAGCCGTCCGCGGTACATGACACGGACGTAGTGGTCGCGGCCCATCGAGGCGCGGTGCCGCCATTGCGTGACGCCGAAGTCGACGGGCGGCCGCTCCCATACGCCGAGGGAGTCGAGCCAGCCGCCGAGGGCCGACAGGACGAGGTGGTCGACCTTCACCGGCGCGGGCACGAAGTCGCCCGGCAGGTTGGTGTTGCAGCTCAGGTGCACCACGGAGGAGCGGTCCGTGCTGGTCAGCGCCATCGTGAACTCGCTCGGGCGGTCCAGCGGGCGCGGGTCGGCGGGGTCGAACTCGGGGTCGCGTGTCCACACCGCCCGGGCGTCGCCCGCCGGCAGCCGGGTGTGCCACAGCTCGATGCGGCCGTCCGCGTCGGGGAGTTCGGTGGTGTGCGTCCAGGTCGCCGTCTGGGGCGGGGACAGGAGCAGCCGGTAGGGGAGTTCGATGCCGGTACGCGGGTTGGCGGGGTCGGCCAGGGGGTTCTCGGGGCCGGGGCCGAGGGCGGCTGCTCCGGCGGAGTCCGCGAACGGTTCCGCCGGGGCGGGCGCGCTGCGGAGGCCCGCGGCGACGGGGCCGTCCGGGCCGTGGCGGGAGGAGAGCTCCGCCACGGTCCGGGCGAGGCGCAGCGCCTGGAAGACGTCGTCGGGCCGACAGGTCATGACCTGTCGCAGGTCCGCCGCGGCTGCGGGTTCCCGGGCCGCGTCCACGACGTGCAGGGGGAGCGTCCGCATGGCGGTGAGCAGCCCGGATTCCGTGTACGGGATGACGTCCTGGGCGCCGACGGCGAACACGAGGACGCTGCGGCCGCCGATGCGGGAGGCGACGGGTGGCGGCTTGTGCGGTTCGCTGCCGCCGGGGGCGGCCGCCGGCGGATCCGGTTCCGGGATGCCGGGGCTCACTTCGAAGAAGGCCTGTTCGGCGACGTGTTGAGGGCCGAACGTGACGACCAGGTGGGCCGGTTGGGCGGGGTCCTTGCGGACCAGGCGGCGGGGCCCGATGAGTGGACGGTCGATGCGCAGCCCCGGGAAGAGGAAGTGAAGGTCGAGGAGGTCGGTGGCGCGCAGGAGCCGGTAGGGCTGGGGCGACGGTGGCACGGACATGCGATTCCCCCGTGGGACATCGGACGTGGGACGTCGGCCGGACCGAGACCCACTTGAACCATGTGTCGGGCTGGAAACGTGCGACGGACGTGGTCGGAGCGCTGTCTCAGGGTGACGGCGAACGCGCCGACTGGCGTGCTCGTGGAGGCGCTCGGTGAGACATGAGGGCGCGGAGCCGCGTGGAGTGGACCGGGCACACGGGTGCGCGCAGACGTGAGGGATGTGAGAGGCGTGAGCGATGCGAGAGACGTGAAAGGCGCTGAAGGCGCTGAAGACGGGGCCGAGTGAGAGACCGCAGGAGCGGATGTGAGGTGGGGCGAGTCCCGTGAGGGGGGACCGGTCCCGTGACGGGTGGTTCCCTTTTCTGCAACACGCTTTCTATCGCACGCGCGGGGCTATCGTCTCCGCCGGTTTCGGTCGACTCGCACGGCTCGGAAGGCGTACGACCGGGGGTGCCACCGCCCCGGTGTCCCGCACGTCGGACCAAAGAGCCCGGGTGGACGGAAGTGCGCGCGCGTCATGGGCGAGCCGTGTCCCGGCGCGTTCAGCAACCGCTTGCCGCATGCCTGCCCCCTCCCCGTGACTGCTCACTCCCAGGCTCCCTGACACCACGGGGCGCATGTCTACAGCCGGCCTCGCTTGTCACCCCATTGGGTGAACTTGCGGATTGGCTGGGTTCCGACGGTGTGTGCGGTCGGAGCGGTGTGCGCGGATCGGAGTGGTGCGCGCGGATCACCGCCGGGCGCGCCCGAGTTCGGCCAGGCGGGTCAGGGCGGGCAGGGCCTCGGTGATGGACTGCCGCTGCTCGGGCGTCAGTTGGGCGATGAGGGGGGCCAGGTGCCGGGTCCGGTCCTGGTGCCGGGACCGGCCGATGCGGCGTCCGGCCTCGGTGATGTGGACGAGGACGGCGCGCCCGTCGCTCGGGTCGGGGCGGCGCTCGACCAGGCCGTCCCGTTCGAGGCGGGTGACGAGCTGGGTGATGCCGGGCTGGCTGACCTGCTCGCTGCGGGCCAGGTCGCTCAGGCGCAGCGGGCCGTCCCCGAAGGCGAGGGTGTCCAGGACCGACAGCGTGGTGAAGGACAGCTTCTCCAGGACCGGCAGGCGGATGTAGAAGCGGTTGAAGTTCTCGACGGCGGCGGCGAAGGCCTCCACGTCCAGGCTGCCGTCGACGCCGTTCTTCACGATCCTGCTGTTCTTCATGCTGTCGTCCACCCCAAAAATATATCGCACACTTAATTAAGTTGCTTATGCTGTTCTCGTCGGTGCCCGCGCTCCTGCCGCGAGGGTGCCGTGTGCCTCGTAGACGCGAGAAAGGGACAGCCCCATGACTGTGCGCATAGGCATCAACGGCTTCGGCCGGATCGGCCGCAATGTCTTCCGGGCGGCGGCCGCCCGCGGCGCCGACCTGGAGATCGTCGCCCTGAACGACCTCGGTGACGTGTCCACCATGGCTCATCTGCTCGCGTACGACTCCGTTCTCGGCCGCTACCCCGGCGAGGTCACCGCCGAGCCCGCAGGCATCCGCGTCGGCGGCGCGACCGTGCGGGTCCTGGCCGAACGCGACCCCGCCGGCCTGCCCTGGGGTGACCTCGGCGTGGACGTGGTCATCGAGTCCACCGGCGTGTTCACCGCGGCGGCGAAGGCGCGGGCGCATGTGGAAGGCGGCGCGAAGAAGGTCATCATCGCCGCCCCGGCCGACGGCGAAGACGCGACGGTCGTGCTCGGCGTGAACGAGGACACGTACGACCCCGAGCGCCACACCGTCATCTCGAACGCCTCCTGCACCACCAACTGCCTCGCCCTGCTGGCCAAGGTGCTGCACGACGCCGTCGGCATCGAATCCGGAATGATGACCACCGTCCACGCCTACACCCAGGACCAGAACCTCCAGGACGCCCCGCACAACGACCCGCGCCGGGCACGTGCCGCAGCCCTCAACATCGTCCCCACCTCCAGCGGCGCGGCCAAGGCCATCGGCCTGGTACTGCCCGAACTCCAGGGCCGCCTCGACGCGTTCTCGCTGCGGGTGCCCGTCCCCACCGGCTCGGTCACCGATCTGACCGTCACGACCACGCGCGCCACCACGGTCGAGGAGGTCAACGCCGCGTACGCGGAGGCCGCCGCGGGCCCGCTCAAGGGCCTGCTCACGGCCACCGACGCCCCGCTCGTCAGCACCGACATCACGGGCGACCCGGCCTCCTGCGTCTTCGACGCCGGGCTCACGCGCGTCCTGGGCCCACAGGTGAAGGTGGTCGGCTGGTACGACAACGAATGGGGGTACGCGAACCGGCTCGTCGATCTGGCGCTCCTCGTGGGCGGCAGGCTCTGACCACACCGGAGTTCCCCCCAGGGGGGGGGCTCAGCCGGTCCGTGCGTGCGCAAGGGGGCTCCGGCCCGCCGCTGGGGGCGGCGGACCGGAGCGGTTCCTCGCGGGCGGCTCAGTTCCAGGGGTTCGCGGGCTGGTCGTCGATCGCCGTCCAGAAGCGGGTGCCCGCGGGCACCTCGCCCTTGGCCCAGTAGCTCCAGCCGCCGGAGCTCTCCAGGTTCGGGCCGTACCGGCCGTCGTGGAACTCGGCCATCCGCCAGCCCGCGCCGAAGGTGTTGGCGCAGACGTTGTCGGCGACGGCGCGGCTGGTCAGGCGGGTGCCCCGGATCGGGTTGCTCGCGGCGACGGTGCCGCGGGCCCAACCGGCGTAGAAACTGGGGGTGATGCCGGTGGGCGCCTTGCTGTTGTCGATCTTCAGGCAGAGCACCGGCAGAGCTGTCGTGACCGCCGTGTCACCGGTGTACGCGTCGCTGAGCGGGCCACCGCCCACCTGGACCGTGCCGCTGGGGCCGTCGGCCAGCAGCGTCCAGGTCATCGCCTTTCCGTTGCCGTCCGGCGCGGCCGCGGCAGGGCTCGCCGCTCCGGCGGCCACCAGCACGGAGGCGGCGCCGAGGGACAGAGCCAACTTGATCGGGCGCAAGGTTTCTCCTCACGGATGTCACACGAGTTACGTGTCAGGACGGACACGGATTCTTCACGTTCTTCAGATCTTCTCCAAGGGTGAGAATGCGACATCCCTGACGTCCGGAGCCGGGCACAATGGACGGGCGGCACGGTGGCCCGGCGCGTCGGGGAACGGACTCCCCGGTACCGCCCTGGGGACTGCGGCCCCGGCCGCATCCGCGGCCGAGATGCCACCGTGGCGCGGCTCACCCGGCTCGCCACCGCGCCCGACGGCTGCTTCCACGTGCTGTACGGGGTCGGCGGCTGCGGCGAGACCTCCCTCGCCTGGAGACCTGCGCCCGGGCCCGCGCCCGCGGCCTGCCGACCTGGTGGCTGCGGGTCCCCGACGGCGCCGCGCTCGACACCGCCCTGATCGCTCTGGCCCGAGGTCTCGGCGCCGACGAAGGACGCGTCGACCGGGCCCGGATGAGCACTCGACGGCTGCCCGACCTGGTGTGGGCGCACCTGGACGGCGCGTCCGGCTGGGTGCTCGTCTTCGACAACGTGGACGCCCCCGAGGAACAGACCGCGCCCGGCGTCCCGATCCGGGACGGCGACGGCGTCATCCGCGGTTCGCTCAGCGGCCTCGTCCTGGTGACCAGCCGTCAGGCCGGCCCCCTCGTCCGGGGCGACGGCGCGGTCCTGCACGCCGTCGAGCCGCTCACCGACGCCGACGGCGCGCGGGTGCTCCTCGACGACGCGGACGTGTTCGGGGAGCACCACGCGGACACCCTGCGCAGCCGCAACAACCTCGCCGAAGTGCTCTACGCCCAGGGCGAGTGGCGCGAGTCGGAAGCCGAGCACCGCGCCACCCTGCGCATCAGGCAGGAAGCACCACGGCCGCTGGATCTCGACACGCTGACCAGCCCCAGCAACCACGCCGCGATCCTCCTCGACCAGGGCAGGGTGGACGAGGCCAGGGCCGAGAACGAGGCGGTGCTCGTCGCACGCTGCCGCGCCCTCGGCCCCGATCACCCGCAGGTGGCCACGAGCCGCAGGAACCTCGCCCGCGCCCAGCGCCGCCGCGCGGGCTGCCGGGACGTCGAAGCAGCCGACGTCACCGGCTACTGAGGGCATGCGAGCCCCGGCCGGTGCTCGCCGGTGAGCCGGTGCGGCGGCGGCCGACGGCCGGTGACCACCGTGCGCCGAGGCCCGGGGATCACCGACCGCTGAGGTCACCTGCTCGCCGTGCGCCGCGACACCGTGCGCCGGATGACCATCCGTCGCATCACCACGCGCCCATCACCGCGCGCCGAAGTTCTGCGTCCACCACGGCCCGCCGGAACCCTTCACGATGCCCACCCCCAGCTCCTTGAACGAGCAGTTGAGGATGTTGGCGCGGTGGCCCTCGCTGTTCATCCAGGAGGACATGACCGACTTGGCGGTCTGCTGGCCGCGGGCGATGTTCTCGCCGTAGGTGCTCCACCGGTAGCCCGCGGCGGTGATGCGCTTGCCCGGGTCGGTGCCGTCGGGGGAGGTGTGCGAGAAGTAGTTGCGCGCCTTCATGTCGGCGGAGTGGCGCTGCGCCGCCGTGGCGAGTTTGCTGTTGTTCGTGAGCGGACGGCAACCGGCTTTCTGGCGTTCGGCGTTGACCAGGCCGAGCACCTGCTGGGCGGTCGACCCCGAGGCCGCGGCCGAGGGGGCCTTGGGGGTCGGCGTGGGGGCAGGGCGGCTGGTTCTCGGGGGCGCCGAAGGCTTCGTCACCTCGGGCTTCCCCGCCGGCGCCCGCTCGGGCTTCTTCGAGGGCTTCGCCGACTCGGACTTCTTCGGCTCGGCGGGCTTCGACGGGGACGCGGACTCGGGCTTCTTCGCCTTCGGCGTGGCGGACGGCGCCTCGCTCGACGACGTGGGTTCGTCCGTGTCCGAGTCCGTGTCCGAGTCCGTACCGGTGTCCATCGCTGCCGCGGCGGCGGTCTGCTCCGGGGTGTCGGAGCCGTCCGAGCCCCACTGCATGACGGCGGTCAGCGTCGCGATCGCCGCGATGCCCGCGCCCGCCGCGATGGCCTGCCTGCGGCGCCGCGTGGTGCGCCGCTGCCGCAGCTCGGCACGCGGACCCGGGGCGCCGGACGCAGCCGGGGATATCGCCGTGACGTCGTCGGTGAAGTGTGCGTCGGTGCCGTGGGGCGGGGGGTACGCCCGGCCCGGGCCGGTGCCCGGGGCGTGGGCGTACGGGTCCGGGTGGTGCGGGTAGGGGCCGCCGGGTGTCGTGGAGTCGGCGGGGCGCCGGCGGGACAGCGGATCTGCCGGATCTTGTGGATTCATGGTGTGGGGGAATGCCTCAGTGTGGTCGGAAGGGGACGGGTCAGGTCGGGGCGGTCAGGGCTGTCGGGGCGGTCAGGTGGATGGTGCCCACCGTCGGCGGCGGTACGGGCGCGGGACCGGTCAGGAGTCCCTCCGTGGAGGTGCGGGGCGCATCGTGCCCCGTGCACGCGGCGCACGCGCGGGAGCAGCGCGCGAGGCGCCCCCGCCGGGGCGCCCACCGCTCGCCGTCCGCGGCCCACGGCGACGGGAGCGGTCGGCTCCCCGCCGTCGGCCTGTCCGGGCTGCCGCCGGTCGTGCTCCACGAAAGCTCTCCCGTCCTGGTTCCGGTGTGACCTCGCTGATGGGGAGATCCTGCGTGCCGGGGCGGCATAACAGAAAGCGAAGGGATTGCTTTGAGAGCCGGGTCACGTTTCTCAGAAGTGAGGCCCGGGACATGTTTTTCGAAGGAGACGAAACGCCCGAACGAGAGGAATGCGCATGCGAAGGGCGACGACGGCTGCGATGACGGCCCTGGCGCTGACCGTGGCATCGGGCGTGACCGCGGAGGCGGCGACGGCGGTCACACCAGCGAAGATCACGCCGGAAGTCGACAGGCTGAAATCACCGGAGTCCGGCCTATGGCGTGTGGACGGATATGGCGCGGTGTGGTCGATTCGCGACGGCGTGCTCCAGGAGTACGAGACCACGGCCGTGAGCTGCCTCGAGGGCGACGTCGCGCAGCGGACGGGCCCCGATCGCTACCTCGACGGGAACGGCGTCGGCCTGACCCTGCGCACCGCCCCCGGCCGGGACCGGGCGACCCTGCGGATGGACGGCAGCACAGGCCATCAGGAGCTGCGGCGCGTCGGGAAGCTCCCCGCCACCTGCACGCGACCGGCACCGCAGGGCCCCGTGGCGACCTTCGACGTCTTCTGGCAGTCGTACGAGGAGAACTACCCCTTCTTCGCGGCCAAGGGCGTCGACTGGCACGCGATGCGCGACCGGTACCGGACCGAGGTGCACGCCGGTACCACCCCCGAGGAACTGTTCACGATCTTCTCCCGGATGCTCGACCCGCTCGAGGACATGCACTCCGGAGTGGGCTACGGCGACCGGTACTTCAACCGGGGCCGGCCCGGGACGGTGCCGCCCGGCGAGGAACTGGACGCCCGGGTCAAGAAGTTCGTGCTCGCGCGCGACCTGAAGGGAGCCGGGAACGTCCAGGACTTCGCCAAGGGCCGCATCACCTACGCCGACCTGCCGGGCGACCAGGGCTACCTGCGGATCTCCGGCTTCAGCGGGTATGCGGGCGACGGCGCTCCGTACGCCGAGCAGCTCGCCGAGCTGGACCGGGCGCTGGAGGCCGTCTTCACCAAGGACCGCACGCGGAAGCTGCGCGGCCTGATCATCGACCTGCGGATCAACGGCGGCGGCTCGGACGCCCTGGGAATCCATCTCGCGGGGCGCCTCACCGACACCGGCTACGTCGCCTACTCCAAGCGCGCCCGCAACGACCCCGCCGACCCCACCCGGCACACCCGCCCGCAGCCCGTGCGCGTCACGCCCGCCGCCGCGCCCCGCTACACCGGACCCGTCGCGGTGCTCACCGGCGGGTCGACGGTGAGCGCGGGCGAGACGTTCGTCCAGGCACTGATCGACCGGCCGGGCTCGGCCGTGCGGATCGGGCAGCCCACGCAGGGCGTGTTCTCGGACGTCCTGCCGCGCAGGCTGCCCATCGTCGGCATGGGGACGTGGCTGCCGAACGAGGAGTTCCTGACCCGGTCGGGAACCACCTTCGACGGCCCCGGAATCCCCCCGCACCTGACCGAACCGGTCTTCACGGACGAGGAGTTCGAGCAGAACAGGGACTCGGCCTTCGACAAGGCCCTGAAGGTCCTGCGGAGTTAGCCGACGCGAGCCGGAGATAGCCTGGCCGGATGGCGAGTGCGGGTGAGTCGAAGAAGGGGGAGCCGGCCGGGAGCGAGGTGTCCCGGGACGCGCCGGACAGGGAGGAGGCGCGGCTCCTCGCCCTGGAGGTCGACGCGATCCACGGGCTCGTACCGGAAACGGGTGCGCCGCCCGCCGTGCGGGACGCGACCGTCCTCGCCGTCTGGGCGTGGTCACCGCGGGCCCGGCTGCTCGCACTCGGCCCCGGCGTCGTGCCGCCCGCCCGCCCGGACGGCGATCCCGCCGGCCACGCCGACGACGAGCCGTACGCCCCGGACCGGCCGCCCCGCACGCTGGAACGCCTGGCCGTCGAGCTCGGCGGCCAGAGGGCGTCCGTCGAGGGCGGCCCGTCCTGGCTCTTCCCCGCGCGCCTCGCCACGCCCGCTGTCGGCCCGCTGCCCGTCCTGGTCCCCACCACCGCGGGCCGGGCGGCCGCACGGGACCTGATCCGCCCCGACAACTGGCAGCCCGGCGAGTGGACCGGACTCATCGCCGGGGACCTGGGGGAGTGGGCCATGGCCGTACGGGGCCGGGAGCCGGTGTCGATCTGCCACACCCCCGCGGCCGGCGACCTCGCCGCCGAAGCGGGCATCTGGACCCGACCCGACCACCGGGGCCGCGGCCTCGCGCGCGTCTGCGTCGCGGCCTGGGCGGAGCGCGTACGCCCCACCAAGGACGTCCTCTTCTACAGCACGACCAGCACGAACCACGCCTCGAAGGCGGTGGCCCGCGGTCTGGGGCTCACCCCGCTGGGCGCGATCTGGACCGTGCGCCGGGAGGCCACCCGCCCGGCCCCGCCGCAGGAGGGGTGAATCCTTTGGCGGCCCTGGTGCCTCTTGTGCGTGTGCGGACAGCTCCGTCGGCACAGGAACAGGAGGTTCGTCGTGATCATTGGTGCCGTCATCGTCGCGGCTGTGCTCATCTGTGTGTGCACGTTCGTCGTGCGGCGTCAGAAGGGGCGTTCGCGTGGCTGACGTGACTTGGCCCGGGGATCAGCTGATCGCCGCGGCACAGGAGGGCGACGTGGAAGCCACGGCCGCTCTGGTGAGCGGCTCGCATCCGCATGTGCAGCGGTTCGCGTACTCGTTGTGCGCCACGCCGCAGGACGCCGAGGACGCCGCACAGGAAGCGCTGATCATCCTGTATCGCAAGATCGGAATGCTGCGGGCTTCCGGGGCGCTGGCGTCGTGGATGTTCCGGATCGTACGCAACGAATGCCTGCGGCGGGCACGTCTGAGCCTGCGCAGCCACGGGCCGGTCCCGGACACCGCCGTGCCGTCGTTCGAGGACGAGGTGCTGCAGCGCCTGGAAGCGGGCCGGGTGGCGGCGGCGATCGCCGAACTGCCCGCCGACCAGCGGCGTGTGCTGATCCTGCGGGACATCCAGGGCTACAGCGGGCGGATGGTCGCCGACGCGCTCGGCCTGAGTACCGCCGCGATGAAGTCGAGGCTGCACCGTGCCCGCGTGGCGGTCCGCCAGGCGTTGCAGGGAACACCCGAGCCTGTTCCGGGAGGGGGCCATGACTGACCGGCGGAGCTTCGCCAGTAGGTCGTTGCCCCGGCACTTGGCGCGCGGCGCCCTGGGATTCGGTGCCTTGGCCGGTTCGGTGCTGCTGATCCCGGTGGTCGGTCCTGCCGGACTCCTGCTGGCGCCGCTGGGGCTGCTCGCCTTGCGTGGATGCCCCATGTGCTGGGCGATCGGGCTGCTGCAGACCCTGTCGAACGGGCGGTTGCGGCGTTCGTGCGGGGACGGCGGCTGTGAGCTGTCCGTCGCCCGGCACGCCCGTTCCACGTAGCCGCCGTCAGCGAAGCTGCCGGCCCTTCTCGCCCCAGCCGGGAGGGCCAGCAGACGGGTGGGTGGACGCCTTCCGGTCGGTGCGCGGTAATTGTGTTGAGCGCCGACCTCACGCCCCCGTATGTTCGGCAGCGTGACGAAATCCGCGACTCCCCACGGCCGGGCCCCCGACCTCCCCACGGACCAGCCGGACCTGGTGCTCCGGGAACTGACCGCCGAGGACGCCGACGCCTACTACGCGCTCCTGGACCGCAACCGGCAGCACCTGAGCCGCCTCGGCGACTACCAGGAGGAGAGCCGCGCCACCCCGGCCTGGGTCCGCGCCCACCTGGCCGACGACCCCGCCCCCGACCTGCGCTACGGCATCCGTCTCGGCGGCGAACTGATCGGCCGCGTCGACCTCATCGCCGTCGACCCGCCGAACTACGGCACCGGCTACTGGATCGACGAGGCCCACCAGGGCGCGGGCCGCGCCACGGCGGCGTGCGCGGCGCTGTACGGACACGCGGCGCGGGAGCTCGCGGCGACGGACATCTACGCCGGGGTGACGCACGGCAACGACCGGAGCGTGGCGCTGCTCGGGCGCCTGGGCTTCGAGCAGGTGGCGGAGTTCGCGGACTACACGCGATTCCACCTCGGCCTTCGACGGTAACGCCGCGGGCGGCAACGGGTTCTGGGGTGGTGTGGCGGACGGCGTGTCGAGCGCCGTCCGCCGCGCCACCCCATCGGGCCGTCCTCAGTGGCTCTCGCCCGCGGCGACCCTCGTCTTCGCGACTCCGTCGGCCGTCCCGGCGGCGTCCTGGTCCTCGGCCTTGCCCCCGGCCTCCTCCTCGAAGCCCGTCCGCACCTGCCGCAGCAGCACCATCGCTGCCACCGCGAGCACCGCCACGACGGTGCCCGCGACCCCGGCGGCGACGTTCAGGCCGGAAGTGAAGGCCTGCCGCGCGGGTTCCAGGAGCTGCTCGCCCAAGGGGCCGGACAGTTCACGGGCCGCGGCGTCCGCGTTGGCGAGCGTGTCGCGGGCCGCGTGCGCGGTGTCCTCCGGGAGGGCGCGGGGAAGGGTGTCGTTGGTCTCGTCGCGGTAGACGGCCGTGACCACGCTGCCGAGTCCGGCGATGCCGAGGGCGATGCCGAACTCCATGCCCGTCTCCGACATCGCCGCGGCCGAACCCGCCTTCTCCGGCGGGGCCGAGCCGACCACCAGGTCCGTGCCGAGGACCATCATGGGGCTGATGCCGGTGTAGACGAGGACGAAGCCGGTCACGAGCAGGGGCAGCCCGCCGTGGCTGTCCACCTGGGCGATGAGGGCGTAGCCGGCCACGGAGACGAGCAGAGCGCCGCCGACGACGTACCCGGGACGGATCCGGCGGGCCAGCGCCGGGGTGAGCGACGAGGCGACGATCAGCGCGAGCGCGGCGGGCAGCAGCCACAGACCGGCCTCGAGCGGGGAGAGACCCTCGACGAGCTGCAGGTACTGCGTGATGAAGAGGTAGAGCCCGCCCATCACGCCCAGGCCGAGGAGCAGCACGAGCAGCGCGGCGCTGAACGCGCGGTTCTGGAACAGCCGCAGATCGAGCAGCGGGTCGGCGAGCCGGCGCTGCCGGAGCACGAAGAGGGTGCCGAAGACCGCACCGGTCAGCAGGGCCGCCACCGCGAAGGCGTCGACGCCGTGCTCGGCGAGACGCTTGACGCCGTAGATGCCCGGAAGCACCGTCACCAGCGAAAGCACCACACTGGCCGCGTCGACGCGGCCCGCCGCCGGGTCCCGGTACTCCGGCAGGAGCAGCGGCGCGGTCACCAGCAGCACGACCATCACGGGGACGCCCAGCAGGAACACCGAACCCCACCAGAACCACTCAAGGAGCAGACCACCGAGGACCGGTCCGACGGCGATGCCCACGGAGAAGCAGGTGACCCACACGCTGATGGCCACCCCGCGCTGCCGCGGGTCCTTGAACATGTTGCTGATCAGCGCCAGCGTGGACGGCATCAGGGTGGCGCCCGTGATGCCGAGCAGCGCGCGGGCGGCGATCAGCATCTCGGGGCTGGTGGACGTCGCCGCCAGGACCGAGGCGAGACCGAAGCCCAGGGCGCCGAACATCAGGAGTCTGCGGCGGCCGATGCGGTCGCCCAGCGTGCCCATCGTCACCAGGAAACCAGCGATCATGAAGCCGTAGATGTCGACCGCCCACAGCAGTTGGGCGCTGCTCGGGCCGAGATCGGCGCTGATGTCGGGCACGGCCAGATTCAGCACGGTCGCGTCGAGCGCCAGCAGGATCGTGGGCAGCGTCAGCACGAAGAGGCCGAGCCATTCCCTCGGCCCCGCCGCGTTCGCGCGCTCCCCCCTGTTCGTCTCCTTGAGTGTGTTCGTAGCGGTCATGGCGGGCCTTTCGCAGGGGGTGGAAGGAACTCGCTCCCGGGCTCGACCGCCGGGGCGGATGCCAGCCTGCGACAGGGCGCTCACGAACCGCTCTCCGTCCGCTCACGGCGCTCTCACGACCACTGTCCCGCTGGTCACGGCGCTGAGTTACGGTGGGCGCCATGCGATTCGGGGTGCTCGGGCCACTGGCCGTGTGGACGGCGGGCGGCGATCCCGTCACCGTCCCGGGTCCCAGGACCCGTGCCCTGCTGGCCGCGCTGCTTTCGTCTGACGGACGGCCCGCGTCCGCGGACCGGCTGATCGACGACCTGTGGGGCGATGAGGAACTACCCGGCAAGCCCGCGGCGGCCCTGCAGACCAGGGTGTGGCAGTTGCGGCGCGCCTTCGAGGACGCTGAGCCCGGCGGCCGCGAGCTCCTGACGCTCCAGGAGGGCGGTTATGTACTGCGCACGGACCGGGAGAGCGTCGACGCGGACCGGTTCGGCGCGCTGACGGCCCGCGCGCGAGCCGCCGACGACCCGGGCGTCCGCGCGGAGCTCCTGGCGGACGCCCTGGCGCTCTGGCGCGGTACGGCGTTCGCGGGCTTCGAGGACACCCCGTTCGCGCGGCCGGTCGCGGCCCGCCTGGAGGAGGCCCGGCTCGCCGCCGTGGAGGAGCACGCGGAGGCGCGCGTCGCACTCGGCGCGTACGGCGACGTGGCCGGGGAACTGGGCGCGCTCGTCGCCGCGCACCCGCTGCGGGAGCGGCTCCGCGCGGTGCACATGCGCGCGCTGTACGGCGCGGGGAGAGCGGGCGACGCGCTGGCCTCGTACCGCGAACTGAGGATCCGGCTCGCCGACGAGCTGGGGCTCGACCCGAGCCCGGAGCTGGTGGTCCTGCAGCAGGCGATCCTGGAGCAGGACCCGGCGCTCGGCACGGCGGTGGTGTTGCCTCGGGCCCGCGTCGTTCCGTCCGACGTCTCCCGGGCCGCACGCGTCGACGACGATTCCGCTGGACGACCTGACGGCGAGCGTGCCGAACGGCCAGGCGACGGCGACCGTGCCGGAGGACGGGGCGGTGACCGCGCCCGACGAGGGGATGGTGACCACGCCCGACGACGGGACGGCGACCGCGTCCCACCACGCCGCGAAGACCACCCTGTGCCCAGCGGCGCAGACCGCCCCGCCCCCGCCCCCGCCCCCGTCGACGAGTCGCGCCCCGCACCGACTCCCGCTCCCCGCCCGCGCCCCGGCCTCCCCGTGCCCCTCACCGAACTCATCGGCCGCCAGGACGCGTTGGCCGAGGTGACATCCCTGCTCGGCTCGGTGCGGCAGCTGACCCTCACCGGGCCCGGCGGCGTGGGCAAGACCCGGCTCGCGCTCGCCGTGGCGGACCGGATGGCGGGCGACCACCCCGACGGCGTCCGGCTGGTCGAACTCGCGGCCCGGGGGCGCACGGAACCGGCACACGCCCCGTACGCCGTCGCGGAGGCCGTCATGGCCGCGCTCGGCATCCGCGAGGAGACCGCCTCCGAAGCCGCCGCCCCGGGCGGGCCCGCCGCACCGGCCGACCGGATCGCCGAAGCACTCGGCGACCAGCGGCTGCTGCTGGTCCTCGACAACTGCGAGCACGTGGTCGAAGCCGTCGCCGACCTCGCCTCCGTCCTTCTGCGCCGCGCCCCCGGTCTGCGGGTCCTCGCCACCGGCCAGGAGCCCCTCGGTATCCCCGGCGAGGCGATCTGGGCCGTACCGCCGCTCGACGTGCCCGACCCCGCGCGGGACGAGGACGTGGCGGACGTGGCGCGCTCCGGCGCCGTGCGGCTCTTCGTCGCGCGGGCCACCGCCACGGCCCCCGGCTTCCGCCTCGACGCGGACAACGCCCACGACGTCGCGACGGTCTGCCGTCGCCTCGACGGCATCCCCCTGGCCCTCGAACTGGCCGCCACCCGCGTACGGGCCCTCGGCGTGCGGGAGTTGGTGGCCCGGCTCGACGACCGGTTCCGGCTGCTCGGCACCGGGCACCGGGGCACCCCGCCGCGGCAGCAGACCCTCCGGGCGATGATCGACTGGAGTTGGGAGCTGCTGACCGCGCCCGAGCAGACCCTGTTGCGCAGGCTCGCCGTACACACCGACGGCTGCGCGCTGGCCGCCGCCGAGGAAGTGAGCGCGGGCGAAGGGCTGCTGCCCGAGGACGTGTCCGACCTGCTCGTACGACTCGTGGACCGCTCACTGGTCGTCGCCGTCGACAGCGGGGACGGGGTGCGCTACCGGCTCCTGGAGTCCGTCGCCCACTACGGCGCGGCCCGCCTGGAGGAAGCGGGTGAGGCCGGGCGCGTACGCCGTCGGCACCGCGACCACTACACCGCGCTCGCCGAACGGGCCGCACCCCAGCTGCGCGGCCACGACCAGCGGCGCCGACTTCGGCTCCTGGACGCGGAAGCCGCCAACCTGCGCCGCGCCCTCGACGAGGCCGTCCGTGACGGCGCCGCCCAGCACGCGCTGCGCCTGGTGAACGCGCTCGCCTGGTACTGGTTCCTGAGGGGGCGGCTGCGGGAAGCCCTCAGATCGCTCGGCGCCGCGCTGGAGACGTCGCGGCGGTACGCGGGGCCCGCCGCGACGTCGGAGTCCTTCGTCTCCGCCAGGGCCCGGGCGCGGGCCTGGCAGGCCGGATTCGCGGTGCTCGTCGGGGACGACGCCGACCGTACGGAGCGGAGCGGGGGAGCCGTCGAACTCTCCAAGGACATCACGGACCGGCGCGAGGGGGCCCGCGCCCAGTGGTTCCTCGGCTTCGCCCTGTTCGGCGTGGGCGCCCAGGCGGCGAGCGAAGAGCTGATCCGCCTCGCCCTCGACGGATTCCGCGCCCTCGACGACGAGTGGGGCCTCGCCGCGGCTCTGTGCGTCCGCGCCAACCAGGCCCACGTACGCGGTGACCTCGCCACCCTCGAGGACGCCGGATGCCGCAGTGCCGCCCTCTTCACCGCACTCGGCGACAGCTGGGGGCAGCTGCTGACCGTCGAACCCCTGGCCGCACTCGCCCAGATGACCGGCGACTACCGGCGTGCGGCCCGGCTGCACGAGGACGGACTGCGCATCGCCGAGGACCTCGGCCTGTGGCCCGAGGCCGCCGACCAGCTCAGCGGCCTCGGCAGCACCGCCACCCTCACCGGCGACCACGACATGGCACGCGCCTTCCACGAACGAGCCGTGCGGATCGCGGCCGACCACAGCTTCAGACCGGGCGTCATCCGCGCCGAGACCGGCCTCGCCCTCGGCGCCCGCCGCGCGGGCCACCTCGACGCCGCCGAGCCTCAACTCCGCCATGTCCTGCGGTGGCTCACTCACATGGCCTTCGCACCGGGCATCGCCCTCGTCCTCGCGGAACTCGGCTTCATCGCCGAACAGCGCGGCGACGCGGCGGAGTCCCTGCGGCTCCACCTGGCGGGCTGGTCCGCGGCCCGCACCACCGGAGACGCCCGCGCCCAGGCATTCGCCCTGGAAGGCCTGGCCGGAGCCCACGCCGCCGCCGGTCGTCCCCTGTGCGCCGCCGTCCTCCTCGGAGCGGCACACACGGCCCGGGATTCGGTGGGCATGCCCCTGCCGCCCGCCGAGCGCGGTGACGTCGACCGGATCAGTGCGGTGGTGCGCGGATGCCTGGACGAGGAGGCCTACCGGTCCGCCTATGCGCGTGGGAGTGCGCTGACGCCTGAAGAGGCGGTGGCTGCTTGCCGGTTGGAGGGGCCCGGGAACAGGCCGCCGAACACGTCTGCGGCGTCCTGTGCCGCGCGGTGCGAGATCTCCGGGGACGTGGGGGGCCCGGCAGGGCTCAGTCGATCGTCTTGACCGTCCGGGCGGGGACACCCGCGACCAGCGTGCGGGCGGGAACATCACGGGTGACCACCGCTCCTGCGGCGACGACGGAACCCGCACCGATCGTCACTCCCTGCATGATCGTGGCAGCCGCCCCGATCCAGACGTCGTCCTCGATGACGATCGGGGCGAAGGCGAGGTGCTCGCGGCGCTCGGCGAGAGGCAGGGGGTGCCCTCCGGTGATGAGGCTGACCTTCGGGGCGATCATCACGCCGCTGCCGATGCGGATCCCGCCCTTGTCCATGAACGTGCAGCCCTGGTTGACGAAGACGTTCTCCCCGAACGTCGTGTTCAGCCCGTACTCGGTGAAGAACGGCGGGTAGATCGTCACCGACTCCGGCAGCGGTCCACCGAACACAACCGACAGTAGTTCGGCACGGCCTTCGCTGTCGCTGAACGGCAGCACGTTGAGGCGGGAGGTCGCGTCCGTCACTTCCGCGATGCGCTCCACATGGCGCGCGAACTCGGGTGTCCGGACATACATGATCTGGTCTGTGCGAGGAGTCATACGCAGATCCCAGCACCCAGAGGAGGGGTCGATCAAACAACTTCATGTGCGGACTGGCACAACCACTGGTTGTGTACCCCGAAGGGGGACATTGGCCGATCGGAGGCGCTGCGCGCCGTCAGGGTGGAGGAGGCGGGCCTCGGCCTGATCCAGGCCGGTGGCGGCGACGGCGTCATCGTCTCCGTCAACGATGAGATCGACGGTGCCATGGGGAGGATCCACGGCAACCAAGGCGACGCCGAGATCCAAGTCCTGCTGAACAAGGGCGAAGTCGACGGCGGCGAAGGCGACGACACCTGCCGCGTCAACGAAGGCATCGTCTTCGACCGCAACCCGTAGCGGAGCCATGCGCCGCGGTGGGCCACCCCGTCCCCGAGGCGGCCCACCCGCCCGCTCACACCTTCGCTTTCGCCTCCGCCTCCGGCGCCGCAGCAGCGCTCGGCCAGCCGATCCGGGCCGCGCACACCGACACCAGCGCAGCCGACACCGCCACCGCCGCCATGCCCCAGACCAGGCTCGTGCCGTGGGCGAGGAAGCCGATGAGCGGTGGACCGGCGAGCAGGCCGGTCGTCCCCATCGCGGCGACCAGGGCCAGCGCCTCCGAGCCCTGCTTGGCCGCCGCCACGTACACGCACGGCGTGACGGCCGCGATGCCGAGGCCCATGCACGCGAAGCCGATCAGAGCCGGTACGACCCCACCGGCGAGAAGGGCGAACGCGAGGCCCGCCGCGGCCAGGAGGCTGCCCACGCGCACGACGCGGCCGTCACCGAACCGGGTGCGCCACCCGTCCGCGAAGAGCCGGGCGAGCACCATCATGACGGAGACCACGGCGATGCCGAGCGGCGCGAGGCGCGCCGACGCGTCGGCGACCTCCTTCATGTAGAGCGCCGACCAGTCGTTCATGGCGCCCTCCGCCACGGTGCCGCACACCATGGCGCCGCCCATCCACAGCGTCACCCGGGAGGGCAGGCTCCAGCCGCGCCGGGCCTTCCCCTCCTTCTTCTGCGGGGCGTCGGCGGCCTGTTCGGGGGCCGGGTCCGCTTCCGCGGGCGCATCGGCCTGCTTCTCGTCCGGAAGCAGCGCCGGTTGCGCGAACAGCGTCAGCAGCAGCACGAGCACCGTGGCGACGCCGAAGTGCAGCGCCACCGACGAACTCAGCGCGCTCATGCCGGAGGCGAGAAGCGCGGCGCCCAGCGAACCGGCGCTGAACGTCGCGTGCAACTGCGACATGGCGGTCCGCTCGTGCCGGGCCTCCAGGGCGGCGCCCTGCGCGTTCATGGCGACGTTCAGACAGCCCACGCCCAGGCCGTCGGCGCACATGACGAGGAGGGCGACCGGATAGTTCGGCGCGGCGGCAAGGGCGAGCAGGAGCACGCCGAGGAACAGGGCCGACACCAGCGCGAGGCGTCGCGACCCCCAGCGCCGGGTGAGCGCGGCGACCAGCGGGAAGGACGCCGCGGCGCCCACCCCGCAGGCCATCAGGAGCAGCCCCAGCTCGGCCTCGGACAGGTCGAGCCGGGACTTGAGCGCGGGCAGCCTCGCCGCCCACGTGGCGTACTGGAAGCCCAGGACGCAGAACAGCGCCGCGATGGCCAGTTGTGCGCGCCGGAAGTCATCGCGAACGAGTGATCTTTGCATCAGCGTCTTCAGCCTCTTCGTCCTTCCGGCACCGCCGCGGACATGTAGACCGCGTCCGTGCCGTAGCTGCCCGGGAGCGGGATCTCCCGATGGGCCCGGTACCCCTGCGCCGACCAGAAGGTCTCGCTCCCCGCGACGGCGACCAGGGAGATCTGCTCGTACGTCTGCGACCGCGCGGTCGTCGTGAGGTGCCGCAGGAGCCGCCGGGCGAGCCCGCGTCCCCGGAAGTCTTCGGCGACGACGAGGTCGTGCAGGTGCAGATTGCCGGAGGGAACGGCGGGGGAGGCAGGGGAACCGGGAGTGTGGGAGGACCCGGGGACGTCGGAGATCTGGTGCTTCTCCGGCCGCGCCAGGTCCGGTGACTCGAACGGCGGATAGGGCAGCGCGAGCAGATACCCCGCGGGCCCCTCGGCGCAGTCGAGCACGAAGCACGTGCTCGGCGACGCCCGCGCCCGTGACTCCAGGGCGGCCCGGCCCTCGGAGAGCCCGAGCGGTGTGTACACCTCGGCCTCCAGGGCCGCGATGCCCTCCCAGTCGCCGTCGGCTACGGGCCGAAGCCGGATGCGTGGGTCGCGGGTCATCGCGTGCGCCCTCCCGTCGAGGAGGCGAGGGGCGCGACGTCGCCCTCGCCGCGTATCCAGGTGCAGGGCAGCGGGCCGAAGCCGTTGAAGCCCTGCGTGGTGTAGCTCGTCGCGTACGCGCCGGAGGACAGGATCCACACCGGGTCGCCCGACGCGACGCTCCGCGGCACGTGCACCAGGCTGCCCTCGTGGCTGTACGCGTCGTCGCTGTCGCAGGTGGGACCGGCGACGACCGCGGGGACGCAGTCGCTGCCCTCGTGATCGGGGAACACCAGCGTGTACTGGAGCGCGTCCATCTCGTACAGGCCGTTGAACTTGCCACAGCTGAGGTACAGCCAGTGCTGGCGCTCGCCGTTGACCTGTTCGCGCGCGGACAGGCGCGACACGTGGGCGCGGACGGCGCCGTGGTCGGCGACGAGATAGCGGCCCGGCTCGATGACGAAGTCCAGCGGCGTCCCGGTGAGGGTCCGAAGGCGCGCCATGCCCTCCCGGAGCACGGCGAAGATCTTGTCCAGGGGCGGGTCGAGGGGATTGCCGTACCGGTCCCGGTAGCCGAGCGCGGGCAGGCCGCCGCCCAGGTTGACGTGGTCGAGTCGGATGCCGCGCCGCGCCAGGGCCGCGAGCACGTCGGCCATCCGGTCGAACGCGGCGCGCCACGCCTCGGCCGTCATCTGCTGGGAGCCGACGTGCACGGACAGGCCCGACGGCGTCAGGCCCGACGCCCGCGCTGTGGAGAGCACCCGCAGGGCGTCCGCGGGGGAGCAGCCGAACTTGTGGCTGAGGCCCCACAGGGCGCCCTCGCCGTCGGTGGCGAGACGGCAGAACACCCGGGAGCCCGGGGCGAGCGCCGCGAGGGCGCGGACGTCCTCCACGCTGTCCGTCGCGAAGTCCCTGATGCCGAGGTCGTACGCCTCGGCGATGTGCCGGTCGGACTTGATGGTGTTGCCGTAGTGGATCCGGTCCGCCGGTGTGCCGGTGGCGAGGGCCTGCGCGATCTCGTGCGGGCTCGCCGCGTCGAACCCGGCGCCCCGGCCCGCGAGGCAGGACAGCACCTCGTCGACCGGACAGGCCTTCATCGCGAACCGGACGGCGACGCCCGGCAGTTCCCGCACCAGGGAGTCGTGCCGGTCCGCGATGCCGGGCAGGTCGTAGACGATCTGGTCCTCCGTGGCGGCCGCCAGGGCCGCCCGCAGGTTGGTCGTTTCGTACATGGTGGATGCCCTGTTCCGCTACGCGTGCAGTCGGCTGAGGCGCGTGGACCGGCTCGCCCTGACCAGCGCGGCCCAGGACTCGATGAGCAGCGCGAAGTCCTCCATGTCCTGGCGCGCCTCGTCGAGCAGCCGCCCGCGCCGGGGCACGAGGGAGTCGGCGAACCCGGCGTACTTGCCGCCGAGCTTGCGGTAGGAACGATCGAGGGCGTCGAGCCGCGCCACGTTCTCCGCCGTGTCCAACCGGGTGCTCTCCCGGACGAGTTCGGCGATCCGCGCCACGCGCACCCGGTGGCGCTCGTCGAGCAGCGCGGACCCGGCCGCCGTCATCTCGCGGTAGACGTGGTTGAGGTAGAGCATCGAGAGGAAGAACTTCACGAACCGGTTCTGGTACGCGACGAAGCCGGATTCGGTCCTGCGCTCGCCCGTGTAGAAGTTCACGATGTTGCGGTTGTGCACGACCCCGGGCAGCGTGGCGTCGTACACCAGGTGCAGCAGGAAGTAGTCGCTGCCGATGGTGTCGGTGGCCGGGGGCAGCGGCACCTGCTCGTGCACGCCGTGGAAGCTGACGTTGCACATGTCGACCCGCATGGGGTCGACGAGCGTCAGCTCCGCGCGGTCGCCCGTGAACGGGGCGTGCCCGGCGCCCCGGAAGGACTCCTCGACCAGCTCCCGCTTCTGCTCGGCGGACCAGTCCGACGGCGCCCACAGGCTGACGACGTCGTGGTAGACGTCGCGGTCCAGGTCGCGCATCTCACCGATGTCCACGGACAGCTCGCCGATGAACGAGGACCCCACGAGCGCCACGGGTTTGTCCGCGTGCTCCGCCGCGAGGTCACTGCCGGTGACGCCGCCGGCCGCGTCGGCCGCGCGCTTGCCGAGGGACATCAGCTCGTGGTGGACGGGGTAGACGGGCTCGCCGCCCAGGACCTGGTAGTCGCTGTCGGAGTCCCTGCGGTGCACCGACGCGCAGCCGAGGGCCGCCGCGATGAGGAACGCCCGGTTGGTGCAGGCGCCGTAGGACACGGCGGCGGGCAGCATCAGATCGAGCAGCAGGTCCTGCTTGACGGCGCCCGCGGCGTCGATCACCTCGCGCAGGAAGTCGCGCTGCTCGTCCTCGCCGAGGTGATGGACCACGACCCCCGCGGCGGCCGACGCCGTCCGGGCGGCACGGGCGTGCTCGGCGAAGGTCGCGGGCCCGGAGGAGTCCAGGACCAGTACGTGCACCTCGACGTCGAAGGTGCGCACCGCGTACTCCGCCTCCTGGAGCAGGGCCACGATCATCGCGGTGCACGCCCTGTTGGTGGGCAGGGTCAGGCAGATCTTGCGCATGGCGTCTCTTCGCTTCCCCACTAGGCGTTGTCGGCGTGCCAGGAGCTGAGGCCGAGGAGCTTCTCGCCGAGCTCGGTGAGTTCGGCGGTGCCGTAGCGCAGCGACTCGTGCTTCGTGGCGTCGCCGACGAGCGTGGCGTTCCAGTCCGGCGTGGACAGGTTCCGCCAGGACTCGACGCGCGACTTGCGCAGCGCGTGGCTCTCCTCGAGCGCCGGCATCATGGAGAGGTACTGCACCGAGCGGACACCGTTGTCGGAGGTGTTGGGGGCGACGCCGTGCGCCAGCATGCCGTTCCAGATCAGCAGGTCGCCCGCCTTCAACTCGGGGCGCACCACAGGGAATTCGGCCCGGTCGGTGTTGGGGCGGATCGGGTCGCGGTCCGCGGGCTGGTCCAGCTTCCACCGGTCGAACTGGCGGAACAGCTCCGGTGAGCACTGGAAGCCGCCCAGCTCGGGCTGGGTGTCGTGGAGCGCGATGATGCCCTGCACCCGCTGCGGCAGCACCCCGCGGGTGGAGTCGACGTCCCAGTGCAGCTCGATGTCGAAGCCCTCGTCGGTGGGCGCGATCAGTGCGCGGTCACGGTTCTTGACGTTCGGCGGGTTGAGGTTCAGCCGGTCGAGGGTGACCCACAGCTCCTCGCAGTCCCACACGTCGACGAACGCGTCGTAGACCCGCTGCGTCTGGCGGCTGTCCCAGATGAGCTGGTGGTGGTACGCCTCCACGAAGCCGTAGATGTAGAGGTCCCGCTCCAGGTCGGTGCCGAACTCCCGCTCCTCGTACCAGGTGTCGGGCCGGGACCGGTCGAGTCCCTGGAACTCCCAGGCGAAGTCGAGCAGACGGCCCGCGGCCTCGGTGGATATCGCCTCCGGGACCACCACGTAGCCGTACGTCTGCCAGGAGGTGAACTGCTCCTCGGTGAGGACGCGGAGCGGGAGGTCCTTCTTGATCTCGTTCAGCGGGAACTGCGCCAGGTACGTCTCGCCGTCCGCGCTGAAATACGGGCGGTCCGACGCGGCACGGTGCAGGAATGCGTACGGGGTGGACATGCGGGGTCCTCCAAGGCTGCTGGGACGCGGTGAAGGGGGGCACTTGTGGGCACGGCGAAAGGGCAGGAGGGGCCGCGGCCCGGCGGTTTCGCGCGTGGGGGGAGGCCTCGCTGGGGGAGGCGGCGACGAGATCGGCCGAGGCGCTGCCGTCGTCGAGGTCCGGGAGCGACACTGCCCGCCGGACCGGTGGCGGTACCGGGGCGGCGCGTGCCGCGATGGACGCGGGCGCCCGGTCGCGGGGCGTCGCGCGATGACGTGCCCCGGTCTGACCGAGGTCGGAGTGCGTGCGGGTTCGTTTCCCGCTGACCGCATGGGGCGCGGTGTGCGGGCGTGAGAGAAGGGTGAGAGGTGTTGAGAGGTGTGACGGATGGTCGGTGCGGCTGCCGTGGCGTGGGGATGGTCGGTCCGGGGCCACGGGGGTGGCATGGCGTGCGGATCGCGTCGGCGGGCCGGGGCCGAAGGGTGCTCGGCCGTGGTCCGCCGGGCCGCGCGCTCGGCCAGGTGCGTCCGGGGCGGGCGGCGTGGTGGGAGGAGGGGCAGCGGGGTGGCAGGGCTGCGGGGCACTGTCGTGCCGGTGGCGCGAGCGCCGCGGTGCTCGGTGGCGACAGAGCCGGTGGTGCTACCTCCTCGTACTCGACGCCGCTCCCGGGGCAAGAAGCCCGCGGTGGACGCGCGATGCCGGCCGTCCCGCGCCGCGGCGGGTCCGCACCGGAGTCCTGGGTCCGGCGGACACCCGCCCCGGAGTGGACTAGACCAGCTTCGGTTTCCACCAAAGATGGACTAGACCAAGGGCGAAGTCAACCCCCGCCCGAAGCGGGTGTGTTGCCGCGTCCACGACCAGGGGCGGGGCCCGTGGAGCTGCCCCCGAGGCCCCCGCGAACTGCCCTTTCGGGCAGTCGTGGAAGGCTTCGGGCGCGCCCGCGCGCACGGCTGCGGGGCGGCCCGGCGTCGGGCCGCCCCGGTGCTCAGGAGGCGCCGACGAGCACCTCGGCGACGGCGATCCCGGAGACCCGGGTGGCGCCGTACGTCGTCACGTGGACCGCGCCGACCTGCTCGCCCGCGGGCACGCCCATCTCCACCACCAGGGCGTCCGGGCGGCGGCGCACCAGGCCTTGGAGCGCCTGGGACATCCACGGGTGCCGGGCCGCGTCACGGACGACGACGATCAGGTCCCGGCCGTTCGCGGGGGCCAGGGCGAGACGGTCGAGGAGGTCATCCTGGCCGGTCAGCTCGGACTCGGAGATCCGCACGGACGTGGTGCCCGGGCGCAGCGCGCGCAGCGGTTCGCCGACCCCCCACGGGGTGGCGCCGTCGACGGCGAGGCTCATGGTGGGGGAGAGCTCGACGACGTGCGGGTCGGCCGCGAGCGGGAGCTCGGCGCCGTTGGCGCTGCGGTGGACGCGCACGGCGCGGCGGGCCGCGACCAGGCCGATGTCGGAGGCGTCCGCCTCGGGGTCCGCCTGCCGGGCGAGTGCGGCCGACCAGGTGGCGAACTCGCCCACGCGAGCCGCCGCTTCGGTCAGGCGCTCCTCGGGCAGAGTGCCGTCGAGCACCGCGCGCACCAGGGCGTCGGCGAGGTCGACCGTGGTGGACTCCTCGGCGCTCTCGCCGCCGACGCAGACCGCGTCCACGCCCGCGGCGACCGCGCGGACCGTGGCGCCCGTGATGCCGTACGGGCCGGTCACGGCGCCCATCTCGATGCCGTCGGTGACGACGAGGCCGGTGAAGCCGAGCTTCTCGCGCAGCAGGCCGTTGATGATCGGGGCGCTGAGTGTGGCGGGCATCTCCTCGTCGTGCGCCGGGACGAGCATGTGCGCGGTCATGACGGCGCGGACGCCCGCGTCCATCGCGGCCGCGAACGGCGGCAGGGCGGTGCGGGCGATCTCGTCGGCGTCGGCCGTGAACCGGGGCAGACCGTGGTGGGAGTCGACGTCGGTGTCGCCGTGGCCGGGGAAGTGCTTGGCGCAGGCGGCGACGCCGACGGACTGCAGGCCGCGGATCCAGGCGGCGGTCTGCCGTGCCACCACGTCCGTGCTGGCACCGAACGAGCGGACGCCGATCACCGGGTTCATGGCGTTGGAGTTCACGTCGGCGCTGGGCGCGAAGTCCAGCGAGACGCCGATCGCCCGGAGCTGGCGGCCGATGTCGCGGGCGACCTGCTCGGTGAGGTCGGGGTCGTCGATGGCGCCGAGCGCGAGGTTGCCGGGCCAGGACGCGCCGGTGCGGGCGCCGATGCGGGTGACGTCGCCGGCCTCCTCGTCGATGGCGACGATCAGGTCCGGGTTCTCCGCGCGCAGGGCCGCGGTGAGGGCGGCGACCTGCTCGGGGCTCTCGATGTTGCGGCCGAAGAGCACCACGGACGCGAGCCCGTCGGCGATCCTGCGGCGCACCCAGTCCGGGGCGGTGGTGCCCGCGAAGCCCGGTTGGAGCACGGAGTTGGCCAGCCGGGTGAGGTGCGGGTGGCTGTCGCTTGCCATGAGGGACCTCCGGGAGGAGCGGGGTGCGGGATCGGCGGATCGGTCGACCGCGGCGAAAGCGGAGCGAACGAGGTGGATATTGGCCTATACCAATCAACCGCGTCAAGGAGTCGTTCCGTGCCGGTGTGTGCTCAAATGCGCTGCCCAGGCGGGGGGTTCGGGGCCGTCACGGAGTGCGGCCGTCCGGTGTTGACCCGCGCCTCACGGGCCTCAGTCGTCGATCATTGGCCTAGACCTTTAGGTGAGGGGCGAGTTTACGTCGATTGCCTGTCTCACGTGCATCGGACATCCGGGTTGCCCGGGTCAGCCGAAGGATGTACGTGAATGTCGTTCAGGCTGTCGATCCCGTTCCGTCGGCCGCGGCGGAGCATGAAAGGAGATCCCGGACTGAAGGCGGTGCCACGATGCTGCACGAAGGACTTTCCTCCCCGCACGGCGGAGTCTCCTCCCCGCACGACGGACGTCTCTCCCCGCGGGGCGGATCCCCGGACGGCGGACTGCCCGCCCTGCTCGGCGAACTGGCGCGGCTCGCCCAGCTGCCCCTGGAGCGCGGTGAGACCCTGCCCGCCCGGGCCTACACCAGCGCGGACTTCCACGAACTGGAGATGGACCGCATCTTCGGCGGCGACTGGATCTGCGTCGGCCACGTCTCACAGGTCGCCCGCCCCGGCGACTATCTGCGCGTGGACGACCTCGGCCGGCCCTTGGTGATCACCCGTGACGAGAACGGCGACCTGCACGCGCTGTCGAGGGTGTGCAGGCACCGCTTCATGGACGTGCTGCCGCCCGAGTCGACCCCCGACCAGGGCTCGCTCAAACGGCTCACCTGTCCGTACCACACCTGGACGTACCGCCTGAACGGCGAGTTCGCGGGACAGCTCGCGGGCGCCCCGCTGATGAACAAGGTCGAGTTCGACCGCGCCGCCTGTCGGCTTCCCCAGTACCGCCTGGAGGTCTGGCACGGCCTGCTGATGGTCACTGCGGACCCCGACGCGGCCCCGCTCGCCCCGCAGCTGGGCGCACTCGAGGCCACGGTGGCGCCGTATCGCGTCGAGGACCTGGTCGTCGGGTTCACGGCCCGCTGGGACGGCGTCCCCGCGAACTGGAAGGTTGCGTTCGAGAACGGTTCGGAGAACTACCACCACATGGGTTCGCACGCCGACTCCCTGGAGCGGATCCTGCCCGGCAAGGACACGGTCGTCGACGAGTGCGAGGGGCGCGGGTTCAGCATGTACACCCCGTTCGCCCTCGACATGGAGATCCCGCAGGGAGCGGACGGCATGGACCTGGTCGGCACCCTCATCCCGGGACTCGGCATGCGCCAGCTCTCCGGCATGACGGTGGCGGGTGTCTTCCCGAATCTGGCGATGGCCATGATGCCCGACAGCGTCGCGTTCGCACGCTGGATCCCGAGGGGCCCGGGCGGCCACGACGCGGTCTTCACGATCCTGGTCCCCGAGGAGGCCAAGGAGCGGCCCGGCTTCGACGCCTATGTGGAGGCCTCCCGGCAGCAGTTCGAGATCATCCAGGCGGAGGACCTGGTGGCCATCCGCGGTGTGCAGCGAGGTCTCGCCACCGACCCCGCGCCCTCGGCGGGCCGCTTCTCCCATCTGGAGCGTCCGCTGTGGCAGTTCCAGCGGTATCTGGCGGAGCGCCTGGCCGGGGCGGGGACCGTGACGTCCTGAGCGGGCGATGAGGCCCTGGGCAGGTGCCTGGAGGGCGGCAAGGGACGGCCGCGGAGGGGGGGGTTCCAAAGGGGCGACCGCGGGGGGCCGCAGGGGGGCGTGGAGGGCCATACGGGGCGTTCACGGAGATCAATATGAACGCAATCCCCGGGCTCTCGTACGCCACTTCACCGGTGCCTAGCATCGAGCCCTCCGCGCGAGGGCCGCGCCTGGAGGCCCGGGGAAGGACGACTCATGGGCAACTGGCTGACCGCACGGCGACCGCGCCGTTCCCACACGTCCCACCGGCGGGGGTACGCCGCCGTCCTCGCCGGTGGCGTCGTCGCCCTCATGGCGGGCCTCGCGGGACCGGCCCCCGCCACCGCGGCCGACCCCGGACGCCCCCACCCCGTGGACTGCCCGGCGAGCGTGGGCGCGCAAGCCACCTGCTACACGGGCCGGGACGGCAACGGCGCGTACTACACCATCGCCGTCCCCCGGGACTGGAACGGCTCCCTGGTCCTGCACGCGCACGGCGGCCCCGACCTCGGCGCCGGTTCCGACCCGCGGCGCAGCATGGAGGACCTCGACCGCTGGTCGGTGCTGGTGGACGAGGGGTACGCGTGGGCGGGCTCCTCCTACCGCCGGGGCGGCTACGGCACGCGGATGGCGGCCGCGGACACCGAGAACCTGCGCAGGCTCTTCGCGCGTGAGTTCCGGGCGCCGCGGAAGACCTACCTGCACGGCCAGTCCTGGGGAGGTGACGTCGCCGCCAAGGCCGTCGAGACCTACGGCTCGCGCGGCCGACGGCCCTACGACGGCGCGCTGCTGACCAACGGCGTGCTCGGCGGCGGCTCGCGGGGCTACGACTACCGCGTGGACCTCCGCGTCGTCTACCAGTACTACTGCCGGAACCACCCCCGGCCGTCCGAGCCCCCGTACCCGCTGTGGAGCGGACTGCCGAAGGACTCCACGATGACGGGCGCCGACCTGGAGGCACGGCTGCAGGAGTGCACAGGCCTGGGCTCCGCGCCCACCGACCGCACAACCCGCCAGCAGCGCAACCTCGATGACATCCTCGCCGTCACCCGGATCCCGGAACGCAGCCTGGAATCCCACCTGAAGTTCGCGACCTTCACCTTCCGCGACATCGTCGACAAGCGCCTCGGCGGGCGCAATCCCTTCGGCAACAAGGGCGTGCGCTACTCCGGTTCCCACGACGACAAGACCCTCAACGCCGGGGTGCAGCGGTTCTCGGCCGATCCCACCGCGGCCCGCGACCTGTCGTACGACAGCGACCTCACCGGAAAGGTCTCGATCCCCGTGCTCACGCTGCACGCGATCGACGACCCGACGGCCTTCGTCGAGCACGAGGCGGCCTACCGCGCCTCGCTGCGCGGAGCGGGCCGGGACCGGCATCTGGTGCAGACGTTCACACGGGAGAACGAGCACAGCGGGCTGAGCAAGGCCGAGTACGCCAACTCCCTCGCCGCGCTGGACACCTGGGTGCGCACGGGCAGGAAGCCCACGCCGGCGTCCGTGGCCGCCGCCTGCCCGGCCTTCGACGCGACGTACGGCACGGGCTGCTTCTACGACCCCCGCTTCGTGCCGGGGGAGTACGCCTCGCGGGTGCGGCCGCGCCCCGGCGGTCACTCCTGGCCCGCGATGACGGCGGCGCAGGAGCGGAGTTGGGGGCGCGTCCCGGGCGTGGGCATCGCGCCCTGACCGGTCGCCCGGCTGTCCGGGCGCCTGCTCGGTGACGACACCGGGCCCGGTGGCGCGGGGAGTCCGTGCTCCGCGCCGCCGGTTCCAGGGGGCCGCGCGCCTCCGATCCCAGAGGACCGCGCCCGCCGGTTCCGCGGGACCGCGCGCCTCCGGTTCCGCGGGACCGCGCGCCTCCGGTTCCGCGGGGCACGCTTTGTCCTGACGCGAGAAAAAGTTGCGTTCCTTGTCGCGCAAGGGGTTCCGGGTTCGATGAAAGCTGACTAGCGTCCCGCCCCAAGTCACCCGCACGTGCCCGGAGCCCCTGTGGCGCCGGACGCCACACCGTGCGCGTCGCGGTGGCAGGAACGCCAGGTCCCTTCGCCTCATCACCTGCCGGGAGCAGCAATGAGCGCACGGTCGTACCGAAGATTCCGTACCCGCTTGAGCTTATGGGCCGTCGGATCCCTCCTCGCCGGGGTCACCGGGGCCACGGGCGCCACCGGAGCGGCCTGGGCGGCCCCCGCCCCGGCGACCGTCTCCGCCGCCGACGATCCGAGCCCCTTCGTCGAACTCCCGCCGCAGGAGCCGGGGGTCACCCAGCGCGTCTACGACATGCAGCGGCCCTTGAACAAGCTGTGCGAGCTCAAGCCCGGGCAGACCCCGAACGTCGACGAGCTGAAGCCGGTCGTCGACTGGAAGGAGGCCGCGGACTTCGGCGGCCTCGCCGACAACTTCGTCTCGCACACCATCGCCAACCTCGACGTCCCGCAGGACGGCACCTACACCTTCCGTCTCACCAGCGACGACGGCTCCCGGTTGCTGATCGACAACAAGCGGGTCATCGACCACGACGGCCAGCACGGGCCGAGCCCCAAGGAAGGCACGGTCGAGCTGACGGCCGGATACCACGCGCTGTTCATCGAGCACTTCGAGGCAGGCGGGGAGCAGCAGGTCACGCTCGCCTGGAAGCCGCCGGGCGCCGGTGACTTCGCCGTCGTGCCGAACTCGGTCCTGAGCACCGACAAGGGCGTCGTGCGCGTCACCGCGCCGGGCCGCAAGGAGTGCGCGGGCTCCACGGAGACGCCGGGCGACGGCCTCCCGCTGGACGGCGTCCACCCCGACTACCGGCTCACCGACCTCAGGCCGAAGGGGTTCGAGCCGCAGGTCTCCGCGATGGACTGGCTGCCCGACGGCCGCCTCGCCGTGGCCACCTGGGGCGGCACCGACAACACCAAGGGCGAGGTCTACCTCCTCGACAACGTCACCGGGAGCACCGGCCCCGAGAAGGTGACCACCAAGAAGGTCGCCGAGGGCCTGAAGGAACCGATGGGCCTCAAGTACGTCGACGGCTCGCTGTACGTCTCCCAGAAGCACGAGCTGACCCGGCTGAAGGACGACAACGGCGACGACGTCACCGACGCGTACGAGACCGTCGCCACCTGGCCGTTCGGCAAGAACTTCCACGAGTTCGCCTTCGGCCTGCTCTACCGGGACGGCTTCTTCTATCTGAACCTGTCCGTCGCGATCAACCTCGGCGGCGCCACGACGGACCCGCAGCCCGCGAAGAACCGCGGCACCACCATCAAGGTCAACCGCGCGACCGGCGAGGTCTCCTACGTCGCGGGCGGCCTGCGCACGCCCAACGGCATCGGCTGGGGACCCGAGGGCGAGCTGTTCGCCACCGACAACCAGGGCGGCTGGCTGCCCTCGTCGAAACTCCTGCACGTCAAGCAGGGCCGCTTCTTCAACCACCACACCAACCCCGACGGGCCGTTCGACGACAAGCCCGTCACCCGTCCCGTGCTGTGGCTGCCGCAGAACGAGATCGGCAACTCGCCGAGCACACCGGTCCTCCTGAAGGAGGGCACCTTCGCAGGGCAGTTGCTGTTCGGCGACGTGACGTACGGCGGGGTGCAGCGGGCGTCCCTGGAGAAGGTCGGCGGCGAGTACCAGGGCGCGGTCTTCCGCTTCACGCAGGGCCTGGAGGCCGGAGTCAACCGGCTCAGCACGGGGCCTGACGGCGCCCTGTACGCCGGTGGTCTGGGAGCCGGCGGCAACTGGGGCCAGCCCGGCAAGCTGAAGCACGGCCTGCAGAAGCTGACGCCCCAGGGCGACGACGCCTTCGACATCAAGGCCATGCGGGCCACGCGGACCGGTTTCGAGATGGAGTACACCAAGCCGGTCTCCGAGGCGACGGCCGCGAAGCTCGCCGCCCGCTACCAGGTCACGCAGTGGCGCTACGTCCCGACGGCGGCCTACGGCGGACCCAAGGTGGACGAGGAGACCCTGCCGGTGCGTTCGGCGACGCTCTCGTCCGACCGCAAGAAGGTCACCCTGGAGATCCCGGGCCTGAAGGCCGACCGCGTCGTCCATGTGCGCTCGCCCCGCCCCTTCACCGCCGAAGGCGGCACGAGCCTGTGGAGCACCGAGGCGTGGTACACCCTGAACCGCATCCCCGGAGTCAAGCCCGCCCCGCAGACGCTGTACGAGGCAGAGGAGGCGCGGCTCGACGGCGGGGCCCGCACCAACGACAACCACGCCGCGTACTCCGGCAGCGGATTCGTCGACGGCTACGGCACCAAGGGCGCGAGCACCACCTTCGACGTCCGGACGAAGAAGGCGGGCACCTACGACGTCGGCCTGCGGTACGCCAACGGCCCCTATCCGCAGGCAGGGACGAAGACCCTGAGCGTCCACGTCAACGGCGAGAAGGTGCGGCAGACGAAGCTCCTCTCCACCGGCACCTGGGACAAGTGGTCCACGCGGACCGAACGCCTGAAGCTGCGGGCGGGCGCCAACACCATCACGTACCGCCATGACGAGGGCGACACCGGCCATGTGAACCTCGACCTGCTCGCCGTCCATCCCCAAGGCGCCAAGGCCACACTCTTCGACGGCGTCGACCGCTCGCCCTGGCAGCACACCGACGGCCGCACCCCGCAGTGGCCGCTCGTCGGGGACGGCGCGATGGAGGTCTGCTGCGGAGACATCCGCACCAAGCAGGCGTTCCAGGACTACGAACTGCACGTCGAGTTCTGGCTGCCGAAGCTCCCACCGGACGTGACCGGCCAGGACCGCGCGAACAGCGGCGTGTACCTCCAGGAGCGCTACGAGATCCAGATCCTGGACTCCTACGGCGACGACTCCCCGGCCGACGACGAGGCCGGTGCGATCTACAAGAAGAAGGCCCCCGACACCAACGCGGCCAAGCCTCCGGGGACCTGGCAGACGTACGACATCACCTTCCGCGCCGCCCGCTACGACGACAGCGGCAAGAAGACGCAGGACGCCCGCGTGACGCTCGTGTGGAACGGCGTCAAGGTCCACGACGACGTGGCGATCGACGGGCCGACGGGAGCGGGGGATCCAGAGGGCCCGACGGCGGGTGCCGTACGGCTCCAGGACCACGCGAACGCGGTGCGGTACCGGAACATCTCGATCCAGCCGCTGTAGGCCTCGCGGTCGACGCGGGCCCCAGGAGCGAGCCCGGTTGCCGAGCCGGCCGTCACAGGCCCATCGGTGACCGGGCTCGCTAACCGGGCTGATGACGCTCGCCGCGAGTGGACCGGTGTCCCTCGCCCTGGCCGGGTCGATGCCCCTCGCCGCCGAAGCGCCAGGCGTCGACATCGCGGTAGCGGATGGGGCCCGGGCCGCGACCGAAGTTGCTGGCGACCAGGTGCAGGCGCTCGGCCTGCCAGGGGCGGCCGGTGAAGCCGCTCAGTCCGGCGGCGGCCGCGACCGCGCACGAGGGCGTGTCGCGGCGTGCCCGGGCCAGGGTCAGATGGGGGCGCAACGGCCGGTCCGCGAAGCTGATTCCGCACTCCTTGACCACCGCGCGCACCTTGGTGGCGAGGTGACCCAGCTCGTCGAGGTCGCCGTCGACACCGCTCCACAGCACCCGCTCGTCGAAGTGCCCGCCCCCGAGCAGCGCCAGGGTGAGCGGGCGGTGGGCGGCCGCAAGGGCCGCGAGCGGCGGGCGCAGCGCCGCGACCGCCGTGTGCGGGACCTCGCCGAGGAACGCCAGGGTGATGTGCCAGTCCTCGATGCGGTTCCAGCGCATCCGCGGATGCGCGCGGTAGGCGGGGGCGAGCTCCCGGGCCAGTTCCTGTTTCGCGTCGTCGGGCGGGGCGAGCGCGATGAACGCGCGGACGGTCTCGGGTCGGATCTCTTCGTTCACAGGGAGTTCGTACCGCACCCGGATGCCGCGCAGGTCGTCGGCCCCGCCCCGAGGCGTACGGCGGCCGCGCCCCACCGCTTCCCGCCACGCCTCACCGCGTCCGACGCGCTCCGGCGCCGACGCGGGCGTAGGGTCCGATGTCATGCAGCCCTCATGCCCCACGCCGTCATGACCGGCCGCCGCAGCGCCGGACTGCTCCTCCACCGCCGCACGGGCCCCGCGGCCGAGGTGCTCATCGGCCACATGGGCGGACCGTTCTGGGCCCGTCGTGACGAGGCGGCCTGGTCGATTCCCAAGGGGGAGTACGGCGACGAGGAGGAGCCGTTGGCCGCGGCGGCGCGCGAGTTCGAGGAGGAACTCGGCCTGCCCGCCCCCGACGGGCCCTACCAGCCGTTGGGCGAGGTGCGGCAGGCGGGCGGCAAGACCGTGACCGTCTGGGCCGTCGAGGCCGACCTGGACCCCGATGCGGTGGTCCCGGGCACGTTCCGGATGGAGTGGCCGCGCGGTTCGGGCCGTGTCGAGGAGTTCCCGGAGCTGGACCGGGTGGCCTGGTTCCCCTTGGACCGGGCGGCCGACAAGCTCGTGGCGGGGCAGCGGGTGTTCCTGGAGAGACTGGCGGGGCTGTCGGGAGGCTGAGGGACACGCGCGTCCAGGAGGCCCCGGCTAGGCGCGCTCGCTCGCGTCCCCGGCGTGGGCGAGGGCGCTGGGTGTGAGACGGCCGACGATCGCCGGGGCCTCCTGGACGAGCGTGTCGTCGGTGAGCGCCTCGACCATGAACAGCGCGAAGTCCACCCGGTGCGTCAGGTCGCTGGCCAGGATCGGGTCGCCGACATGGCGGCTCCACACGGGCAGGCCCTGGCTCTCGCCCTCCTTGAGAGTGCTGCCGCGCACCACGGTCCATCGGGTGTCGCTGGCGAACACCCGGCGGCACGCCTCCACTTGGTCGTCGATCTCGACGGCGCGGACGAGCCTGCCGAGGAGGGCGGCGACCCGGACGCCCAGGAGGAACATCCGTGAGTACCGGTCCTGGCCGTCGCGCGTGATGTGCCAGCCGCACGAGAAGACGAGGCGCGCACCCGGCCGCGCGTGGTCGAGGACCGCCTGGGCCGTCCCCGACGCGTACTGCCGCACCCCCCAGGGCACGAGGACCGTCAGCACCCCGTCGCATCCGTCGACCGCCGACCGGATCACCTCCGGGTCGTCCGTGGGCCCGGGGACGACGGTCATCCGCCCTTCGAACGCCGCCAGCTTCGGCACGCTGCGCTCCCGGCACACGCCGACCACCTCGTACCCGCGCTCCAGCGCGTGCCGGACCATGTACTGGCCGAGCTTCCCCGAAGCCCCGATGACGCAGACCTTCTTCATGCGATCCGTACCCATGGCGCGACCCTTCGCCGAAATGCGTACCTTATGGTGTAAGGCAAGCTAGCCTTATGCTGTAAGGCGGTCAAGGGGAGCGACGCGGGAGGTACGGATGCCGGAGGCGGGCAAAAGACGGCGCAGGACCACGGCGCGCACCCCGCTGAGCCGTGAGCGGGTGATCGGCGCGGCGGTGGCGATCGCGGACGCGAAGGGCTCCGCCGCGCTCACCATGCGGGCCATCGCCGAACCGCTGGGCGTCGAGGCGATGTCGCTCTACCACCACGTCGCGGGCCGGGAGGACGTCCTCGACGGCATGGTCGACGCCGTGTTCGGCGAGATCGACCTGCCGCCGCGCGACACGGACTGGAAGAGCGCCATGCGCCACCGCGCGGTCTCCGCCCGCACCGTGCTGCGGCGCCACCCCTGGGCCGTGCCCCTGCTGGACTCCCGCTCCCGGCCGGGACCGGCGACCCTGCGGCACCACGACGCCGTCATCGGCGCCCTGCGTGCCGGAGGGTTCTCCGTCGCGATGACGGCGCACGCCTTCTCACTGATCGACAGCTACCTGTACGGCTTCGTGATCCAGGAGTTGAGCCTGCCGTTCAGCGGCTCGGCGGAACTGGGCGAGGTCGCGGGCGCGATCCTCGACGCCATGCCCGCCGACGCCTACCCCCACCTCGCCGAGCTCGCCACGGAGCACGCCCTCGATCCCGGATACGACCACGCCGACGAGTTCACCTTCGGTCTCACCCTCATCCTCGACGCCTTGCAGCCGGACGAGAGCGCGAGAACGTAGGGCCCTGGGGGCCGGCCGGGGCGCGCGGGTAGTCTGCGCTGCATGATCAACTCATGTGCGGATGCGGCGAGTTCCGCCGATATCGAGGTCGCGACAGCCGCGGCGAGCGCCGGTGCGGACGTGGTGCGCACCCTCTACGGGCAGCGGCTCGCCCGGATCGACAAGGGCGCCGGGGACTTCGCCACCGCCGCCGACGTGGCGGCGGAGCAGGCGATCCTCGACGTCATCCGCGCCGCCCGGCCCGATGACGCGGTGCTCGGCGAGGAGGGCGGGCAGCACGGCGGCGACGACGTCGAGCGCCGGTGGCTCGTGGATCCCCTGTGCGGCACCCTGAACTACGCCGTCGGCAACCTGCTCGTGGCCGTCAACGTGGCGCTGCGCGACGGGGCGGCGGCGGTCGCCGACCCCTTCAGCGCCGAGGTGTTCCGCACCGACGGCACGTCCGCCTGGGTGCGGCAGGACGGCGTCGACACCCCGTTGGCGCCGACGTCCGCCACCCGGCTGGTGGACGTCAACCTGGACCCGCCGTTCCCGAGCGCGCCCGGGTTCCGGGCCGTCGACCTGCTGGCCCACCCCGACTTCGGCGGGCGGTTCCGGCCCCGGGTCGTGTCCACGACGCTGGCGCTGGCCTGGGTCGCCGCCGGCAAGCGGGCCGCGTACGTCACCGACGGCGGCGACCTGTCGGGCAGCGTGCACTTCGCCGCGGGCATCGCGCTGTGCCGGGCCGCGGGCTGCGTGGTCACCGGGGTCGACGGCGCCCCGGTCGGGCGGGGCGGCCGGGGCCTCGTGGCGGCGGCGGACGCCGAGACCCATGGGCTGCTGATGTCGATGATCCGCGGCTGAAGCGGACGCCGCGTTCCGGCTGCGCCTTCGCCGTGAGGGGTTCGCCCTGAGCGGTTCGCCCGCAGCGGCGCGCGGGCGCTGACGCGGGGCGCGGGTTCGGCCGGGCGCGGGCTCTGCCGCAGCCGGGGCGGTCGGAGCGGTCCTGGGACCGCCGTGTGCCGCTCGTCGAGGAAGGCCGGGGAGCCGGTCCACGACGAGCGGTGTGCCCGCCGCCGATGTCAGCCGCGCTACCGCCTGCTGCCCCTCAGGCGGCCCGGCCTCACGTCAGATGCCGGGTGAGGAACTGGGCCGCGGCGTCCCCCGCGAACTGCGGGACGCCGGTGTGCCCGCCCATGTTGGCGTGCAGGGTCTTCTCCGGGGAGCCGAAGGCGTCGAAGAGGTCCAGGGCCGCCTGCCGGTCGTTCCCTTCGTCGTCCCACTGCAGCAGGACGTGCAGCGGGATGGTGACCCGGCGGGCCTCCTCGAGGACGGCGCGAGGGATGAAACTCCCGGCGAACAGGACGGCGGCCGAGACGCGCGGCTCGACCACCGCGAGCCGGGTCCCGATGGAGATCACGCCTCCCGAGTACCCGACCGGACCGCCGATCTCGGGCAGTGCCAGGAGGGCGTCGAGGGCGGCCTGCCACTCCGGGACCGCCTTGTCGACCAGGGGGAGGATGAGGGCGTCGATGATCTCGTCGCCGACCGGCTCACCGGCCGCCATCGCCCCGCGCAGGTCGGCGAGGGCCTGCTCGGTGGCGGGCAGGCGGGGCCGGTCGCCGCGCCCGGGGAGCTCGATGGTGGCCGTGGCGAAGCCGTCGGCCGCGGAGCGCCGGGCCCGGGCCGCCAGCCGGGGGTACACCTCGCGCAGCCCGAGGGGAGGAGGGCCGAGCAGGATCAGCGGCACCGGTGCGGACGCGGACGCGGGGGTCCACAGGATGCCGGGGAGCTCGCCGAGGGTGAACTCGCGCTCGACGACGCCGTCGTCGAGGAGCCGTTCGGAAGTGACGTGCATGGTCGTGCCTTTCGGGAGTGCGCGTGAACGGCGCTCCCGGACGACCTACCGCCCGACCGTGACCCCGGAGGGGAGCACCCATGTCGATACAGCGTTCACGGGTACCACCTCCTCGTTCTCTCGCACGGCCGCCGGAAACCTAGCAGTGGCCACCCTGGCCGGCCAACGGGTTTTCGGCGGCGAGTCCGTGGCCGACCGGAGCCGTCGCCCGCCGGCCACATCCTTTACGCACGACCGGCTGGATCGAGGCGGTCCGATACCGAGGTGCGCGACGTAGGCTCGTGCGCCATGGGTGAACGCTCGTGCGTCCTGGGAGAGAGTCCGCGCGGCGAGGGCGGGCGCCGCACGCACCGCCCGGGTCCGGTGGCCCTGGTCGTGCTGCTGCTCGTCAGCGCGCTGCTCGGCGCGGGCACGGCACCGGCCGCCTCGCGCAGCACGGCTCTCACGTCCGCCGCCCCCTCCGCCGACGGCATCCCCCGCCTCACCGACGACCGGGGCCGCACCCTCACCCTCCGCGGCTGGAACGTCGAGGACAAGCAGCACACCGGTGAGGACGCCCTCAGCGCCATCACCGAGAAGCACTTCGCGGACCTGCGCGCAGGCGGCTTCAACTTCGCCCGTCTGCTGGTCTTCTGGGACGACCTGGAGCCGCGGCGCGGCCAGTACAGCGAGTCGTACCTGCGCAAGATCCGACGGGTCCTCAACTGGGCGCACCGGCACGGGATCCACGTCGTCATCGACGCCCACCAGGACGTGTTCGGGCCCGCTTTCGGCCATCGCGGCATCCCGGAGTGGGCGACCCGCACCGACGGACTGCCCTTCACGCCGCACCCCGACGACTGGTTCGCCGAGTACTTCGAACCCGCCGTCCAGCGCGCCTTCACCCACCTCTACCAGGACGCGGACCTGAGGCGTGCCCAGGAACGCATGTGGCGCCTGCTGGCCGACCGCTTCGCCGCCCACCCCGCCGTCATCGGCTACGACTTGATCAACGAGCCGATGGGGGAGCTGCGCGCGGGCGAGGACCTGGCGACCGCCGCCCGCCGCATCGAGGCCGTGCACCTCACCCCGATGTACAACCGCCTCGCCGACGCGATCCGCACCCGGGACCGCACCAACTGGCTGTTCGTCGAGCCGACCCCCATCGTCGGCGAGGGCGTGCCCACCGGCCTCGGCCGCATCCGGGACCAACGGGTCGTGTACGCGCCGCACTTCTACAACGCCGCCATGGAGGCGGGCGCCGACTACGACCCGGCCGGGGGCTGGATCGCGGCGTACGAGAACGCCGTCACCGCCTACCCCCGCGAGCAGAGGATCCCGGTCGTCGTGGGGGAGTGGGGCCCGCTGAACAGCGGCCTGCCGAACATGCGCCGCTTCCACGACGACGCGCTCGCCTCGTTCACCCGCTACTCGTCGGGGTGGGCGGCCTACGTGTGGTGCTACGGCGGCGGCTACTGCGCCCTCGACGGCGACGGACGCTTCCGTACCAACAAGGAGCGCACCGCCACGCCGTACGCCCCCGCGGTTGCGGGCGCCGTGCGGGCCGAGGGCCACGACGCGGAACGCGGCACGTATCGCCTCGCCTACCGGGCGGCGAAGCGGCCGGGTACCAGCGTGCTGTCCCTGCCGCCGAGCGCCACCGGCTGGCGGATCACCGTGTCGGGCCACAAGGCGTGGGCCGGTGCGCGGAGCGTGCCGCCCGGGCCTGCGCGTCGGGTGTGGGTGCGGGCGCCCGGCGGTACCGACGTGGTCGTGACGGTACGGCCGGGCTGTGGTGGTCGATGCTGAGGCGGCCCGCCCTCCCCGGTGGTGACACCTGCCCCCGGGCGGCGGTGTCCGCGCTCAGTGGCGGTGGTGGTCGCGCCGGACGAGGATCGAGCCCGGCAGGCGCAGCGACGACGAACGCCGTCCGTCGGAGCTGATGGTGTGGTGCCCGCGCCTCCCGCCCAGCGTGATCGACCACTTGCGGCCGTTGATGTGCAGGTGGACACCCGGCAGGACCCGGAACGACTTGCGGAACGTGATGGACATGGTCGACTCCTCGAACTCCCATGACCGGCCGGGGAGTTGACCCCCGCCCGGTGCATACCCCGTCCCGCACACCCTCGCGCACGGCCCCCGTCCCGAGCGCCTGCCGACCGATCCCGTAGCCAGGCCGTGACAATGCCCCCACATGTCAACGGCCGAGGTGGGCCGGGGACTCTCCGGCCTGCCGCGGCCTCGACCGTGCTGGTCGGCCCGGTCAAGCCTGGGCGGCCCGGTCGAGGCCGGTCAGTACCGGCCGTCGACCGGAATCCAGCCGGACCACGTCTCGGGCTGGTAGAACTTGCCGTTGCCGCTGTCGTAGCGCATGACCCGCAGCCGGACCTTCCCGTCCTCGCGGTAGTCCTTGTCGCACGTCGCCCACGTGTTCACGCCGAGCCTGTTGACGCAGACCGCGGCGGGACGGCCGTAGTCGGTGTAGATTCCGACGGCCGCGGACATGCCGTCCTTCTCCGTGTCGCGGGCCCAGACGATGTCGCCGCTGTGCTCGAAGCAGCCCCGCGCGCCGTAGACGGCGGTCGATCCGAGGCACGCGCCGGACGCGGCAGCGGCCTTGGGCGCTCCGTCCATGAACGGCACCGGCGTCTCGGGCGCCGGGGCGATGCCTTCGAGGATCTCCACGTCCATGGGCATCTGCACTTCCTGCAGGCCTCCTGGCGGCTCCTCCGCGAGTGCGGGCGTCACCGTGACGGCCGAGACCGCGAGTGCCGACGCGCCAGCGAGAACACTCCATTTCACACGCCAGTTGGCACGCATGATCCACTACCCCCGCCCCCTGACCCCTGATCCGGGGCCACTGTTTCAATTGTGAACGGGATGTGAGGTTAATGGATCTGCGTATGCGGGGGAAGGGGCTTCCGGCGCGTGACAAGGCGCGCACTCGCGCCGGGACGCCTACGGTCGCGACGGTCTGACCTGCGGCGCCGGCCTCACCGCGCGTCAGGCTCCCCGGCCGCCGGCGCGCCGTCGGTGCTCTCGGAGAACGACACGTCGAGGGCGCACTTCTGCGGGATCTCGGCGGCGGAGGTCGCGCACTCCGTGGAGTCCCGCCCCTCCGCCTCCGGCGCGCCCGCCTGACGCTTGCCCGTCTCGATCCGCCCCTGCACGTCGTCGACGACGGACTTGTCGGATCCGGAGGGGTTAGCGGGCCGGCTGGAGTCCGCGGCATCCGACGAGGAGGAACAGGCCGCCGCACCAGCCGTGGCGCACAGGACGAGTGCGGCAGAGGCCGCGGCGGTACGAAAGCGCATGAAGGTCCCCCTACGCGGACGTTCGGACATCCGAATCGTTAGTTGATCCACCATGCCACACCTGTGCGCAATCCCGGTCTGTGGGACTGGTGTTGAGCTGTGTGCGTGCTGAGTCCGGCCTGCGGTCCTGGGGCAGGGCGGAGGGGTTTGGTAATACCCCCAAGGCGGGGTCACCCCTATACTTCCCGGATGCGAGCGACGATGATCAGACGTGCTGTCAGGCAGGACGCAGAGCGCCTCACGGCGCTGGTGCGAGGAGCTGAGGCCTATCGGGGGCAGTACGCCTCGATGACCGCCGACTACCGGGTCACCCCCGACTACATCGCCCGGCACCAGGTCTTCGTGGCCGGGGACGAGAGCGGGCGGGTGCTCGGGTTGTACGCCCTGGTGCTCGAACCCCCGGAGCTGGACCTGATGTTCGTGGCGGACGAGGCTCAGGGGATGGGCGTCGGCCGCCTCCTGGTCGCGCACATGACCGAGCAGGCGGGGAACGCCGGACTCGGTGACGTGCGCGTGGTCTCGCATCCTCCGGCGGAGCCGTTCTACCGACGCCTGGGCGCCGAGAGGGTGGGCACGGTCGCTCCGTCGCCGCCGAAGGTCGCCTGGGAACGGCCGGAGTTGCGGTTCGTGATCAGTCGACAGGCGGCAGCCGACCGTGTGCTGGGCGATGAGGCGTGGCGCGGGCGGCTGCGTGGAAGCGCTGGTCGGGTGAGTTGCCAGGGTCCGGGCATGACACGGCTGAAGGTCGAGACATCCGTTCCCGAGAGCCATGCGGAGGCCGTGCTCGAGAGGGCGACGTCGATGGGCGGGAGGCCTGCCACGGCCGAGTACGTCAAGAAGCGGCCCTAGTCGGCGATCCGGCCCAGGAGTGCGGGCAGCGCCGTCCCGATCGGTTCGCGTACGACCTCGTCGGCCCGGTCGTCGTACGGAGTGGGCTCGGCGTTGACGATGATCAGGCGGGCGCCGTGCTCGGCGGCGCGGCCCGCGAGGGCCGCGGCGGGCTGCACCTGGAGGGTGGTGCCGACCGCGATGAACACGTCACAGGCCTCCGCGATGGCCACGGCCTCGCCGAGGACCGCCGGATCGAGACGCTCGCCGAACATCACCGTCGCCGATTTGAGGATGCCGCCGCACTCCAGGCACGCCGGGTCGCTCTCGCCCGCCTCGACGCGGGCCAGTGCCTCCGTCATCGGACCGCGCGCCCCGCACTCCGTGCACATCACCGTGCGGGCGGTGCCGTGCAGCTCAAGGACCTTGCGGTCCGGCATCCCGGCGAGCTGGTGCAAGCCGTCCACGTTCTGGGTGATGACGCGCACCGGCACCCCGGAGCGCTCCAGCGCCGTCACGGCGTGGTGCGCGGCGTTGGGCTCCGCCTGGAGCGTCCGGTTCGCGCGCCGCATCTGCCACGAGCGGCGCCTGATCTCCGGATCGCCCATGTAGTACTCGTACGTCACGAGCTTCTCGGCGTCGGGGTCGCGCCGCCACAGGCCGTTCGGCCCGCGGTAGTCCGGGATGCCGGAGTCCGTGGAGATGCCGGCTCCGCTGAGGAGGGCGACGAGGGGATTGGTCATGGCGTCGAGCCTAGGCGGGGGGTGCCGGTGCGGGCCATGGGATTCGCGTGGGGAGGCGCGGCGCTCCGGCGCCCCGGTGCGATGTCCTGATCTGTGGGACACCTGTCCTGACCGCCATGGCGCCGCCCTGTTGCCCACGTGATCCTTGAGGTGCAGGAAGACACGCAGAGGGCCGTACGGAGAGGCGGGCGGAGACATGGGTGTGGAAGCGAGGACGCTGAGTGACTGGGTGAGGGGAGCGGCGTGGACGTGAGGGTGCCCGACACGAGGGTGGCACGGGAGGCCACCGAGCTGATCCGTGACACCACCGGTGAGCTGATCTACCACCACTCGCGCCGGGTGTACTTCTTCGGCGCGGCGCAGGGCCGCAACCGCGGCCTGAGCTTCGACCCCGAGCTGCTGTACGTCGGCGCGATGTTCCACGACGTGGGGCTCGGCGAAGGATCGCGCCGAAGCGGCCGGCGGTTCGAGGTGGACGGCGCCGAGGAGGCGAAGCGGTTCCTGCGGAGCCACGGGCTGCCCGAGGACAGCGTCCGCCGGGTGTGGACGGCCATCGCGCTGCACACGACGCCCGGCATCCCCGAGTTCATGGAACCGGAGGTCGCCCTCGTGACGGCGGGGGTCGAGTACGACGTGCTCGGCATCGGCTACGACGACATCCCCGCAGCCGACCGCGAAGCGATCGTGGCCCTGCACCCCCGCCCGGACTTCAAGCGGCGCATCCTCCACGCGTTCACGGAAGGCATCCGCCCCAAGCCCGAGACGACCTTCGGCAACGTCAAGGCGGATGTCCTCGATGCCTACGTCCCCGGGTTCGAGCGGGGCGACTTCGTCCGCACCGTCCTGGACTCGCCGTGGGCGGAGTAGCCCGCGAGGGGAGGGCCGAGAGCGCCGGAAGCACGGGGAGCACCCGTACGGCCGGGAGCACCCGTACGGCCGGAAAGGGGAGGCGGCACGTCGTCGTCCTCGTTGCCTTCGACGGCGTGCAGCTCCTCGACGTGAGCGGCCCGGCCGAGGTCTTCACCACGGCCAACTCCTACGGCGCCCGCTACGACCTGCGCGTCGTGTCCACGACCGGACACGACGCATGGACGTCATCGGGGGTGCGCGTCGGTGTCGACACCACCCCGGCCGAACTGCCGCGCCGCATCGACACGCTGGTCGTCCCCGGCCGCCGCGACTGGCGACGCGCGGTCGCCGACACCGACCTCGTCGGCCTGACCGCGGCGCTCGCCGCCCTCGCCCCACGGGTCACCTCCGTGTGCGCGGGGGCGTTCGTCCTGGCCGAGGCGGGGCTCCTGGACGGCCGACGCGCCGCCACGCACTGGGAGCTGGCCCGGGAGCTGGCCACCGCCTACCCGCGGGTGCGGGTCGCGGCGGACCCGCTGTTCGTGCGGGACGGGCCCGTCGTGACCTCGGCCGGGGTGACGGCGGGCATCGACCTGGCCCTCGCCCTGGTCGAGGACGACCACGGCGCGCACCTCGCCCGCGACGTCGCCCGCCAACTCGTCGTCTTCATGGCCCGGCCCGGCGGCCAGTCGCAGTTCAGCAAGAGGCTCGCGCCGGAGCCCTCCAAGGGGACGGTCGTGCGCCGCGTCATGGACACCGTCACCGCCGACCCCACGGCCGACCACAGCCTCGACTCGCTGGCCCGGCAGGCGGGAGTGAGCGCCAGGCACCTGGGCCGCCTGTTCCGCGCCGAGACCGGCATGACGCCCGGGCAGTACGTCGAAGCCGTACGCCTCGAAGCGGCCCGGGCCCTCCTGGAGGCGGGCCCCGACACCGTCGAAGAGGTCGCGCGGCGCGCCGGGTTCGGCTCGTCGGAGTCGCTGCGCCGGGTGTTCCAACAGCACTTGGGGGTCGCGCCGACCGCGTACCGGGCCCGGTTCCGCACCACCGCGGAAGCGGTCGGTGCTCACGTCCCTTGAGGGCGGGGAGCGGTCGGAGCGCTCCCACGAACAGAAGTTCTCCCCGGAAGGGGTGCGACAAGGCGATCGGCGGGTATGCGGGGATCATGCTCGTCGCGCTGCGCGGCGGCGGGCACTTGTCTCGGCGGCCCACAACAGGAGGCGACCCATGAACGAGCACTACGCTCTCCACCAGCTTCTGCACCTCGTCGACCGCAGCGAGCAGCACGCGATACGCCCCGACGAAGCCGCCGAACTCCGCGCCGCGATCCGCGCGCTCTACGCCCGCCCCGCGGCCGACCGTGAGATCGCCCTGCACCGGCGCATGACCAAGGCAGTGGAGGCGGCCGTCGACGACTACCGCGAACTGACCTGTCAGTGGACCGAGGCGGACGGCACCACCCAGGAGATCGCCCGCAGGGCCACGGCGGCCGCGTTCGGCGCGGTCCGGGCCGTGGTGCCGATCGACGAGGAGCCCCGCAAGGCCGTTTCCGGCGGCCTTGGGGTCGCCGTGACGGACGGAGTGACCACGAGGGCGCGGCGGGTGCCCGCCTGAGCGGATCCGCTCCAGGTCAGTGCGTGAGCGCGGCCCGTGCCACCGCGACGGCCTGCTCGGCGTAACCCCGGCCGAAGAGCACGGCGTGCACCAGGAGCGGGAACAGCTGGTGCACGCCGACGCGTGTGCGCCAGCCGTCCGCGAGAGGGGACGCCTCCTGATAGCCGTCCAGTACGTCGTCGAGGTGCGGGCAGCCGAAGAGGTGGAGCATGGCGAGGTCGGTCTCCCGGTGTCCGCCGTGCGCGGCCGGGTCGATCAGCCAGGCCTGCCCGTCGGCGCCCCACAGGACGTTGCCGTTCCACAGGTCGCCGTGCAGCCGGGCGGGCGGCTCCGCGGGTCCGGCGAGTTCGGGCAGCCGTGCGCAGGCCCGCTCGACGACGTCCGCCTCGGCGGGGCACACCGTCGCGTCGTCGACGGCCCGCCGCACGTAGGGGAGCACGCGGTGCTCGGCGTACCAGCGCGGCCAGTCGTCACCGGAGACGTTCCGCATGGGGGCGAGCCCGATGTACGCGTCCTCGGTGCCGTCGGGCGGCGGCGCGCCGAACGCCGGGGCGCCGCAGGCGTGCAGGGCCGCCAGGTCGCGGCCGAACCGGACGGCTGCCCGGGCGGTCGGCGCGCCCTGCGGGACGCGGTCGATCACCAGCCAGCGCCGGTCGTGCCCGCGCACGGCAGGGACCCGCACCGTGCCGGACTCCGCAAGCCAGCGCAGCCCGGCCGCCTCGGCCCGCGCCGCCCCCGGCGCGTCGGCGCGCTTGACGACGACCGACTGCCCACCGTCGAGGGCGACTTCGGTGAGCGCGCCGGACAGCCGGCGCTGTTCGGCCGCCGGGTGTCCGGTGAGGCGGGCCGCCGCGGCTGCCGGGGTCTCGGCCGGGTGGGTGGGGTCTGTCGGGGGTGTCACCTCGTTGAGTCCCTTTCGGTGCGGGTCGGTGCGGGTCGGTGCGGGTCGGTGCGGGTCGGTGCGGGCGAGTCGGGGAGGGGCCGGGGCGGCCGGGGCGTGGTTCCCTTACCGGCCGCCCCCGGCCGTCGCCGCCGTCCGCGCGGTCGGCACGACGACCGGCGCGCCGTCCGACGGCGCGAACAGGATCTCCGTGTCGATGCCGTACAACTCGCGCACCAGATCGGCGTCGATGGTCTCGCGCGGCGGCCCCGACGCCACGACGCGGCCGTCGCGCATCGCGACGACGGTGTCGGCGTAGCGGGCCGCGGCGGCGAGGTCGTGCACGACCATGACGACGGTGCGGCCGCCCGCGGCGATGTCGCGGACCAGGTCGAGCACTTCCACCGCGTGACCGATGTCGAGTGCGCTGGTCGGCTCGTCGAGCAGGACCACCGGGGTCTCCTGGGCCAGCGCCATGGCGAGCCAGCAGCGTTGGCGCTGGCCGCCGGAGAGTTCGTCGAGGCGGCGCTCGGCGAGCGGGGTCGTGCCGGTGGCGTCCAGCGCCCTGGTCACGGCTTGTTCGTCCGCGCGGGACCACTGCCGGAACAGGCCCTGGTGCGGGTGGCGGCCGTAGCGTACGAGGCCCGCGACCGTGACGGCCTCGGGTGCCTGCGGGGACTGGGGGAGCAGGGCGATGCGGTGCGCCGCCTCGCGCTGGCGCAGCCGCCACACGTCCGCGCCACCGGCCAGGACCCGCCCCGCATCAGGGGCGTGCAGCCGGGCCATCGTCCGCAACAGGGTCGACTTGCCGCAGCCGTTGGGGCCGACGACGGCCACCACCTGCCCGGAGCCGATCGTGAGGTCGACCTGGTCGACCACGGTGCGGCCGGCGTATCCGGCGGTGACTCGCTCGACGCGCAGTTCCACTGTGTGCCTCGCCCTTCCCGGGGGATGTGAGGCAACCCCTTGCCTCGCAACTGTAAGGTAAGGCTAACCTTAGTCTCTGCCGAGGGGTGGCGCGGCCGCATGGCCGTGCGCTCCTTCGCGCAGTCATGTCCCATGGAACACGGAGCCTTCGATGAACCTGCCCCGCAGATCCCTTCCCCTCGTGCCGCGCCGCGCGGCACAGGCAGTCGCAGCCCTCGGGGCGGCCGCGCTGCTCCTGACCGGATGCGGTTCCGACTCCGGCTCGGACAAGAAGGACTCCAAGGGCGCCTCGGCGGGCGAGGCCTCCGGCACGCGCACGGTGAAGGACGCCACGGGCCGCACCGTCAAGGTCCCCGCGCACCCCAAGCGCATCGTCACCCTGACCCAGGAGGACCTGGACGCGGTCCTCGCCCTGGGCCTCGAGCCCGTCGGCATCACCAACGGCCAGGGCCTCGACAAGCCGCCGGCGTACCTGGCCGACAAGGTCAAGGACATCGACGTCGTCGGCAACCTGCTCCAGCCCGTCATGGACAAGGTCGTCGCCGCCAAGCCCGACCTCATCCTGGCCGGCGACATGCAGGACGAGCAGGTCCTCAAGCAGCTCCGCGAGATCACCCCGGCCACCCTCGTGACGATGGCGCCCACCGATGAGTGGAAGCTCTCCTTCCGTGGCATCGGCAACGCCGTGAACAAGCTCGACAAGGCCAACGAAGTCATCTCCGACCACGAGTCCGCCGCGAAGGCCGCGGGTGCGAAGCTCGGCGCCGACAAGGGCGCCGAGGTGTCCATCGTCCGCTGGAACCCGGACGGCCCCAGCTGGATGGAGAAGAAGCAGTTCGCCAGCGGCGTCGCCCTGGAGATGGGGCTGAAGCGGCCCAAGGCGCAGAACAAGGACGGCAACGCGCACACTCCCTCGCTGAGCCTGGAGAAGATCGACCAGATCGACGGCGACTGGCTGTTCCTCTCGACCCTGACGTCCGACGGCGAGAAGGCCCTGAAGGACGTCCAGTCCAAGCCCGCGTACAAGGAGCTGGGCGCCGTCAAGAAGAAGCACGTCGTGACCGTGAACGGGTCGGTCTGGTCCACCCGTGGCGGGCCGCTGGCCAGTGACGTCGTGCTCAAGGACATCGTCAGGGCGCTGTCGAAGTCCTGACGGCCCGCCAGGTCCTGACGTGCCGTCGGGGCCGGTAGCCGACCGGTTCCGACGAGCCGTCGGTGGCTGTGGCCGCTCCCCGATGGAGCCCGGGGAGCGGCCGCGTCGGCCACGTGGGTGTCAGTCGCCGGGGCTCTGCCCGGCGGCGCGGGCGAAGTCCACCGCCGTCCACGCCATCGCCGTCGCCCCGTCGAGGAGGGCTTGCTCTCCCGCGGGGGAGAGTGCCGCCTGCGCGAACTCCGGCTCGTGCGGGCCGCAGGCGCCGCCGCTGATGTCGAGCACCGGGTGGATGGACGGCACGACGTGCGACACGTTGCCCATGTCGGTGCAGGCGAACGGCGGGCGCTCCACCGGCTCCGGCCGCCCGAGCGCCCGCGCGTTGCGCGTCCACAGCTCGGTGAGGGCGGGGTCGCCGCGGAAGTCCAGGTAGTCCGGCTCGGGCCGCTCCAGCGTGACGCCGCAGCCCGCGGCCAGCGCTCCCGCCCGGAAGCAGTCCTCCACGCGGGCGCGCAGCTCGGTGAGGTCCTCGGCGGCCGACGCCCGCAGCTCGTACGAGGCCGTCGCGCGGGCCGGGACCGCGTTGGGGCTCGTGCCCGCCTCTGTGGTGATGCCGTGCACTCGCCACTGCGACGGCAGGTGCTGGCGCAGCAGCCCGAGCGCGACCTGCGCGACGGTCAGGGCGTCGGCGGCGTTGCGGCCCTCGTGCGGGTTGAGGCTGGGATGCGCGGCGCGACCGGTGTACGTGACGGACAGGGTGCCGAGCGCGAACGACCGGAAGTCGGACATCTCGAACGGGCACGGGTGCACCATCATCGCGGCGTCCACCCCGTCGAACGCCCCGGCGTCGAGCATCAGCGCCTTGCCCGCGCCGCGCTCCTCCGCCGGGGTCCCCAGCACCCGTATCCGCAGGCCGAGTCCGTCGGCGAACGGGGCGAGGGCGAGGGCGGCGCCGACCCCCGCGGCGGCGATCAGGTTGTGGCCGCAGGCGTGTCCGAGGTCCGGCAGGGCGTCGTACTCGCAGACGACCGCCACCGTCCGCGGCCCCGCGCCGATCGTCGCGGAAAAGGCGGTGTCCAGGCCGTACGCGGGTGATTCGACCGCGAATCCGGCCGCCGCCAGGGACTCGGCGCACCAAGCGGCGGCGAGGTGCTCGGTGAAGGCCGTCTCCGGGTGGCCGTGGATGCGGCGGCTCAGGGCGACGAGGGCGTCGCGGTGTCCGTCGACGCGTTGCCGCACGGCGGACTTGAGGTCGTCGGGGGCGGCGGTGGCGCCTTCGGTCGCTGCGGCTTCGCCGTGGGTGGGGTGCGGCATCGGTCCTCTTCGTGTGCGGGGGTGGACGGAACGGTTCGCGTCAACACCCCTGAGAACATAGCTTAGGCTTACCTAACCTCGCGCTGGTGGTCCGGTGCGCTCGATCCCCGAGGAGTTGTACACATGCATCCGCGTCCGGACGACGTGTTCCCGCTGCTGACGCCGCAGGCCGGCATCCACTACGCGCAGCAACTGGACCCCGGCGGCGCCGCGTTCCACACCGCGGACGTCGTGGAGATCCGCGGGGCCCTGGACGAGGACCGCCTGGAGCGCGCCGTGCGCCGGACCGTCGCGGAGGCCGACACGCTCCGCCTGCGCGTCACCGAGGTGGACGGCGAGCCGCGGCAGTGGGTGCGGGAGGCGGCGTACGCGACGGACCTGCCCGTGCACCGGATCGACGTGCGCGCCGACGCCCGGCCGGAGGAGGCCGCCGACGCCTGGATCCGCGCCGACCTGGCCCGCCCCGCCGACGCCGGGGACACCGCGGACGCCGGGGACACCGCAGACGCCGGGGACGGGCACGGCCTGATGACCCAGGCCCTCATCCGCGTCGCCGACGACCGCACGTGGTGGTACCAGCGCGTCCACCACATCGCCGTCGACGCCTACGCCCTCCAGCTGATCGGCCGCCGCGTCGCCGAGCTGTACACCGCGTTCACGGCCGGCCCCGAGGCTCCGGCCCCCGCCTGCCGGTTCGCGCCCCTGCGGGAACTCGTCGACGACGAGGCCCAGTACCTGGCGGGCGACCGTCTGGCCACCGACCGGGCGTTCTGGGCGGAGCGCATGGCGGACGCCCCCGCACCGGTGACCTTCTCCGGCCGCCCCGCGACCGGCGCCACGGGCGAGCTGCGCAAGGCGACGGCCGAACTGGCGGGCCTCGACCGGATCTCCGCCGCCGCCACCGCGGCCAACGCCACCTGGGCGGAGCTCGTCGTGGCCGCCGCGGCCGCCCACCTGCACCGGATCACCGGTGCCCCCGAGGTCGTGCTCGGCCTGCCCGTCACCAATCGCCGCGGCCCCGCGGCCCTGCGCACCCCCGCCATGACGGTGAACGTGCTGCCGCTGCGCATCGCGGTCCGCCCCCAGGACAGCGCGGCCGAACTCCTGCGCCGCGTCGTCCTGGAGATCCGCGCCGTGCGCCGCCACCAGCGCTACCCGCAGGCCGCCCTGCGCCGGGACCTCGGCCTCGGCTCCGCCGCCGCGCCCCTCACCGGCCCCATGGTCAACGTCAAGCCGTTCGAGGGCGACCCCCTGGACTTCGGCGGCCTGCCCGGCACCGTCCGCAACCTCGCCGCGGGCCCCGTGGAGGACCTGGCGATCGGCGCCTGGCCCGGCCGCGACGGCGGTCTCGTGCTCAGCCTCGACGCCGCCGCCGACCGCTACGACGCCGACGAACTCGCCCGCCACCGGGCTGCGTTCCAGCACCTCCTGCGCGCCCTGACCGATCAGCTCCTCGCCGACCCGCACCGCCCGCTCGCCGCGCTCGACCTGATGTCCGCCGACGAGGTGCGCCGTGTGACGTCCGGTCGGGGCGAGGAGCCCGTTACGACGACCGTGCCCGCCGCCTTCGCCGCGCAGGCCGCCCGGACCCCCGACGCCGTCGCCGTGCGCTGCGGCGACCGGGCCCTCACCTTCGCCGACCTCGACGCCGCCGCCAACCGGCTCTCCCATGAACTGGCCGCCCGCGGCGTCACCGCCGAGACGCCCGTCGCCCTCGCCCTGCCGCGCGGCACCGACATGGTCGTCGCCCTGCTCGCGGTCCTGAAGGCGGGCGGTGTCTGCCAGCCCCTGGACCTCGGCCACCCGGCCGCCCGCACCCGCGCCGTCCTCGCGGACGCCCGGCCCGTGTGCGTCCTCGGCACCACCGTCACCCTGGCCGCGCTGGCGCCGCACAGCGTGCCCGAACTCGCCCTGGACGAGGCCGAAGTGCGGGCCGCCCTCGCGGCGAGACCCGCCCAGGTCCCCGCGGCCGCGCCCGCCCCGGACAGCGCCGCCTACGTCATCCACACCTCCGGCTCCACCGGGCGCCCCAAGGGCGTCGTCGTCACCCACGCCTCCCTGGCCAACCTCTTCGCGGGCCACGGCGCCGACCACATCGCCCCGGCCGTCGCCCGCACCGGCCGCACCCGCCTGCGCGTCGCCCACAGCGCCTCGTTCGCCTTCGACGCGTCCTGGGACCCCGTCTTGTGGATGGTCCACGGCCACGAACTGCACCTGCTCGACGACGTCACGTACCGCGACCCGGCGGCCCTCACCGCCTACGTCGACGCCCACCGCGTCGACTACCTCGACGTCACGCCCTCCTACGCGCAGGCCCTGCTCGCCGAGGGCCTGCTCGACGACGGCAGGCACCGCCCCGCCGTCCTCGTCGTGGGCGGCGAGACCGTGCCGGAGCCTCTGTGGAGACACCTGTCCGCCGTCCCCGGCACGCATCCGCTCAACTTGTACGGGCCCACCGAGACGACCGTCGACGCCTACTACTGGACCGGCGCCGACGCCGACGGCCGGCCTGTGCGCGCCGGCCGCGCCTACGTCCTCGATTCCAGCCTGCGCCCCGCCCTCGACGGCGTCGCCGGTGAACTGTACGTCGCGGGCGCCTGCCTCGCCCGCGGCTACCTCGGACGGCCCGACCTGACCGCCGAGCGCTTCGTCGCGGACCCCTTCGGCCCGCCGGGCGAGCGCATGTACCGCACCGGGGACCTGGTGCGCCGCCGGGCCGACGGCACCCTGGAGTTCCTGGGACGCACCGACGACCAGGTGAAGATCCGGGGCTTCCGCATCGAACTCGGCGAGATCCAGAGCGTCCTGGCCGCGCACCCCGGCGTGGCACAGGCCGCCGTCATCGCCCGCGACGGCGTCACCGGCAAGCGGCTGCTCGCGTACGCGGTGCCGCGCACGGGAGCGGGGGAGGGCGCCGGCACCGGGGTGGGCCCTGCCGCCGACGCGGCCCCCGCCCCTGGGGCGGATCCTGTCGTCGGGGTCGACCCTGCTGTCGGGGCGGATCCTGCCGTCGCGGTGGACGCCTCCGCGCTGCGCGACCACTTGGCCGCCGTCCTCCCCGCACACATGGTCCCCACGACCGTGACCCTCCTCGACGCGCTGCCGCGCACCGCCAACGACAAGCTCGACCACCGCGCCCTGCCGGAGCCGCAGACCCCCGCCGCAGGCCCGGCCGACGCGGCGGCCGGCACCGCCGATGCGCACACCGAGACCATCCGCGGGCTCTTCGCGGACCTCCTCGGCCTCGACGGCCCGGCGCACCCCGACGCCGGGTTCCTCGACCTCGGCGGGCACTCCCTGCTCGCGGCCCGCCTCGCCGCCCGCATCAGGGAGACCTTCGGCGCCGCCGTCTCCCTCGCCGACGTCTTCCGCACCCCCACGCCCGCCGGGCTCGCGGCGCTCGTGCGGGCCCAGGAGGTCGAGGGCGCACCGGACGACGACCAGGACACCGCGTCCCCCCGCACCGCCGTCACCCCCGTCCCGCGCACCGGAGACCTGCCCCTGTCGCCCGCCCAGCAGCGACTCTGGTTCCTGCACCGCCTGGAGGGGCCGAGCGCCACGTACAACATTCCGCTCGCCCTCAGCCTCGAAGGCCCCGTCGACCGGGACGCCCTCACGCTCGCCCTGCACGACCTGAGCGCGCGGCACGAGACGCTGAGGACCGTGTACCCGGTCGAGGACGGCACCGACGACGACCTGCCGTGCCAGCGGATCCTCGACGCGGACGACCTCGCGGCCCGACCCCTCCTGCACCTCGCCGCGCCCGGCGACGACCTCGCCGACGCCGTGCGCCACTGCTTCGACCTCGCCGCCGAACCCCCGCTGCGCGCCACGCTGTTCACCACGGGACCCGACCACCACACGCTCCTGCTGCTGCTGCACCACATCGCCGGTGACGGCGCCTCCACGACACCCCTCGCCCGGGACCTCGCCACGGCCTACGCCGCCCGGATCGCGGGCCGCGCCCCGCAGTTCGCCCCGCTGCCCCTGCAGTACGCCGACCACGCCGCCCACCAACAGCGCCTCCTCGGCACCGCCCAGGCGCCGACGGCCCGCGCCGAACGGCACCTGGCGTACTGGAAGCAGGCCCTCGCCGGGCTGCCCGACCAGCTGGAACTGCTCACCGACCGGCCCCGCCCCGCCGTCGCGTCGCACCAGGGCGACACCGTCCCCTTCCACCTCGACGAGGCCGCGCACTCCGCCCTGCGCAGGCTCGCCCGCGCCACCGGCACCAGCGTGTTCATGACCGTGCAGGCCGGACTCGCCGCCCTGCTGACCCGGCACGGCTGCGGCACCGACATCCCCCTCGGCACGCCCGTCGCGGGCCGCGCCGACGACGCCACCGCCGACCTGGTCGGCTTCTTCACCAACACCGTCGTGCTGCGCGCCGACACCTCCGGCGACCCCACGTTCCGTGCCCTGCTCGACCGGGTGCGCGCCACCACCCTCGGCGCCCACGAACACGACGCGCTGCCCTTCGACCACCTCGTGGAGGCGCTCAACCCGGCCCGCTCGCTGTCCCGGCACCCGCTCTTCCAGACGATGCTCGCCTGGCAGTCCGTCCCCGACACCGCCTTCGCGCTCGCCCCCGGCCTCAGCGCCCGCATGACCGCCGTGCCGTCCGGCACCGCCAAGTTCGACCTCACCCTCAACGCGGGTGAACTGCCCGGCGGCGGCATCGGCGGATTCCTCGAATTCCGCACCGACCTGTTCGACCGCGCCACCGCCCAGGCGCTCGCCGACCGTCTCGCCCGGCTGCTCACCGCCGCCGCCACCGCCCCCGACACCCCCCTCGCCCTGCTCCCGCTCCTCAGCCCCGAGGAACTGCGCCGCGCCCTGGTGGACGGCAACACCCAGGCCCTGCCCGGCGGCCACACCGAGCCCGCCACCCTCGCCGAGCGCTACGAAGAAGCTGCCCGCAGCCACCCCCAGCGCGTCGCCGTCAGCCACGACGGGCAGCAGCTCACCTACGCCGAACTCTCCGCCCGCGCCCACCGCCTGGCCCGGCTGCTCGCCGCCCGCTCCATCGGCCCCGGCTCGATCGTGGCCCTGGCCCTGCCCCGCTCCCTCGAACTCGTCACCGGGCTCCTCGCGGTGTCCCTGTCCGGCGCCGCGTACCTGCCGCTCGACCCGGACTACCCGGCCGAGCGCCTCGCGTACATGCTCGCCGACGCCCGGCCCGCAGCCGTCGTCACCGACACGGCCACCGCGCCCCGGCTGCCCGCCCACGACCTGCCGGTCATCACCGTCGACGGCGACACGATGGCCTCGTACGCGGACACACCGCTGCGCGACGAGGACCGCACCAGGCCCCTCGCCCCCGCGGACCCGGCGTACGTCATCTACACCTCGGGATCCACCGGCCGCCCCAAGGGCGTCGTGGTCTCCCACCACAACGTCACCCGGCTCCTGACCGCCACCGACCACTGGTTCGGCTTCGGCCCCGACGACGCCTGGACGCTGTTCCACTCCTACGCCTTCGACTTCTCCGTCTGGGAGCTGTGGGGCGCCCTCCTGTACGGCGGCAAGGTCGTCGTCGTACCGCACCTCACCAGCCGCGACCCGGGCGCCTTCCTCAGCCTGCTCGCCGAGGAGCGCGTCACCGTCCTCAACCAGACGCCATCCGCCTTCTACCAGCTCGCCGCCGCCGACCGCGACGCCCCCGGCACCGAACTCGCGCTGCGCTACGTCGTGTTCGGCGGCGAGGCACTGGAGCTCGGGCGGCTCGCCGACTGGTACGAACGGCACGCCGAGGACGCGCCGACGCTGGTCAACATGTACGGCATCACCGAGACCACCGTGCACGTCACCTACTTCCCGCTCGACCGCGCCACCGCAGCCGCTGCCACCTCGTCCACCATCGGCGTCAACATCCCCGACCTGCGCGTGTACGTCCTGGACGACCGCCTGCAACCGGTGCCGCCCGGCGTCACCGGCGAGATGTACGTGGCAGGGGAAGGCGTGGCCCTCGGCTACCTGGGACGGCCCGAGCTGACGGCGACGCGGTTCGTGGCCGACCCCTACGCGCACCTCTTCGGCGACCGCGGCAGCCGCATGTACCGCTCCGGCGACCTCGCCCGGCGCCGCGCCGACGGCACCTTGGAGTACTTCGGGCGCGCCGACCACCAGGTGAAGATCCGCGGCTTCCGCATCGAACTCGGCGAGATCGAGGCGGTCCTGGCCGCGCACCCCGACGTCGCGGACGCGGCCGTCGTCGTCCGCGAGGACACTCCCGGCGACAAGCGCCTCGTCGGCTACGCCGTGCCCGCCCCGGGAGCGGACGGCGTGACGGCCTCGGACATGCGCGAACACGCCGCCCGGCACCTGCCCGTCCACATGGTCCCCTCGGCCGTCGTGCTCCTCGACCGGCTCCCGCTCACCGGCAACGGCAAGCTCGACCGCAAGGCCCTGCCCGCGCCCGGCGCGCCCGCGGCCACCGGTGGCGGCCGCGCCCCGCGCACCCCGCGCGAGGAACAGCTCTGCGCGATCTTCGCCGACGTGCTCGGCCTCGAACGGGTCGGCGCCGAGGACAACTTCTTCGACCTCGGCGGGCACTCGCTGCTCGCCGTGCGCCTCGCCGCCCGCGTCCAGGCGGCGTTCGGCACCGACGTGTCCATCGGCACCGTGTTCCAGTCGCCCACCGTCGCCGCCCTCGACGCGGTGCTCGACGCCGACCGCGAGGACGACCCGCTGGACGTCCTGCTGCCGCTGCGCCCGGCCGGTGACCGCGCCCCGCTCCACTGCGTGCATCCGGCCGGCGGGCTCAGCTGGTGCTACGCGGGCCTCATCCGGCACCTGCCGCCGGACGTGCCCGTCTACGGCCTCCAGGCCCAGGGCGTCGGCCCCGCCACCGCCGCACAGCCGCTGCCCGCGACCCTCGAGGAACTCGCCGCGCACTACGCGTCCCGCGTCCGCGAGGTCCAGCCGAGCGGCCCCTACCGGCTCCTCGGCTGGTCCACCGGCGGCATCATCGCGCACGCCGTCGCCGCCCACCTCCAGGCCGCGGGCGAGGAGGTCGAACTCCTCGCGATCCTCGACGCCTACCCCGCCGAGGGCTTCCGCGACCTGCCCGAATCCGACCACGCCGAAGCCCTCGAATCGCTTCTGACGATGGGCGGCTACGGACCCGACAGCCTGGCGGGCAAGGCACTGACGACCGCCAACGTCGTCGACGTCCTCCACCGCGAGAACAGCCCCCTCGCCGCGCTCCCCACCACGACCATCGAAGCCCTCGCCGCCGTCTACCTCAACACCAACGACCTGGTGCGGCGCTACGACCACCGCCGGTTCGACGGCGACGTCCTCTTCTTCCGGGCCACCGTCGACACCATCGACGACGCCCTGACGCCCGACACCTGGGCGCCCCACGTGAGCGGACGGATCGACAACACCGACGTCGCCTGCTCCCACAAGGACATGACCCTGCCCGAGCCGATCGCGCACATCGCCCGCGTGGTCGCCGACCGCCTGACCGATCTGGAGAAGTGACCCCATGTCCGTGACCGGCGACACCCCCGCCAACCCCTTCGACGCGGACGGCCCCACGAGCACCTTCGTCGTCCTCGTCAACGAACTGCGGCAGCACTCCCTGTGGCCGCTGTTCGCCGACGTGCCCGACGGCTGGACGGTCGTGTACGGCCCCTGCCCGCGCGCCGCCGCGCTGGAGTGGATCACCGCGCGTGACGCCGGGGCGCTCGCCCGGTGAAGGGCCGTCCCGTACGCACAGGCCCGCTCTCGCCGAGAGCCGCCGTCGTGGTCGTCTACGTGGCCGCGATGTGCATGAGCGGCCTGGACTCCACGATCGTCAACCCGGCGCTCTTCACCATCGCCGAGGACTTCGGCCGTCCCGTCTCCGCCGCCAACGCCGTCGAGACGGCCTTCCTCGTCGCCCTGGCCCTGACCCTGCCCGTGGCGGGCTGGCTCGGCGACCGCTGCGGCACCAAGCGCGTGTTCCTCGGCTCCCTCGCGGTCTTCACCGCCGCATCCGCGCTGTGCGGCCTCGCCCAGGACCTGCCGACGCTCATCGCGGCCCGCGCCGCGCAGGGCCTCGCGGGCGGCCTGCTCACCCCGGTCGGCATGACCCTGCTGTTTCGGACCTACGCCCCGCACGAACGCGGCAAGCTGGCCAAGGCACTCATCGTGCCCACCGCCCTCATGCCCGCGCTCGGCCCGCCGCTCGGCGGTCTGCTCACCGAACACGCCTCCTGGCACTGGCTGTTCTTCGTCAACGTGCCCATCGGCCTGGCCGCCCTCCTCATCGGCGTCCTCGGCCTGCGCGAGCACGTCGAGGGCACCGAAGGACCCTTCGACCGCACCGGCTTCTGGCTGGCCACCCCGGGGCTCGGCCTGCTGACGTACGCCCTCGGGCACGGACCCGCACACGGCTGGAGCAGCCCGCCGGTGGCCGCCGCCGCAGTCCTCGGCGCGCTCCTCCTCGTCGCCGCGGTCCGTCACTTCCGCCGTGCCGCCGAACCCCTCCTGCGCCTTGGCCTGTTCACCGACCGGGACTACGGCACGGCCTCGGCGCTCGCCGTCCTCACCGCCGCCGGACTCATGGGCCTGCTCTTCGTCTTCCCGCTGCTGTACCAGGCGGCCCTGGGCGCCTCCGCGCTCGACGCCGGGCTCAGCGTGTTCCCCGAGGCGCTCGGCCTGATGCTCGCCTCACAGGTCGTGGACCGGCTCCTGCCGCGCCTCGGCCCCCGCGCCCTCACCGTGCCCGCGCTGCTCCTCGCCACCGTCGTCTTCGCCCTCCTCGGCATGCCCGGCGTCGCCGACGACGCCTGGGCCGTCCGGCTCCTGATGTTCCTGGTCGGCCTGGTCCTCGGCACCGCCGTACTCACCGTGCAGCTCGCCGGGTTCGAGTCGATCGCCCCGCCCGACATGGGCCAGGCCATGGGGCTCTTCCAGATCGTCCGCACCCTCGGCGGCGCCGTCGGCATCGCGCTGTGCGCGGCCGTGATCGGAGGCGGCGGCCACGGCGGCGCCCCGGACGCCGGACCGTTTCGGGCAGCGGTGTGGGGGACGGCGGCGCTGGTCGCGGTCGGGGCGCTGGTGGCGCTGCGCCTCCCGGCCGAGGCGCCGCAGCCGCCGCCGTACGAGGACGGGGCGGACGACGGCGTGCAGGCGGAGGGGGACGCGGTGGCGGCCTGAGCCCTCCTGGTCCGAGCACCGTCCTGGTGTTGCGGGCATGGCCGTGCTCGGACCACGGCCCCCAGGTGGGGGCCGCGAGGTGAGGTCCGTCCGCCGTTCCTAGACTCGGCCCATGGAGATCACCGAGAACACCGACGGCGCCGCGCTCGCCCGTGACCTCGCCCCCACCGGCGTGCTGCGCGCATCCATCAACCTCGGCAACCCCGTCCTCGCCCAGGGCACCCCACAAGCGCCCCGCGGAGTGACCGTGGACCTGGCCGGTGAGGTGGCCCGGCGCCTCGGCCTGCCCGTGGAGTTCCAGTGCTTCGACGCGGCCCGCAAGTCCTACGAAGCGATGGCCAACGGCCACGCCGACCTGTGCTTCCTCGCCGTCGAACCGGCCCGCGAGGCGGAGATCGCGTTCACCGCCCCGTACGTGCACATCGAGGGGATGTACGCGGTCCCGGCCGACTCCGCGCTGCGCACGCCGGAGGAGGTGGACCGGGAGGGAGTCAGGATCGGGGTCAAGCAGGGCTCCGCCTACGACCTGTACCTGACCCGGACCCTGCGTCACGCCACCGTCGTCCGGGGCCCCGAGGGCGTCGGTGTCTTCCACGCCGAGAAGCTGGAGGCCGCCGCGGGCATCCGCCAGCCCCTCGCCGCCCACGTCGCCGAGCACCCCGGACTGCGCCTGATCGAGCCCGCGTTCATGACCATCCGGCAGGCCGTCGGGACGACGAAGGACCGGCGTCCGGAGACGGTGCGGTTCCTGAGCGGGATGGTGGCCGAGTTGACGGCGTCCGGGTTCGTCGCCGAGGCGCTCGCCCGATCCGGTCAGGATCCGGCGCTCGCCGCCCCCGTGGCGTGAGCAGCCTCGATCAACCTCGCACGACAGTCCGGGCGAAGCCTCCGTACGGACAGCGATCCCTGGCCTGTCGTCGCTCGGCGAGCACCGTCCCCGCGTCGGCGGCGCAGCGAAGCCGCTGCCGATGGCCGCTGCGGAGCATCACCCGGTCATGGCCTCGCGCATGTACACCGCCGCAGCCGACAAGAACGCATCAAGGGCGGCGCGGGAGGCTCGGTCCCTGTCGTGCAGATCATCTTCGTCCTGAGCCCAGTGGATGGCCCTGACACTCCGGTAGGCACGCTGCGCGGACCGCACCAACTCGGGTTCGTCCACCAGCAGGTGCAGGCGAGTGAGCGCGGACCAGGCGGCGGGGCGGAGCTCGATCGATCTTTCCCGCGCCTCGATGGCTTCGGCTCCCTCGGGGCTCTCCTGTTCGTGCCTCCACCGGTCGTGCTCCGCACGGCGGACGCTGTGCAGCGCATCGACGACCGCACAGAACGCTGTGAGTCGCTCCTGCCTCAGCTGTTCCCTGTTGCGACGTCGTTCACCGTGCTCAGCGGTGCGTACCTGGAGCAGATATGTGATCACTGAACCCATCAAGGTCCCGACTACGGCGATGGCGGCGGCCAGCACGACTTCCATGCGCTCAGAGGACCACAGCGGACAGGTCCCCGGAATCGGGCCCCACGCCCCCATTGCGACGCGTCACGGCTCGGGGGCGGTTCCTCCAAGGCACCTGAGCCGGCCGGAGGGGGCCGTCGATCAGCGCCGCAGCATTTCGGCAACGTGGTGTCCGGCATCCGGGGGACGAAGGCCCAGCGGGTTGAGGTCCTCTGCCGTCGCCCAGCGCAGTTCGAACCGGTTGTCCGGTGCGTTCGCCTCGGCCTCCGGGCCGGACAGCCGCGCACATCCCTCGACATCGGCCATCAGGAAGTACGTGGCCGGACGGTCATCGTGCAGCCCCGTCCACAGGGCCCGCTCCACCCGGGCGACCAGCGTCGTTTCCTCACTCACCGCGCGAGGAGTCGGCATTCTCGTATCCTCCCGGCTTTCCACGGAGGATTCGGCCGGACTTCTCCCACGCCGAAGCCCACGGCCAGGGGGCGTTCGGTCGCCTTCAGGCCCGCCTGCCGACCCGGAACAGCGGTTCCGACACGACCACGCCCGTGACGCGCGGAAAGCGGTGCGCCGCACGTTCCGGCCGACCTGACTGCTCAGCGCCCCGACAGCAGCGCCGCCAGACCGGACGCGAGGCCGCCCCGCCAACAGGCGTAGTCGTGGCCGCCGTTGAACTCCGTGTACGACACGTCGTAGCCCCGCTCCCTGAGGACGTCCCGGAGCCTGCGGTTCTCCTGAAGGAGCAGCCACTCCTGGAGGCCGACTTCCAGGCGCAGGCGGACCGGTCGGCGCGGGGTGGACGCGTACTGCCGGGTCAGCCACTCGGTGCCGCGTTCGTCGTCGGGCCACCAGAACGACCCCGACTGGGACAGCGCGAGGCCGAACCGGTCCGGCCGGTGGTGCGCGGCGAACGCCGCGGTGAGGCCGCCCGCGCTCTGGCCCGCCACCACCGTGCGCTCGGGCCGCGCGTCCGTGCCGTACCGTCCCGCCGCCCACGGCAGCAACTCGTCCGCGAGCCAGTCGACGAACGGCCCGCTGCACGACAGGTCCTCCATCCGGTGGCCCATCGTGTCGACGAGCAGCGCGACGGTCGCAGGCAGCGCGCCGTCCGCGTGCAGGTTGTCGAGGATGTCGCCGACACCGAGGACGGGACCCCACATCTCGCCGTCCAGGAGCACCGCCACGGCGTACGGGCCGCTCTGCGGGGTGTGGCCGGGCGGCAGGTGCACGGTGACGCGCCGCGCGGCGACTTCGGCGTCGACGCTGCGTCCCCGGGGGACGCCGGGTCTGCGGTCGGTGTGGGGCTGCGCGGGGGCGTCCGGCAGGGACAGGATCGAGGCGGGGGAGCGGCCGTCGCGGGACGGCAGGGCCGGGGCGGGGTTCAGGGGGTCGGGAACCGCCGCGTCCAGGACGGCCCGCCAGGACGCCCGGTCGGTGCGCAGGACGTCCTCGCGGGTGCCGTGGTGCGGCAGGAACTGGTACGAGGCGCGGTGGTCGGCGCGCAGCCGGTGGCTGATGGCCCAGACCGAGGTGCCGTCCACGCGGTCCATCAGATGGGCGGTCAGGTCCCCCGCGTGCCGGGCCCGGTCGGTGACGGTGTGCAGCAGCGCCAGGACGTCGGACGCGGGTGCCGCGGGGTCGTCGCGCCAGACGAACGTGACCAGGCGGTGCGCGGGGTCGCCTTCGGGATCGGGCTCGACGAGCGGGGTGCCGAGGGCTTCCGCGCGGAGCCAGAACTCCGCTTCCGCGCCCGCGACCTGGGCGCGGACCGCCTGACGCAGGGAGCGGACGAGGGGGCTGCGGGTGTCGGTCACGTGGGGGCACCTCTCGGGGGCGGGATGGAGTCGACGGGGGGCGCGACGGACGCGGGGGCCGTCTCGGGCACGGGGGGGGGTGGTCTCAGACGCGGGTCGCCGCGGAGCGGCCGAGCAGCACCCACAGCAGGAACGGCCCGCCCAGGACGGTCGTCACGATGCCCACGGGCAGCTCGGAGCCGGAGAACGCGATCCGCCCGAGCGTGTCGGCGGCGACCACCAGCACGGCCCCGGTGAGCATCGAGCCGATCAACGGCACCCGCAGCGGCCCGGCGAGCCGCGACGCGATCACCGGCGAGGCCAGCGCCACGAACCCGACGGGACCGCAGATTCCGACGGCCAGGCCGGCCAGCGCCACCGCGAGCAGCAGACAGACGACACGGGTACGGGCCGGCGCCGACCCCAGGGACGCGGCGGTGTCGTCGTCGAACCGCAGCACCGCGAGATGCCGGGCGACGGCGAGCGCCACCGGGATCAGCACCGCGAGGCCGATGAGTACCGGCACGGCGACGGAGTAGCCGCGGCCGTTGAGGCTCCCTGAGGTCCACACGTACAGCGAGCCGGCCGAGTTGAGGGAGCGCCGGGACAGGACGACCTGGGTGACGGCGGAGGCGAGCGCCGACATGGCGAGGCCCACGACCAGGACCCGGTAGCCGCGCTGTCCCACGCCGCCGGACACGGCGGTCACCACGATCACGGCGACCAGCGCGCCGAGCGGCCCCGCCCACCAGGCGCCGAACGAGCCGGACGCGCTGAGGGTGGCGGAGAGCAGGACGGCAGCGGTGGCGCCGTCGTTGACGCCGAGCAGTTCGGGGGTGGCGAGGCGGTTGCGGGCCAGGGTCTGGGTGAGGCAGCCCGCGAGGCCGAGCGCGGCGCCCGCGACGAGCCCGGCGACGATCCGGCCGAGCCGGAACTTCTGCACGAGCAGTACGTCGAAGCGGTCGCCCTGGCCGAGGACGGCGTGGAAGGTGCGGGCGATGCCCATGTCGCTCTGCCCGGCGTACGCGGAGAGGACGACGGCGCACACGAGGAGGGCGGCGAGGCCGAGGGCGGCGAAGGCGGGGCGGCGCGCCACCAGGAACGAGAGGGGTCCGGTGCGCAGGGTCATGAGGCCGTCGGCGCGGGCCGGGCGGAGGGGGCTTTCGAGGCCGGTGGCGCCGCGCGGGCCGTCGGCGCGGCGGCCCGCGCGCACGGCACGGTATGCCAACGCCCGCACCGGCACCCCGACGCGCCGCTTGCCGCCGCCCGACTCCTCCGCTGCCGGGTCCGTCATCCCCATCGTCGCGAGTTGCTGGGAGCGCACGATGCCGATGAGGACGGGCGCGCCGATGAGCGCGACGATGACGGACACGGGTGCCTCGAAGGGCCGGGACACCACGCGGGCGGCCACGTCGGCGGTGGTGAGGACCCCGGCGCCGACGAGTCCGGCGAGGACCAGGCGGACCGCGAGCCGGGGCCCGGCGAGGGAGCGGGCCACGAACCCGGCGAGCAGGCCGAGGAAGGAGATCGGGCCCGCGAGCGCCACGGCCGCGGCGGTGAGCAGCGTCACGGCGACGGCGACGACGGTGCGGGTGACCGAGGGGCGGTGGCCGAGGCCGCGGGCCAGGTCGTCGCCGAGGGCCAGCGCCGACAGGGGCCGCACGACGAGCCCGGCGACGAGCAGTCCGACGCCGAGGACCGGGGCGAGGCGGACGAGTTCGCCGTACCCCTCGACACCGGCGAGCGAGCCGAGCACCCAGAACCGGAAACGGTCGTACGTCTCGGCGGAGTTGACGACGATGACGCTGGTGAGCCCGCCGAACGTGGCGCCGAGCGCCGACCCGGCGAGCACGAGCCGCATCGGGGAGCCGCCGCCGCGCCCGGCGATGAGGAGCACCAGCGCGCTGGCGACCACGGCACCGGCGAACGCGCAGACCAGATAGGCGTATCCGGAGTCGAACCCGAGAAGGGCGATGCCGGCGACGACGCCCAGGGAGGCGCCCGCGTTGACCCCGAGCAGCCCCGTCTCGGCGAGGGGATTGCGGGTGACGGCTTGGAGGAGGCACCCGGCCACGCCGAGCGCGGTGCCGACGAGGACGGCGGTGAGGGTGCGGGGCAGCCGCAGGTCGCCGATGACGAGGGCGAGCCGTGCGTCGTCGCGGGCGCCGCCGCGATCGAACAGATAGTCCAGAGCGCCGCCGGGCCCGACCTCACCGGCCCCGATGGACAGCGACAGGGCGCACAGCACGAGGAGCAGGACGGCGAGGCCCGCGAGCCGGTGGCGGATCCGGCGCCGGGCGCGGTCCGGGGTGGACGGCGGGGTGGCGACCGGGACCGCTGTGGCGGCCGGAACACGCCCCTTTGCGGAGGTGTCGGCCAACTGGCCCGGTGGCGGGCCCTCTTCGGCTGCGGGCTGTGACGTACCCGTGTGCTGCGACTGCATGAAGTGAGGTTAGCCTAACCAAACAGGCGGTCGAGCGGGGCGCACTCTCGCCCGCTTCGTCTAAGGTTAGGCTTACCTAAGAGGAACGGGGGGAGTTGATCATGCCCATACTCAGATCCGGCGACCGCACGGAACTGGCCGACCGGACCGCCCTGGTCACGGGTGCCGGACAGGGAATCGGCGCGGCCGTGGCCCGGCTGCTGGCCGCCGAGGGCGCTCACGTCCTGGCCACCGACCGCAGCGCGGACGGACTGCGAGCGCTGGCCGCCGAGCCGGCAGGCGACCCGTCGCCGGACGGCGCCGTCGCCAAGGGCACCATCACCGCGCAGGTCGTGGACGTCACGGACGCCACGGCCGTCGAAGCCGCCGTGAACGCCGCCGAACGCGACCTCGGCCCGCTCGACATCCTGGTCAACGTGGCCGGAATCCTGCGCCCGGGACCGGCGATCCGTCTCAGCGACGAGGACTGGGCGGACACCTTCGCCGTGAACACCACCGGCGTCTTCCACACCGCACGCGCCGTCGGCGCCCGCATGGCCGCGCGCGGCGGCGGCAGCATCGTCACCGTCGGCTCCAACGCGGCCGGAGTGCCCCGCACCGGCATGGCCGCCTACGCCGCGTCCAAGGCCGCCGCGGCCATGTACACCAAGTGCCTCGGCCTCGAACTCGCCCGCAGCGGCGTGCGCTGCAACGTCGTCGCCCCCGGATCCACCGACACCGCGATGCAGCGCGCCCTGTGGACCGACGACGCGGCCCCGCAGCGGGTCGTCGACGGCGACCCCGCGACGTTCCGCACCGGCATCCCGCTGGGCCGCATCGCCGCACCCCGCGACATCGCGGAGGCGGTCCTCTTCCTCGTCTCCGACCGGGCGCGGCACATCACCATGCAGGAGCTCTACGTCGACGGCGGCGCCACCCTGCGGTGACCAGCCGCTCCCTCGCCCCCGCACGTCCGCCGCCACCGGCAGGACGCCCGTGCGCCTCACCCACCCCCTGACCGCCCCCGCACCCGCGGCCGTACCTCCCGCCGGAGGCACGGGCCCGGGAGAAACGGAGCCCTCCGTGTCGACGGCACCCGATGTCGCCACACATGTCCCCGCCCTGGCCGACCCCGCCCACCCCGCCGTGGGGGCCGCCACCGCGCTCCTCGCCGACTACCGTCCGGGCACCCGCTTCCTCGGAACGCCCACCCGCACCCTGCTCGGGCAGGGGGCGCACAGTGAAGTCCCCCACGACGAGAGACCGTTGGCGGCGCGGGTCGCCCAGACCCTCGGGCAGGCCCGCGCCGACGGAGCCGAGTCGCCCGTCGTCATCGGGGCGGTGCCGTTCGACCAGACGGCCCCCGCCGCCCTCGCGGTGCCCGCGGCCCTGCGCACCGCGCCGCCCCTGGCCGCCGACCCGCTGATCGCGCTGCCCGCCGAGGCACCCGCCCGCGCGGACTGGAGCATCCGCCAGGTCCCGGCCCCCGAGGTGTACGGCGCGTCCGTGGCCGCCGCCGTCGACCGCATGTGGCGCGGCGAGTTCAGCAAGGTCGTGCTCGCCCGCACCCTCGAACTCGACTGCGCCGAGCCCCTCGACGTGCCCGCCATGCTCCAGCGCCTGGCCCGGCGCGACGCCGGCGGCTACACCTTCGCCCTGCCGACCGGACCCGCCCGCACGCTCATCGGCGCGAGCCCCGAACTGCTCGTGTCCCGGCGCGGGCGGCGCGTCATCGCCAACCCCCTCGCGGGCTCCATACCGCGCAGCGACGACCTCGCCGAGGACGTGCGCCGGGCGGCCGCGCTCCTGCAGTCGGCCAAGGACCTGCACGAGCACGCCGTCGTCGTGGACGCCGTTCACCAGGCACTCTCGCCCTTCTGCACGGACATGACCGTCCCCGCCAAGCCCACCCTGATCCGCACCGCCGCCATGTGGCACCTGTCGACGACCGTCACCGGCACCCTCGCGGGGCCGGGGGCGTCCGCCCTCGAACTGGCCTGCGCGCTGCACCCGACGCCCGCCGTCTGCGGTACGCCCACCGACACGGCCCGCGAGGTCATCCGTGACAGCGAGCCCTTCGACCGCGGGTTCTTCACCGGCATGGTCGGCTGGGGCGACGCCACGGGCGACGGCGAATGGGTCGTCACCATCCGCTGCGCGGAGGCCGAGCGCGACAGTCTGCGCCTGTTCGCGGGCGCGGGCGTCGTCGCCGCCTCCGAGCCGGAGGCCGAGACGGCCGAGACCGCCGCCAAGTTCCGCACGTTCCTCGCCGCGGTGGGAGCCGAGCTGTGACCCTCGTATCCGACACCGGCGCGCACCCCCAGGCGCCCACCTGGCCGCGGGAGTTCGCCGAGCGCTACCGCGCCGCGGGCTGGTGGCGCGGGGAGACCTTCGGGGGCGTGCTGCGCGCACGGGCCGCCGCGCACCCCGACCGGATCGCCGTCGTCGACCCCGCCACCGACCGCCGCTGGAGCTACGGCGAACTCGACACCCGCGCCGACCGGCTCGCGGCCGGAATGCGGGCGCGCGGCATCACGGCGGGCGACCGCGTGGTGGTGCAGCTCCCCAACATCGCCGAGTTCTTCGAAGTGATCTTCGCGCTGTTCCGCGTCGGTGCGCTGCCGGTGTTCGCGCTGCCCGCGCACCGCGAGACGGAGATCGCCTACTTCTGCCGCTTCACCGAGGCCGCCGCCTACGTCATCGCCGCAGAACACGGCGGCTACGACTACCGGACGCTCGCCGCGAAGGTCCGCGCCGACGTGCCCACGCTGCGGCACGTGTGGGTGGCGCAGGGCGAGCCGGGGGAGTTCGAGGCGCTCGCCGACGTGCCCACCGAGCCCGTTGAGCTGGCCGGGCCCGCCCCGCACGACCTCGCCTTCCTCCAGCTGTCGGGCGGCTCCACCGGCGTGCCCAAGCTGATCCCGCGCACCCACGACGACTACATCTACTCGCTGTGGGGCTCCAACGAGCTGTGCGGCGTGGACGAGAACAGCGTCTATCTGTGCGCGCTGCCCGCCGCCCACAACTTCCCGCTGTCCTCACCGGGCACTCTCGGCGCGCTGTACGCCGGTGCTCGCGTCGTCCTCTGCCCCCAGCCCGCGCCCGAGACGGCCTTCCCGCTGATCGAGCGCGAGGGCGTCACCCTCACCGGCCTCGTCCCGCCGCTCGCGCTGTTGTGGACGGAGGCCGCCGCGAGCACGCCCCACGACCTGAGCAGCCTCGACGTCCTGCTCGTGGGCGGGGCCAAGTTCAGCGAGGAGGCCGCCCGCCGGGTGCGGCCCGCGCTCGGCTGCACCCTCCAGCAGGTCTTCGGCATGGCCGAGGGGCTCGTCAACTACACGCGCCTGGACGACCCCGAGGAGACCATCGTCACCACCCAGGGCCGTCCCATCTCCCCGGACGACGAGATCCGCGTCGTCGACGACGCGGACAACGACCTGCCCGTGGGCGCCACCGGCCATCTGCTGACCCGCGGCCCCTACACCATCCGCGGCTACTGGAACGCGCCCGAGCACAACGCGCGTTCCTTCACCGCCGACGGCTTCTACCGCACCGGCGACATCGTCCGGCTCACCCCGACGGGCCACCTCGTCGTCGAGGGCCGCGCCAAGGACCAGATCAACCGGGGCGGGGAGAAGATCGCCGCCGAGGAGATCGAGAACCATCTGCTCGCCCACCCCGCCGTCCACGACGCCAACGTCGTCGGCGAACCCGACCCCTACCTCGGCGAACGCACCTGCGCCTACGTGATCCTCAAGGCGGGCGCCGAACCGCTCAGGCCCGTCGCCGTCAAACGCTTCGTCCGCGAGCGCGGCCTCGCGGCGTACAAGGTGCCCGACCGCGTCGAGTTCGTGGACGCGTTCCCGCAGACGGGGGTCGGGAAGATCTCCAAGAAGGACCTCAGGGCCGGCGCCGCCGACCCCGCCGGGCCCCGCCCCGGCACCCTCTGACCAGCCGAAACGGAAATCCCAGCATCATGGCCCTGCCCGCCGTCACCCCCTACCCCCTGCCGACCGCAGCCGAGTTGCCCGCCAACCGCGTCGACTGGAAGGCCGACCCGGCCCGCGCCGTGCTCCTCGTGCACGACCTGCAGAACCACTTCCTGTCGGCGTACGACACCGAGGCCGCGCCCGTGCCCGGACTCCTGGCGAACGTACGCGCCCTCAAGGAGCGCGCGGCCGCCCTCGGCGTGCCCGTGCTCTACACCGCGCAGCCCGGCGGGCAGACCCCCGAGGAGCGCGGCCTCCAGCAGGACTTCTGGGGCTCGGGACTCCCCGACGACCCGCACGCCGCCGCCATCGCCGACGCCGTCGCACCCGCGCCCGGGGACGAGGTGGTCACGAAGTGGAAGTACAGCGGGTTCGTCCGCACCGACCTGGAGGACCGCCTGCGCGCCCTGGGTCGCGACCAGCTGGTCATCACGGGGATCTACGCCCACATCGGCGTCCTGATGACGGCCTGCGACGCGTGGATGCGCGACATCCAGGCCTTCGTCGTCGCCGACGCCGTCGCGGACTTCTCCGCCGACGACCACGCGATGGCGCTGCGCTGGGCCGCCGGGCGCTGCGCCGTGGTGACCACCGCCGACTCCGTACTCGAAGGGATCTGACCACCATGACCGCGACCCTGACCCTGGAGCAGCTCCGCCAGGACATCGCCGACGTCCTCGGCGAGGAGCCCGCCGACATCCCCCTCGACGAGAACCTCGTCGACCACGGCCTCGACTCGGTGCGCCTGATGACCCTCGTCGGCCGCTGGCGCGAGGCGTACGGCGTGGACGTGGCGCTGACCGACCTCGCCGAGCGGCCCGCCATCGAGCAGTGGGCGACGCTCCTGAGACTCCCCGCCTGACCCCGGGAGGGTCCCTTCCCCGCACGCCGGCGGCGGGCGCGCCACGTCAAGTGCCCGCCGCCGCACGGCGGTTGCTTGCGCGGCGGTTGTTAGCGTGCCGCCATGAAGGCGTTTCCTGAAAACCTGCGAAATGAAACCCTCACCCGCGGTCTTGCCGCCTACGGCATCGCGCCCACCTCACTGACGTACGCCCCCGTCGGCTTCGGCGACCACCACTGGAACGTCACCGCCGACGACGGGCGCGACTGGTTCGTCACGGTCTCCGACCTGGAGCACAAGGCGCACTGCGGGGCGGACGCGGCGTCGGCGCTCACCGGCCTTCGCCAGGCCATGGACACGGCGCTGACGCTGCGCGTCCGCGACGGCCTCGGCTTCGTCGTCGCGCCCGTCGCGGCCACGGACGGACGTTCGGTGGTCCCGCTGGGGGAGCGGTACGCCCTCACGGTCTTCCCCCATGTCGCGGGCCGCACCGGTGAGTTCGGCGAGCGCCTCGGCGACGCGGACCGCGAGCGGGTCCTCGGCCTGCTCGCGCGGCTGCACGGCAGTACCCCGCCCGCCACCACTGCGGCCACCCCCCTGGAGCCCGCCGGTCTCAGCGGCATCCACGCGGCGCTCGACGACCTCACCGGCACCTGGTCCGGCGGCCCGTACGCCGAACCGGCCCGCCGGCTGCTCACCGCCAACGCCACGGCGCTGCGCGCCCGCCTGGCCGACTTCGACGCACTCGCGCGTCACGTGCGCCGCGCCGGCGCCCCGCGCGTCGTCACCCACGGCGAGCCGCATCCCGGCAACCTCGTCCACGGCGTGGACGGTTACCACCTCGTGGACTGGGACACGGTCGGACTCGCCCTGCCCGAACGGGACTTGTCGCTGCTCGCGGACGACCCGGCCGCACTGGCCACCTACACAGAACTGACCGGCAGGACTCCCGACGCGGCCGCCCTTGAGCTCTACCGGCTGCGGTGGAGCCTGTTGGACGTGGCCGAGTTCACCGACTGGTTCCGCGCTCCGCACGAGGGGACCGAGGACACCCAGGTGGCCTGGGACGGCTTCGCGGGGACGCTGGAGCAGCTGGCCGATCGGGGCCGTACCGAGGTGATCGATTCGAACTGAACGGACAACAATGATGAATTGCCATAAACTGGGGCGAGGGTGGGCGTCACTGGATGTAGTGGCGACGTCTATATGAGGAGGCACCGATGCTTGCTCAGCACACACCGCTTCTTGTCGCTCCGACGGACACCACGGCGCTCGGTACGGCCATGGTGGAGCCTGAGGCGGCCCTGAGCGACGCGCCGACGTACGCGCCCGAGGCGGCAGGATTCCTGCTGCTCCTCGCGCTCATCTCACCGAAGGAGCCGAAGGAGCCGAAGGGCAAGTGAGTCCCGATCGGTCGCAGACGGCGTACGCCGCTTCAGCGGTTGACCTGGCTGTTCGTACCCTCGATGCCCTGCGTGGCATCGGGGGTACCGCCATGGTCGCCGAGCACGTCGAACGGGCGGACGACCCCAAGGCCGCGCTGGCCGCCATCCGGGTCGTCGGCGCCGACACCTTCGCCCCCCACCTCCTTGGCGACGCCGTCCTCCACCCCCAGGACGCGGCGGCCGTCACCCAGTCCTTCGCCCTCTTCCCGCCCCCGGTGAACACCCCTGACGCGCCGCCCGCCGGAGCCGCCGAGCCCTGGCTCGTCGCCTGGCGCGACTGGGCCACGGCCACGCTGCTCGCCCGCCTCACCGGCGCGGAGGCAGGCACGGCCCTGGCGCCCCGGCCCACCGGCGCCCCCGTCCTGACGGACGACGACAGCGACCGCTCCGACACCGACTGGCAGCGCTGGTCCGTGCGCATGGGCCAGCTCTCCCCGCTCGCCCTGCCCGGACTCGAAGGACCCGTCCACACCGCCGCGCGCGCCGCCCCCCTCGCCCTCGCGCGCGGCGCCACCCGCGCCGTACTGCGCCGCGACTTCCCCACCGCCGCCCGCATCACCCGCTGGCTCGCCCTGCTCGGCGCCGAGGGCACGCGCCTCCCGCTCGATCCCGTGCCCCTGCTCGAACACCTTCGCCTGCACGGCGGCGGTCCGCGGCTCGGGCTCGACGTCGCCATCGCCCGTCGACTGCTCGGAGGGGAGACCGCATGACGGCGTCCGTGACGCGGACCGCGCACGAGGTGAGCGCGCGGGCCCTGACCTGGCTCCACACCCACCGCGAGCTCGGCGCCCTGCCCGCCGACACCACCGCCGACCTCGGCGACCCCGACAGCGTCTACAAACCCCTCGGCGAGAGCGCTCTCGCCGCCTCGCTGGTGCTGCGCGAGTCCGCCGCCGGCAGCACCGAGCTGCGCCTGGCCAGGGAGCTGCTGGACTTCTGCTGGCGGCAGTTCGGGGACGGCGACATGCTGTACGAACGGCTGCTGCGGTACTCGCTGATGAGCGACCCGCTGGAGACGTACGCGCCCTTCGCCCGCTGCGGCATCCGCCACGAACCCCTGGAGAAGCTGCTCGCCCACACCAACGGACTGCGCTCCGTGCGCGGCGCCGAGGTCCTGCCCAACCGCAGGCTCGCCGTCGCCAACGCGGCCCGTGTCGCGGGCCTCGACGGGGGCGACCGCGCCTACGACTGGGCCGCCCTGGCCCGCGCCACCTGGCTCGGAGCCGTCCCCGAGCCCTGGCTCATCGACTGGATGACCGGCTACTGCGTCACCCACACCGTCTTCCACCTCACGGACTGGGGGGGTCACCCCGCGGGACTGCCCGCCGACCTCACCGCGTACGTGACCACCTGGCTGCCCGTCTGGATCGACATCTGGGCCGAGATCGAGCAGTGGGACCTGGTCGCCGAGCTGATGATCGTGGGCTGCTGCCTGCCCGAGCCCTACTGCGCGCCCGCCGACTGGGAACGACTCGCCCGCGCCCAGCACCCCGACGGCCTGGTGCCGCGCGACGGCGACCCCGTCGCCGACGACCCCGGCCGCCGCTTCGAGGACCACCAGCACACCGCCGTGGTCGCCGCCATCGCCGGCACCCTCGCGGTCTCCCGCACCCTGGGCGGGGCGGCGGAGCAGCGGTGAGGCCGGGGGAGCCCGCCTGGGCGGTGCGGCTGCTCGCCGCCCTGCGCGCCGCCGCCCCCGGCGCCAGCGCCGTGGCACTCGCCGTCCGCCGCGGCCGCGACCACGCCGTCCTGGCCACCGGCAGCACCGCGCTGCGCGGCGGCACGGCGGCCGGCCCCGACACCCGCTTCGAGATCGGCTCCCTCACCAAGACCTTCACCGCCCTGCTCCTGGCCGAGATGGTCGCCCGCGGCGAGGTCGCCTACGACGACCCGATCACCCGCTTCCTGCCCCGCACTGCCGCTCCGCACCTGCGCGGCGCCCCCATCACCCTGCTGCACCTGGCCACCCACACCTCCGGCCTGCCCCGGCTGCCCCCCGGCCTGCTGCGCAGCGGCGCGACCACCTGGTTCCGCAACCCCTACGCCGCCTTCTCGGCCACCGACCTGCGCGCCGCCCTCGCCCGCACCCGGCCGCGCGCCGCCCCCGGCACCCGCGTGCGCTACTCCAACTTCGGCGTCGGACTCCTCGGTGCCCTCCTCGCCCACGCGGCCCACGGCCCCGGCGCCCCCTTCGCACCCCTGCTCGCCGCCCGCGTCCTCGACCCGCTCGGCCTGACCCGCACCAGCTGCACCTCCGACCAGCCGCAGGCCACCGGCTACTGGCACGGCCGCGCGCGCCCCACCTGGCAGATCCCCGCCCTGCCCGGCGCGGGAGCGGGCCGGTCCAGCGCCCGCGACCTGCTCACCTCTCTCGACGCCCTGCTCGACCCGGCCACGGCACCCGCCACCGCCCCCGACACCCTGCGCACCGCGCTCGCCGACGCCACGATTCCCCGCATCGCCCTGCCGCGCACCGGCCGCCGCATCGCCCTCATCTGGAACATCCGCCCCCGGCCGACCCACGACCTCTACCACCACTCCGGCGGTACCCGGGGCTTCACCGCGTTCGCGGGCTTCAGCCCGCACAAGGACGTGGCACTCGTCGCGCTCGCCAACACCGGCCCCGCCCTCACCGGCACGTTCATCCAGCGCGCGTACCTGGAGCTGTGGGCACTCGCCCAGGCCGCGCAGCCCCGCCGGACCGCCTAGGTGTGCTGTCCCGGCACGGGCGTCAGCCAGTCGGACGACGGTGTGTTCTTGCCGGTCACCGCGTCCTGATATGCCTCGCGCAGCGCGGCCGTCACGGGCCCGGGCGCGGGCAGCGCCGTGGGCCGGTCGTCCAGGGACTCCACCGGGACGACACCGATGGCGGTACCGGTGACGAACAGTTCGTCGGCTGTGTACGCCTCGGCGTGGGCGAGGGACCGCTCGCGGACGGGGATCCCGGCCGCGCGCGCGAGTTCGATGACCGTGGCGCGCGTGATGCCGGGCAGGATGCCGTCCTGCACCGGAGGGGTGTGCAGGACGCCGGACCGCACGACGAAGACGTTCGCGGCCGAGCCCTCGGAGAGATGACCGGCCGACGTCAGCATGAGCGCGTCGTCGTAACCCGCGCGCAGCGCCGCCACCTTCGCGAGCGAGGAGTTCAGATACGCGCCCGTCGCCTTCGCCAGGGGCGGGATGGTGTCCTGGTGGTTGCGCCGCCAGGAGCTCGTCAGCAGCCGCCAGGACCGCGCCGGCTGGTCCTCCCACGCCCACGCGGCGAGCGTCACGCGTACGGCGGACAGGTCGAGGGCCACCCCCATGCTGCCGTAGCCGAGGTACACCAACGGACGGACATAGCGCGGACCCGCTCCGCCGGAGGCGATCAGTCCGGTGGTCGCGGTGGCCAACTCGTCCTCGGTGAAGGGGATGTGCATCCGGTACACGCGGGCGGAGCGGACGAGCCGGGCGAGGTGGTCGCGCAGCCGGAAGACAGCGAGGGTGCCGTCCACCGTCGGGTGCGCGCGGATCCCCTCGTACACCGCCCAGCCGTAGTGCAGGGACTGGGTCAGGACGTGCACCTTGGCCTCGTCCCAGGCGACGAGGCGGCCGTCCATCCAGATGTGCTCGGCGGGGGAGAGGGCGCTCATCGGACGCTCCTTGTCATGGGGTGCCCTTCGTCGTGGAGGCGTGCGGCCGCCGGGCCCGTCACCCGGCGGTGCGAGGGAGGGGGCGCAGGGTCGGCGCGGGCAGGCCGTGGCGGCGGGCGAGGCGTTCCAGGGCGCGCGTCGTGTCCACGTCGAGGGTGATCCCGGACCGTGCGGCCGCCCGCTCGCTGCGCCGCTCCGGGTCCCCGGGGCAGGCCACCGCCGGGCCGTCGGCGGGCGGGGCCGCGCGGATCGTGTCGATCAGGTCGCGCAGCCGCCCGTCGAAGGCGTCCCTGCCGCCGAAGAAGGCCGGGTCCAGGCAGAGCAGGAAGTGCGCGACGCGGCGGCCGCCGCCGGACTCGGCCTGCTCGATGTGGTCGAGCTCCCAGTCCAGCGGGGCGTCGGCGAGCCCTGCGGTCATCAGGGCCACGACCATGCCGAGGCCCTGGCCCTTGTAGCCGGGGCCGAGTGGGGACAGGGCCGTCGCGAGGGCGGGGTCGAGGGTGCCGTGCCCGTCGTCGTCGAGGGCCCAGCCCGCGTCCAGGGGACGGCCGCGGCGCCCCCGCTCCCGTACCGTGCCCAGACACACCTGGCTGGTCGCCATGTCGAGGACGAACTCGTGGTCGCCCGCCCCGGCCGCGACGCTCACCGGATTGGTGCCGAGCAGCGGAGCACGCCCGCGGAACGGCGCCACTCGTGACGACGCCGACGTCATCGCCCAACCGGCCATCCCCGCCCGGGACATGACCCGGCTGTGGATCGAGGCGGCCGCGAAGTGGTTGGAGTTGCGCACCACGACGGCCGCGACGCCGAACCGCGCGGCGCGCCGCACGGCCTCCCGCGCGCCCGCCGTCCCCGCGACCACGCCGAGGGCCGCGTCCGCGTCGAGCAGCGCCGAAGGGCCGCGCTCCCGGACCACGGCGATGCGCGGCGCCGGATTGGAGATCCGCCGCGCCAGGTCGTCCAGATAACCGGGAAGGAGCCGCAGGCCGTGCGTGCCGATCCCGCGCGCCGACGTCTCCACGAGGGCGTCGGCGACCAGCGCGCACGCCTCGTCGTCCATGCCGTGCTCGGCGAGGGCGCGCACCGCGACGGCGCGCGCGGCGTCCGCGTCGACGAGGTACGCCTGGGCGCCCGGGGCCCGCGCACCCGCAGCGGGTCGACGCGCGGCCCGCTCCTCCTGCTGGGACGGTGACACGTTCTCGGGCGATGACGGGTTCTTCGGCAGTGTCACGGTCGCGCCCTCCTAGAGGACGTACGGCAGTCGGCCCGACACCTTCACACGCGACCAGTCGAACTCGACCCGGTCGAGGACGTCGAGCTCGGCGAGGACCTGGTGCAGGCCGCTGTAGTCCCGCAGCAGCGCCGTGCGCCCCGCCGACCGGCAGTCCTCGAGCATCTCCGCGCCGCCATCGACCCCGACGAAGCGCATGATCGCCTCCCAGGCGCGGTAGTCGTTGGCCGAGTACGCCTCCAGGGCCCGGCACAGCGCGTCGAGCAGGAACCGCTGCTGCTCGTCGGTGAGTTGGGGGTAGAGGACCTTGAGGAGTTCGCCGCTGATCGAGCCGTGGCAGACCTCGTCGTGCCGGTGGAGCCGGGACAGCGCCACGTTCATGGGCTGCACTCCCTCGGCCTTGGCGACCAGTTCGAGGTACGCGCCGATGGACAGCTCGGTCGTGGTGGAGAACGCGAGGGTCAGCAGGCTGCGCTGCCAGCGCTCCGCCGCCCGCTCGGTCAGCTCACGGTGCGTCACGGACACGTAGGGCAGCGGGAGTTGCTTCTCCTGGTACTGCTCGCCGCGGCGGGCCCGGGTCACGTCGCTCGCCATGCGGTGCATCAGGATGTGGTACTGCTCGTCGACCATGGCCTGCATCAGCGAGACCTCCAGGGCCTCGCCCCACAGGCCCGGGAACTCACCGCGCAGGATCAGCCCGAAGGCCGGGTTGACCACATGCGTCTCGGAGTACTCGGTGTTGCGGTTCAGGGCGATCATCGCCCAGGTGAGGACGGCGGCCCGCCGCTCGGGCGGGAGCGCGGTGTACGTGGGGTGGTCGGCGAAGGGGACGATCTCCTCGGGGTAGTCGGGCAGCGCGGGGTCGAAGAGGTCGAGCAGGTCCGTGTCGTCGCGCTTGACGGTGGCGCGCCGCTTCCAGTTGGCCGCCAGGCGGTGGATGACCGGGTTGTCGACGGCACCGAACATCACGGAGCCGAAGGCGTCTTCCTCGGAGCTGCTGACGAAGCGCTCGTCCATCGTTCAGGTTCCTCTCGGGCTCTCGTGGGGTTCTGCTGCCGCGTGCCGGGACTCCGCCCGCACCGGAAGAGGGGATTCCGCCCGCGGGGGGCGAGATTCTGGCCGCGGCGGGGGCTCGACGTGCCGTTCGCCCGGGCGGGTGGACGTGCGCATCGTCCGCTGCGCGAGCGCCACCCCCGCCAGGACCGCGACGACCCCCGCGCACTGCACGGGCGTCAGCGTCTGGCCGAGGAACAGGTACGCGGCCCCCGCCCCCGCCACCACCTCCAGCGTCGCGAACAGGCTCGCCGCCGACGGCGCCAGGTACCGCTGGGCCGCGATGCCGCTGACGTACGCCACGAGCGTCGCCACGAACGCGGCCCACACCACGACCACCCAGACGGGCGCGGACACCGACTCGTGGCGGACCGTGTCGCCGAGCGAGCCGTAGGGGAAACCCGTCACCGGCGAGACGACGTTCAGCGCGAGCGCGCCGACCGCGATGCCGAGGGCGGTCACGGTGACCGGATCGTGCCGCACCAGCGCCCGCCCGGCCACCAGGAAACGCACCGAAAGCGCCGCCGCCGTCCCCAGCGCCGCGAGCACCCCCACCACGTCGAGCCGCAACCGCGACCACACCTCGCCCACGAGCAGCAGCCCCACGAGCACCACGGCCGTCCCCGCCCACACGAGGCGGGGCTGCGGCACCCGCCGCACGCACCGCAGCCAGCCGACGACGATCACCGGCGCCAGGAACTGCAGCACCACGAAGACACCGACGGGGATCCGGGCGACCGCGACACCGCACAGGGTCTGCAGCGTGGCGAAGGAGAAGACGCCGAGCACCGCGATGACGCCGTACGCCTCCCGGGCCGCGGCGAGCAGGGCGCGCGGCCGGGTCAGGGCGACGAACGCGAGCAGCAGCGCCGCCGCGACCGACAGGCGGGCCTGGGCGATCTCCATCGCCGTCAGGCCCGCCGAGTCGAGGACCTTGGTGGCCGGGCCGACCGTGCCGAAGGCGCAGGCGGACACGGCCGCGAGCGCGACACCCGTGGCGGAACCCGCCGGGGAGGCGTTCAGCGCGGGCCCCCTCGTCCCGCGGGCACGGCGGGCGCGCCCTGCGGGAAGAACCGCCGGTCGTGCTCCGCGCTCGGCACGAGGTCGGACCACCACTGCGCGTCCGGGTCCCAGCGGGCGTGGAAGGGGCGGCCCACCAGGTCGGGATCGCGGGCCTGCAGGAAGCGCAGCGCGAACGCCCGCTCGCCGCCGGGAAGCCGGGTCGGCCCGTCCACGGTCACCTTGCCCTCGGTCGTCGACATGACGGGACCGCGCGCGGTGCGACCGAGCCCCGAGAGCTGCGTCGTCGCGTCGCGGTGGATCTCATGCGCGCGCTGGATCGGCAGCCCGAAGTAGCGGCGCGCCCCGGTGTCCCGCTCGACGAACAGGTAGTACGGGTGGATCCCGAGGGCGATCTGCGCGCGCCAGGAGTCCGCCCACACACCGGGGTCGTCGTTGACGTGCCGGACGACGGGCGCCTGCGAGCGCAGTTCGGCGCCCGTGGCGCGCAGGGCGGCGACGGCGAGCCGTGTCAGGTCGGGCTCCAGCTCGCGCGGGTGCGAGACGTGCACCATGACGGCGACGTGCCGGCCCGCCCACACCAGGCGTTCGAGGAGACGCAGCAGTGGCGCCGCGTCCGGATCACTGACCAGCCGCGCCGGGTGGAACGACAGCGCCTTGGTGCCGATGCGCACCGTCGTGATGTGCTCAAGGCCAGGCCGCAGCAGCGCCTCCACGTACGGTTCCAGGAGGTCCGTGCGCATCACCAGCGGGTCCCCGCCGGTGAACAGGACGTCGCTGACCTCGGGGTGGTGGCGCAGGTAGTCGGTGACGCGGCGCGGCCCGTCGGCGGCGATGCGCAGTCCAGGGTCGCCCACGAACTGCGCCCAGCGGAAGCAGTACGAGCAGTAGGAGTGGCAGGTCTGGCCGTGCCGGGGAAAGACGAGCGCCGTCTGGGCGTACTTGTGCTGGACGCCCTCGACCTCGTCGCCCCCGTCGAGGCGAGGGATGTTCCGAGTGAGCTGCTCGCCGGGGTGCGGGTTGAGGTCGCGGCGGACGGTCGCCACCGTGGCCCGCAGCTTCGCCGGGTTCCCCAGAGCGCGCTCCACGGCCCGGAAGTGCACCGGGTCGATCATGTCGCGGTGCGGGAAGAGCAGCCGGTACAGCGGGTCGTCCGGGGCGCTCTTCCAGTCCACCAGATGGTCGATGGCATGGCCGCTGACCTTGAAAGGAAGGACCTGGCCGACCACGTCGACATCGTGCGCGAGGTCGGGGTCCGCGCACCGCTCACGCACCAGCGCGGCCAGCCTGCGGCCCGACACCGTGCGGGTTCCCCGGCCGCTCATGCGGCGATCCAGTAGCGCGTCAGGTGGCGGTCCGCGTCCTCGTACGCGGAACGGGCGTGCAGCATCCGCTGGTTGTCCCAGATGAGCAGGCAGCCGTCGGGGACCAGGATCCGCGTGCGGTACTGGTCGAACAGCTCGCTCACCCGGCGCGCCAGGGCCGCGCCCGCGCGGCCGAAGGGCAGCAGCTCCGGCTCCGGGGACGCGTCGAGGGCGGCGTCGTAGTCGGCTGCGGTCAGGAGGTTGTAGCTGAACCTGAGCACCGGGCGGCCGTCGTCCTCCTCGTACAGCATGGGCACGGTGACGGTTCCGCCCCCGGGGCCGGGGAAGGTGAGCCGGGGCCCGGTCAGGAGGGCGTGCTCGGCCGGGGCGAGCAGCTTCTCCAGGAGCCGTCCGTCGAGCAGGTCGGTGTGGCCGCCGCCGCAGCGGGCCTGCCGGTGGCAGTACAGGGCGAGGTGGCGCGGGCTCGGGTCCCAGCCCGGGGCCTCGGTGTGGGCGCGGATCGTGTTGCGGCTCTGCGAATAGGCGCGGCCGTCGTTGCCGGGACGGTGCACGACCTCGTGCTCCACGGTGCCCGTGTACTGGGGCACGAACCGGCCGATGTCCTGCAGGAGTTCGATGGCGTGCCGCTGTCCGGCGAGTCGGTCCACGACGGCGTATCCGTCGGCCTCCAGGACGGCACGCACGCTCTCGGCGCGTGGCATGGGCATGTGCTTCCCCCGTTGTCTTCCTCTGTCGGTCGCCGCTGGGGCGATGCCTCGGTTCGGACGGGTGGGTGCCGGGTGCCGGTGGTCAGCCGGTCCGGCCCGGCGCCGAGTCGGCGTCCGCGGGACGCCGGCCACGCCGGTGGTGCGACGCAGCCTCGCAAAGGGGCACGGGGACGTATTGAAGAAAACCGACCTCGCCGGGGGATGGCTCGATCCAGTATGCGAAGGCCGGTGTCCGGGGAACGCGCACGGGCGCGTGCCGGGGGAGCGGGGGATGCCCGGAGCGCGGGCGCGGTCGGACCGGCCGGGTCAGTCCGGCAGGACCAGGCTCGTGGGCCTGCGCTCGCCGCGGTCCACCTCCGTCGGGCCGCTGTGGGCGAGGGCGCGGGTGCGGGCGAAGCGCGACAGGGTCCAGCCCGTCATGCCCTTGAACTCCCGGCTCAGATGGCCCTGGTCGGAGTAGCCCGCGAGGGAGGCGGCCGCGGCTCCGTTGTGCCCCTGGGACAGCAGGCCGACGGCGCTGCGCAGGCGCAGGACGCGCGCCGCGGTCTTCGGGAGCAGCCCGAGCTGCTGCTCGAAGCGCCGCTCCAAGTGCCGCTCGCTCCAGCCGCATTCGCGCGCCAGGGCGTGCACGGGTATCCGGCCCGCGGTGCGGTTGATCCGCTGCCAGGCCCACAGCACCTCCGCCGAGCCGCGCGGCCCGTCCTGGAGCCAGTTCGTGAGCGTCACGTCCAGGAGCGCGAAGCGCGCGGCCCAGTCCGGACACAGGTCCAGACGCTCGTCGAGGCCGCGGAACCGGGGGCCCAGCAGGTCGGCAGGCTCCACCAACTGGTTGGCCAGCGCGTTCATCGGCGTACGGAACAGCGTGTACGCCGCCCACGGGGCGATCACCACCTCCACGCCGCTGAGCCGCCCGTCGTGCTCGCCGAGCCGGGCCCGCGACTGCATCCCGGCGTACACGGAGCTGTACGTCGACCTGGTCGCGCGCCCCGCGTCGGCGGCGGCCTCCGAGATGCTCAGGCGCTGCCCGAACAGGATCACCAACGTCGTCATGAAGTCGGGGAGTTCGAGCCGCCGCCGGGCCCCGGTCAGGTCGAATCGGAAGCCCCGGTAGGCGACGACCCCGGGCCTGAGGGCGGGCGCCGGGCGGGCGGCGGCCCGCTCCCACGTTCCGTCGGGGCAGCACGTGTACCTCACCGGATTCCCCCGTCCCGTGTCCGACTGCCGTCATTGTCGGCCGGGCAAGGGCGCCCGGGAGACAGCGCTTTCGCGCCAGTGTCCCTGTCATGCGCAAGGCGTTCGGGCGCATGACGTGCGCTCGTCCGCGGGCGTACTTCCGCCCGTCACCCCGCATGAGCACAAAAGAGCCTGCGGGCGCACGCGGTCGGTCAAAAGGCCGGGTGCGCCGCGGGTGCGACACGAACCGAAATCCGTCATCGGCAGCAGCCGCCGGGACCGCGTCCGCCAGGGCGCGTCCGTCAGGAACCGAAGGAGCCCCTCCGTGGCCAAGGTCCGTATCCGCAGACCGAGCGTCCTCGCCGTCGCGACCGCCCTGGCCGCACTCGCGGCGGCTGCCCCCGCGCAGGCGCAGGCGTCCGGCGCCCTGCCCGCGCTCACGCCCCGGGCGGAGACGGCGCCGCTGTACGACGACGAGGCGGGCGGCAACTCCGACGCGGACGACCCGGCGATCTGGCGGAACGCCGCGGACCCGGGCCGCAGTCTGGTCGTCGCCACCGCCAAGGAGGGAGGCCTGCGGGTGTACGACCTCGACGCGCGCCAGGTGCAGCACCTGCCCGCACCCGCCGGACCGGCCCCCGGCGACGCCCCCGGCCGCTTCAACAACGTCGACCTGGTCCACGGCCTCAAGCTGTCCACCGGCCGCGCCGACATCGCGGTCACCAGTGACCGGGGCAACGACCGGCTGCGGTTCTACCGCATCGACCGCGACCGCCCCGGCGGCCCGCTCACCGACGTCACCGACCCGGCCGCCGCACCTGTCTTCTCCGCCGACCAGGGCGAGATCAACGAACAGCGCACCGCCTACGGCCTGGCCACCTGGACCGACCGGACCACGGGCCGCTCCTACGCCCTCGTCAGCAGGCGCGAGCGGACCCGTGTGGCCCTCCTGGAACTGCTGCCCGGCCGTTCGGGCACGGTCGGCTACCGCACGATACGCACCCTCGACCTGCCGTCGGCCTTCAAGCTTCCCGACGGCACCTCGTGGACGCCGTGCGCCGAACCGGGCGAACTGCCCCAGGTCGAGGGCATGGTCGTGGACCCCGCCGACGGCACTCTCTACGCGGGCCAGGAGGACGTCGGCATCTGGCGGCTGCGCGCCGACCTCACCGGCACGCCCACCCTCGTCGACAAGGTGCGCGAGTACGGCGTGCCCGGCACCTACGACGAGGCCACCGACGAGTGCGTGCGGGGCGCCGACCCCGGCTACGGCGGCAAGCGGCTCGCCGCCGACGTGGAAGGCCTCACGCTCCTCACCGAACGCGACGGCGACGGCTACGTCCTGGCGTCCAGTCAGGGCGACGACACCTTCGCCGCGTACGACCGCGAACGCGGCGATGACGGAGAGGGCAACGAGTACGAGGGCGGCTTCCGTGTCACCGCCGCCTCCGCGACCCTCGACGGCTCGCAGGAGTGCGACGGGGCCGCCGCCCTGAACGCCCCGCTCGGCGCCAAGTACCCGCACGGGCTCCTCGTGGTCCAGGACGGCGACGAGACCCCGCAGCAGTCGGGACGCGAGGCCACGGGCTTCAAGTTCGTCCGCCTCGACGACGTGGTGGACGCCCTGGAGGACTGAGCGAGTCCGGGGCGCCCGAGGCCGCATGACGCGTGCGCGGTCTCTCGGCGCCCCGGAGTCCGCCTGCCCGGGGGCGGGCAGGCGGGGCTCACCGGTCGTACGTGATCAGGCGGTGTGCAGCCGGAGCCCGTAGCGCCCGAGGATCTCGTTCACCGGCTGGAACCATGTCTCGCCGCCGCTGCTGCAGTTGCCCCAGCCGCCCGAGGTCACGCCCTGGGCCTGGTCGCCGCTGATGAACGAGCCGCCCGAGTCACCGCCTTCGGCGCAGACGCTGGTCTTGGTCAGCTGGTGCACGACCGTGCCGTCCGAGTAGTTGACGGTCTCGTTCTTGGCGAGCAGCCGGCCGCAGTGCCACTTCGTGGTGGACCCGGAGCGGCAGATCGACGACCCGACCGGCGCCTCGGCCGAGCCGCGCACGAGCTGGTCGGGGATGGTGCCCCAGCCGAGGACGACCGGGACGGTCCACCAGCCGTGCCCGATGGACACGTACGCGTAGTCGTCACCCGGGAACGAGGAGCCCTGGAACGTGCCCATGGCGGAGCCGTCCCAGCCGCGCACCGACGCGCCCGCGCGCCCGCAGTGCCCGGCCGTCACGAAGCCGCCGTGCACCGAGAAGCCGATGGAGCAGCGGACGTTGCCGGTGTAGTACGGGTCGCCGCCGACCGTCCCCGCGGCGAAGGTCTTGGGGCCTTCGGGAACCGTCGCCACTCGTACGGGCGCTGTCGCGCGTGCCTTGCGCAGGAAGGTGCTGACATCGTTGTCGCCGCGATGTCCGGCGACGACGTCCACGACGACGCGGTTCGCCTTGTGGTCGACGCGCCAACTGGCCACGTCCGCGGGCGCGTCGAGCTTGTCGACGCGGGCCTTCGCCGCGTCGAGCTCCTTGGCGCTGTGCTCGACGAGCCGGACGTCGGCGCCGGTCGCGCGGACGTCGGCGAGGGCGCTGCGCCGGGTCACGGCGACATGGAGGCCGCGGCGCTCCTCGTCGAACCAGGCGCCGGCGAAAGCGGCGCCGGCGGCCTTGCGTGCCGCGCGCTCGGTCGTGGTGGCCCGCCGTTCGTCGGCGAGCCGCTCACGGGCGGCGGCGGGGGTCAGGCCGAGGTCGCGCTCCATGGCGTCGAGGAGGGCGGCGGAGGCGGGTGGTCGGGATGTGCGGTCGGCGGTGGCCTCGCGGTCGGCGGCAGCGGCGGAGGAGAGCCCGGTACCGGCGCAGGTGGCCATCAGGAGCAGGGCGGACAGGCCGAGGCGTGCGCCGCCGGTGCGTCTCGCGGGGATGGTGCGTCTCACAGTGGGGAACCTCTCGTCGTTCCAACGGGGGTGGGGTGGACCAGAGTTGCTGAGAGCGCTCTCACTTCGTGATGCGGTGCAGAGCGTAGGGAGACCGCGCGGTCAAGTCCATACCTGCGTCGCGGCTCGGCGCAGCGGAGGGGGATCGGGGGAGCCAAAGGAGCCAAAGGGGCCCGAGGGGTCAGAAAGAGGCAGTGAGGGGTCGGAGAGAGGCAGTACGGCCGCAGGGGGAGCGGGTCAGTGCTCGCGGCGGGAGCAGTGGGCGGCGCCGGGCCCCTTGAAGCAGGCGGTGATGGTCTTGCCGTCCGCCGTGGGATGGATGCTCCAGGTGTCCGCGAGGGCGTCCACGATGGCGAGGCCGCGGCCGCTGACGCTGGTGTCGTCCGCCGAGCGCGGCGCGGGGGCCCCGGGCCCGGAGTCGTGGACGGTCAGGTGCAGTGCGCGGCCGTCCCAGGTCAGCACGACCTGGGCGCTGGTGCGGGCGTGGTGGTGGGCGTTGGTGACGAGTTCGGACACCGCGAGGACGACGGAGTCCACCGCGTCGGGGTCGGTGCTCGCCCACCCCAGGGACTCCACGTGGGCGCGAGCCCACTCCCGCCCGGCTCTGACGCCTCGGGACACGGGGAAGGACTGGGCCCAGCCGACGGCCCGCAGCGAAGCATCCGACATGACGCACCCTCACACGCGGTTGGCACGGTCTGCCCTCCGGTTACCCCGCTCCGTGCGCTTCAACGGCCCCCGTGTACGGGGCACAGAAAGCGTGTGCGGGCCCTGCCGTCCCGAGAGTGGCCGATTCCCACGCATCGCCCCGCGGGACCGGGGCACCCGCGGGTCCATGGGATTCGACGGGGTCGTACGCGACGGAAGGCGGCAGGCGCGCCGCGTGGCGAAGGGACGTGCCGTCGGGACGGCGGCGCGGGCGGGATTCATGGCGCGCGGCGTCCTCTACGCGCTCGTCGGCGTCCTCGCGCTGCGCATCGCGTTCACCGACGGCGGCGGGAAGCAGGCCGACCGGGGCGGCGCCCTCACGGAGATCGCCGACAAGCCCTTCGGGAGCGCCCTGCTGTGGTTCCTCGGGCTCGCCCTCGCGGGCATGGCGCTGTGGCGGCTCTCGGAGGCGCTGTTCGGGCAGGCGGGACCGGACGGCCACCGGGCGAGGAAGCGGCTGGCCTCGGCGGGCAGGGCCGTCTTCTACGCCGTGGTCGGCTACTCGGTCCTGGCCTACGTCACCGGGGACAAGGGCAGCGGCAGCGGCTCCTCGGACCGCCAGAGCGACGACGTGACGGCGACCGCGCTCGGCTGGCCCGCGGGGCAGTGGCTCGTCGGCGCCGCCGGCGCGGGCGTGGCCGCGGCCGGGCTGTGGATCGCGGTACGGGCGGTGCGGCGCAAATACCACAAGCACCTGCGGACGCACGAGATGTCCGCTCCGGTGCGGCGGACCGTGGACACCCTCGGCGTGGTGGGCGGCAGCGGCCGCGGCGCCGTCTTCGCCGCGGCCGGTGTGTTCGTCCTGGTGGCCGCCGTGCGGCACGAGCCGGGGGAGGCCAAGGGCATGGACGACGTCCTGCGCTCCTTCCGCGACACCCCGGCGGGACCGTGGCTGCTCGTGGCGGTGGCGCTGGCCCTGGTGGCGTTCGGTCTCTTCTCCTGGACGTGCGCGCGGTGGCGGCGGGTGTGAGCGGGCTCGCCGCCGACCGGCGCACCGGACGGGCACCGCCGGGTCAGCGCAGGGCGGCCGCAGCTGCGTGGAGGTGTTCGAGGGCGTCCAGGACGCGGGTGTTGCGGTGCCAGGCCAGCCAGCGCCCTGCCTGCTGCCCGAGGGCCTCCAACTCGTCGAGCTGGGTGCGGGTGAAGCCGACCAGGGGGCGTTCGTGGTGCGAGGAGACCATGCCGAGCACGGCTCCGCCCGGCCCCGTCAGGGGCACGCTGTGGCAGCCGCGGCTGCCCGCGTGCAGGATGACGCGCCGGGAGTCCTCGTCGAAGATCTCCGCGACGGCCACGTCCTTGATCGTCACCTGCCGGCCCTCCTGGGCGGCCTGCGCGCACGCCGTCGTCGAGTCCTGCACGAAGGCGAAGAACTCGGTGAACTCGCGGCTCAGGCCCAGGTGTCTCTCCAGGCGCAGCATCCCGTGCTCCGCCACTTGGACGTTGCCCATCCCGGCCCGCGTGAGGTGCAGGACCCGCCGCAGCGTGGACTTCAGGACCGCCCCGTGCCCGTTGAGGTCGCCCTCCCGCCCCGCGAGGCCGGGCAGCGGGGGCGGGCTGTAGCGGGCCCGCCCGGGAAACCACAGGTCGGCGTCCGTGTCGGGGCCGGGGACCCGGACCACCGCGTCGGCCAACGTGTGCAGCTTGATGTTCATCTGCTGCGACGTCCGGCGCAGCAGGTCGAACGCGACGCGCGCTGAGCCGAGCCGGTAGCGGTCGATGAGTACGTCCTGGGCGCGCGCGACGCAGGCGTGCGCCACCTGACGGTTGCGCAGGGCTACCTCGTGCTGTCCCGGCTCCGCGGCGGTCGCGGGCGGTCCTTCGGCCTCGTGGCCGGAGTCGGACGGGATCGAGTCCAGGTGGTCCTGACTCACGGTTCGGGTCTCCCTCACAGCCTGGGCGCAGCGCACATCAGCTGTCCGTGGACACAGCGGACACAAAGGTGTCCGTGGGTGCTCGCGGCCGAATACTTTTCCGCTTCGACCGACAAGTCACCTGTTGATGTGCCTACTTCCCAAGCACCGGCATCACGGTAGCGGCGTTCACCGCTCCGCGCAGGGATCTATGTCACAGCGTCGACGCTTCCGACGAACCCGTCCCGACGGCCCCTCGACCGTCCGCCGTGCGGGACGCCGCCTCGACCAGACCGGACTCGTAGGCGGCGATCACCGCCTGCGCGCGGTCACGGACACCGAGCTTGACGAAGATGCTGGTGATGTAGTTCTTGACCGTCGAGGCGCTGATCTCCAGCGCCCGCGAGATCTGCCCGTTGTCGAGGCCGGTGGCGATCAGCCGCCACACCTCGACCTCGCGGGGCGTCAGTTCGCCCCGTTCCACCGCGGGTGCGGGCCGCGGGGCCGGGTGCGGGCTCCGGACGTACGTGGAGATGAGCCGCGTGAGCAGCCGCGGGGCCACGACGGCCTCACCGGCGTGCACGGTGCGCACCGCCGCGATCAGCTCCTTTGGCGCGCTGTCCTTCGGCAGGAACCCGTACGCGCCCGCGCGCAGCGCCCCCACGACGTACTCGTCCATGTCGAAGGTGCTCAGCGCCAGCACCCGGCAGCGGGGCAGCACCCGCGCCAGCTCCTCGGTCGCCCCGACCCCGTCGAGCACGGGCATGCGGATGTCCATGACGACGACGTCGGGCCGCAGCCGGTGCGCGAGCGCGACCGCCTGCTCACCGTTCTCCGCCTCGCCGACCACGTCGAACGCCGGGTCGGGGGTGAGGATCAGGGCGAGTCCGCGGCGCACCAGCGGCTGGTCGTCGGCGATGAGCACACGGACGCGGCCGGAGGCCCCGCTCTCGGAGGCGGGGGTGGGGGCGGAGGCGGGGGTCGGCGACGCGGCCGTCGGGAGGGAGGGGCGGTCCGGTGACGCGGTCATCGCGGCAGCCCCTCCTCGTCGCCCGGGGCCAGCGGCAGGCTCGCCGTCACCGCGAAGCCGCCGTCCTCCTGGGGTCCGGTCGTCAGGGAGCCGCCGTGCAGCGCGACCCGCTCGCGCATGCCGACCAGGCCGTACCCGGTGCGTCCCGGACGCGACGGTGCCCGGTGCCCCGCCGGTACCAGTGCGCCCCCGCCGTCGTCCCGCACTTCGACGGCGACCCGGTCGACGCCGTACGTCAGCAGCACCTCGGCCCGCGCCTCGCCGCCCGCGTGCTTGCGCGCGTTGGTCAGGGCCTCCTGGACGATGCGGAAGACGGTGAGGCCCACGGTCGGCGGCAGCGGGCGCTCCTCGCCGTGGACGCGAAAACCGGTGGGCAGCCCCGCAAGGCGGGACTCGGCGACGATGCGATCGAGGTCCGCGGCTCCGGGCTGGGGTGACGGGAGCGCGTCGTCCGGTTCGTCGTCGGCCCGCAGCACGTCGAGGAGCTGACGCATCTCGCGCAGGGCCATGCGGCCGGAGTCCTCCAGGGTGACCAGGGCGCCCCGCGCGACCTCCGGGGCGTGCGTGAGATTGGCGCGGGCGCCGCCCGCCATCAACTGCATGGTGGTGATGTGGTGGGACACGATGTCGTGCAGCTCCCGCGCGATGCGGCGGCGCTCCTCGGCCACCGCCCGGTCGGCGAGAAGCCGCCGGTTCGCCTCCACGTCCCGCTGCCAGCGGTGGACCGCGAGGGCGGAGCCGATGACGAGGACGGTGGCGAGGGCCGTGCCGACCAGGTCCATGGGCGCGGGCCACGGCCCGGTGAACCGGTTGACGAAGGGCAGGGCGAGACACGCCGCGCCCGCCGCCACCGTCATCCGGGTGCCGGCGCCGCGCACGACCGTGAAGAGGGCGACGACGAGCGCGGCCGAGAGCCCGCGCGGCCCCACCGTGACCAGGCTGATCACCGCACTCAGGGCCAGCGTCCCGACGAACGCCGCCAGCGGGTGCCGACGCCGGAACAGCAGCGGCAGCCCCGACACGGCGACCGCGGTGAGACCGGCCACGGTGGCCGGGCTGCCCTCGCCCTCCTCGCTGAGGGCGTAGCCGGCCAGGTCCAGGGCCATCACACCCGCGACGATCAGGCCGTCGGCGCGCGACCACGGCGGCACGACCGCCCCCGGCGCCCGCTCGGCGCGGTGTCGGTCCGTCATCAGCTGGTGTTCCTCTCCTCGGCCCGGCTCCGCTGCCGGGCCGGTGCCGGGTGCGCTGTGACGGTCGTACGTGCACCATTGTGGCACCCAGTGCCAGCAGGCCCCTGTCCTCGGGGCGGAGCTCGGGACCAGGACCACGGTCCTGGTCCGATGGCGAGCCTCCCGGCAGACGGGGCCGCACGGCGGGTTCGGAGGGGGAGTCAGAGGGGGAGGACGAGCTTGCCCTGGAGGTGACCCCCGTCGAGCGGCAGCGCCGCCGTCTCCACGTGCGACAGCGACGCGGGTTTCCGTACCAGGTGCAGCGCGGGCGCCTCCACGACCTCGGCGTACCTGCTCGCCGGCCGTGGGAACAGCGGCATCCCGAACACCTCGTCGCCGGACCTGAACCGCCACGCCTGCGGCCCCTTTCGACCGTGCCGCTGACGTCCCGGCCGAGGGCGAACGGCGGCCGCCCGATCAGCGGGAACTCGCCGGCGCGCAGGCGCGCCTCCACCGGGTTGAGGCCGATCGCCCCGACACGGACACGCACCTCCGTGGGAAGGGGTCGGGGCTCGGGCGCGTCCACGACGGTGAGGACATCGGGACCGCCGAGCGACTCCTGGGCGATGGCTCGCGCCACGGCGAGCTGATCAAGGTGATCGGAGACATCTCCCGCAAGACGCTCACCCAGGCGCTCCGGCGCCTCGAGGCGCACGGACTCGTCAGCCGTCCCGCGTACGCGGAGGTGCCGCCCCGCGTCGAGGACGAACTCACCCCGCTCGGGGCGACGCTGATCGACCCGGTCCACGTGCTGACCGAGTGGGCGAGGGCGAACGGCGACGCGGTGCTCGACGCCGGTGCCGCGCCGGTCGCCCGTGGTGCGGCCGGGCCGACGCCGAGGAACGGCCGGGCGGGGCGGGTGCCGCTCCCGCCCCGGCGACCTCGCGGTCAGCCAGTGACGTCGGCGGTGGTCGGCCTGGTGACGTTCTTGACGGGCAGGTCCATGCTGGCCCCGGCGATGTAGTAGTCCTTGGGCGCGGAGAAGACCACGAACTCGTTGTCGTAGCCGCGGATCTTGGCGCGCACGGTGAACTTCCCGTTCGCGTCGGTCCTGGCCTGCGCGTTGTACGCCGACTCGTAGTACGTCCGCAGGAGGATGCGGGTGCCTGCGACGGGGCCGTGCCCGGCGGGCCAGGTGACCTTGCCGGTGACGATCAGGGTGTCGCCCTCGCGCACCTTGGTGCGGTTGACCTTGTAGGTGAGGGTGCTGGCGACCGGCTGGGCGGCGACCGTGGTGTCGCCGAAGTAGATCTCGTTGTCCGAGGGGTCGCCCGGGTCGTAGGAGGCCTGGAACTCCACCCGGTGGCGGGGGAAGAGGAAGACGCTGTCCTTGTCCTCCCACCGGTCCGCCTTCACGTCGCGGAGCGTGAAGTTCCCCTTGGTGTCCGTGCGGACCGTGCCCAGGTCCAGGGTCTCCCGCTCGGTCGGGTCGATGGGGTCGCCCCACGGGTTCCAGGTGTCGTACAGCACGGACTTGAGCAGCTCGACCGGCGCGTCGGCCACGGGGGAGCCGTCGGCGCGGGTCACCGTGCCGGTGAGGTCGACGTCCCGGTGGGCGTAGTCGGCTGTGCTCTCGCTGCTGGTGAGGCTCACCGTGTAGGCGGCCTCCGGCGGGTCGTCGGTCGAGGCCGCCGTGTCGGCACCGTGGGCGGGCGCCATGCCGAGGGCGAGGGTGGCGAGGGCGAGTGCGGCGGTCGCGGTGAGCCGGGCGACCGGTGTGCGGGTGCGCAGGTGCACGGGAACTCCGTTGGTGTCGTGTGTCGATGCCGCCGGTGGCACCGGCGGCGGGCTCGCCGGTGGTGGCGCCGGGGCGGTTTCGCAGGGGTCGCAGACTTCGACACATCGAGCGCGGCGGGTGGTTGTAGGGGGCGTCGAGCGTGCATGTGTCGTACACGGGGCGTTCGACGGGTGGTTGGTCGCTCTTCCTTCCTGAGGGGCCGCGCGTTGCCGGGGACGTACCGGCGTGGTGTCTCGCTGTGCGCAGGCGACATCGCTGAGGCCCGCCCTCCGCTGGATCCCACCTGTCCCGCGCCGCTGCGCGGCGTGGCCCTGTCGCTCCTCGGCCTGCCGTTGATCGACGCGGCGAACCGGGACGAACCTGCCGCTGGCTGCGCGGAGGGGGGCGCCGCACCTTCATGCTGAGGGTGGCGCCGTCCCGCGTGCACGGATTGACGGGAAGGGCCCGTCAACCCCCTCGCCCTCTCCTGGGCACTCCCGCGGGGTGCAGGGGGCGGTGCAGAGTTGCCGCCGCGGCTATCCGGACCGCCCCGGGGGCGTCGCGGGCCCGGGCGGGGCCAGGGTCTCGCCGTTGCTGAGCCGGGCCCGCACCCGCGCCTGCGCGCCGCGCGGTGCCGGTTCCGCCAGGGTCCGGCCCTGCTCGGAGACGTCGACGTCCCCCGTGACGTCGATGCCGGTGACCTCGCGGCTCCCGGCGGCCAGCAGATACCGCTTGCCCGAGTCCGCCCGCCAGGCCGTGCTCGCCACGACGTGCTGGCCGAACCGGCCGCAGGCGGCGGTGGACCGGGCGCGGGCGATCACGGGAGCGGGAGCCGTGGCCCGTGTCGCGGGTGCCTTGAACTGGAGGAGCACGTCACCGGGGCCGCGCCAGGTGGTGGCGCGGGCACAGGACCACAGGGCCCGCCCGTCGCCCTCCGGCAGGTCCTGCTCGGCGAAGTCCCACACGTTGACCGACCGCGTGCCCCGGCGCAGCTCGGGCAGCCTGCAGGCCGTCCGTGCCCAACCGGCGAGGGCCTGCGGGCTCATGGCCTCGCGCGGCTGGCGGGCGGGGGCCCCGGGGCCGGGCAGCGGCGTGTACGTCAGATGGACGGGCAGCAGCCCGCCGAGGTCGGTGACGAGGAACGCGTGTTTCTCCACGATGCGCGCGGAGGAACGCAGTTGCAGCGCGGGCCAGGCGTCGCAGGACCGGCCGACGGCGGGGTCGGGCACGGGGGCGGTGACGCCGTCGTCCGAGACGCTCAACGGCGTGCTCGTGGCGGTGGGGCGCAGCAGGTCGCGGGTGTGCGTCTCGGCGATCCACGGCGCGGTGAGGTACCGGGTGCGGTCGTCGTCACGGCTGACGGCCACCGCGGCGGCCGTGGTCACGTCGGCGTTGTCGGCGCGGGCGAAGTCGAGCGCGGGCTCGGCGCCGGAAGTGTCCTCGCTGTAGCGGATGACGCGCTCGGCGTCGTGGAACAGGACGACGGTGCGGCCGTCGACGACGCCGGCGTACAGCAACCGCGGTGTTCGGCCCGGGGGTTCGGTGGAGGTGGCCGGAGCGGATGTGACGCGCACGCCGCGGCCGGGGTCGGTCCATGCGGCGAGGGCGCGGGTGAGCAGGGCGCGGTCGTCCGTTCGCGGTCCGCGGGGCGGCCAGGCGGTGAAGTCGACGCGGGCGGTGTCGGCCCACTCCTCGGCGGGGGCGCGCAGGAGGCGGTCGGCGGTGGCCGCCGCGGGCCCGGTCGAGGGACTGGACTCCTGGTCGCCCTTCGCCTCCAGGCCGGTCAGGACCAGGCCGCTGAGGAGGAGCAGCGCCACCGCCGCCCACGCGAGCCGGACCCGGCGCCTGCGCCGCAGCAGATCGGTGGGCCGGGTCTGCACGGAGCAGGCGTCGAACTCCCGGGACCGCAGCAGCGATTCGGCCGCCGGACCTGCCGTCTCCTCCAGGCGGTACGAGGCACGCAGCGCGTCCCCGGCCCGCTCGGCGCCCGCGGCGTCGAGCAGCTCCACGACCTCCGCGTCCGCGAGCCCGTCGAGGCGCCGCAGCACGAATGCGGCGCGGGCAGCGGGAGAGACCTGGGCGCAGGCCTGCGCGAGCGCGACCTCGTCGACACCGCCCGCCCTCGGGAACAGGCGCAGCCCCCACACCACGGGCAGTGCCAGCCGCAGCGCCCTCGGCGGCGGGAGCCGCTTCGGCCAGCCCCGAGGACGCCGCTCGTACGCCAACGCCGCCCGCACCACCCGAAGGAGCAGCCAGGTGGCGCCGGATGACCCGGTGCCGGTGCGCTGCGCGGGGACCCGCGCGGTCGTGCCCCGGGAACGCAAGCCCCAGGGCCCCGGCAGCGCGCGCTGCACCAGGGCGTGCGCGACGAGCACGCGGCGGTGCCGGGAGAGGGCGACGGGAAGGATCAGATAGGCGAGCCGCACCAGGTTGGTGTAGCGGTCGACGAGGGCCGCCTCGGCCTGACCGAAAGAGATCCGCTGTGCGGGACCCGAGGTGCGGGTGCCGGATGTGGGCATGGAGAGGCCGCCTCCCAAAGGCTGATGACATCGGCCGCTGCCCTCCGTCAAACGAGTGAATCTTGGGATGGTCACAGCCCGTGTGGCGGCATGTCGGCGGGAAGGTGTCGCGCGGGTGACGGGTGGGTCAGGAGCGGCGGACCGCGGCCACGTCGAACTCCAGCGTCACCTTCGCCGCGACCATGACCCCGGTCGCGGCGTTCCAGTTCACGCCCCAGTCCTTGCGGTCGATCGTGACGCTGCCCCGGAAGCCGGCCCGGAGGCCGTCCACCGGGTCCTGCTCGGCGCCGGTCAGTTCGAAGTCGACGGTGACCGTCTTGGTCACGCCCCGCACGGTGAGATCACCGGTGACCTTGAAGCGGGTCCCGTCGACCTGCGTGACCCGGGTCGACAGGAAGGTGATGTAAGGGTGGTTGACCGCGTCGAGGAACTTGGTGCGCAGGGGTTCGTCGCGCTGCGGGTTGTGCGTCTGGATGCTCGCGGCCCGGACGCTCAGCTCGGCACTCGACCGCGACGGGTCGTCGCCGTCCAGGTGCGCGCCGCCCTCGAACGACTCGAAGTGGCCGCGCACCCTGGTGCCCATGGTGTGCCGGGCGACGAACCCGGTCCGGCTGCGGGCGGGGTCGATGACGTAGTCACCGGCGAGCTCGCTGAGGACGGTCGTGGTGGTCATGGTGGGTAGCTCCTCACAGGGGCGAAGGGAGAGTGACGCCGGGGCGGGGGCGAGCGGAGGCTGCCGCCGAAATCACCCCCCGCCCCGGCGCCACCCCACCGACGAGACAGCCCGACGGGATGTGAGCCGGGTGAGCGGCGGGTCGATCTCACATGTCACGGGGCTGTCTCGTCGTAACGGGTGACAGCGCACGCGATCGAGGGAGCCGACCGCACCATGACCAGCCCATCCGACTCCGGACCCGACCCGCTCGACCCCGGCCTCCTCGATCGCGGCGCCCACGATCCGGGCCTCGACGCGATCATGAGCGAACGGCGGCAGCTGATCGGTGTCTCCTACCGGCTCCTGGGCTCGCTGGCCGACGCCGAGGACGTGGTGCAGGAGACCTACGCCCGCTGGTACGCCATGTCCGGGGCACAGCGGGAGGCCATCGCGTCGCCGGGCGCGTGGCTGACGAAGGTCGCGGGCCGCATCTGCCTCGATCTGCTCCGCTCGGCACGGGTCAGGCGGGAGAGCTACGTGGGCGAGTGGATCCCCGAGCCGCTGCCCGGTCGTGCGGAGTGGGTCGACGGGCGGACCGGCGCCGCCCCGGCCACCGCCGACCCGGCGGACCGCATCACCCTCGACGAGTCGATCACCATGGCGTTCCTCGTCGTCCTCGAGTCGATGACCCCGGCCGAACGCGTCGCCTTCATCCTGCACGACGTCTTCCGCTACTCCTTCGCCGAGGTGGCCGACATCGTCGGCCGGACCCCGGCGGCCTGCCGCCAACTGGCGTCGTCGGCCCGGCGCCGGGTCCGTGACTCGGCGCCCGCCGCGGCCCCGGCGGCCCAGCAGGCGGGCATCGTCAGGGAGTTCAAGCAGGCGTGGCAGGCCAAGGACCTGACCGCCCTCATCGGCCTCCTCGACCCCGACGCCACGGCGACCGGCGACGGCGGCGGCCGCGTCGCCGCCTCGCTCCGCCCGGTGGCGGGCGGCGAGCGGATCGCCCACGGCCTCATCGACATCGTCGGCCGGGTGCCGGACCTGAGGTTCGTGGAACACACGGTGAATGGTCGCCCCGGCCTGGTGGTGACGCACGACGGCGCCACCGTCGGGGTGTTCGCCTTCGAGGTCGTGGGGGAGCGCATCAAGCGCATCTGGGCCGTACGGAACCCGGAGAAGCTCAGGCCATGGACGACGATCCGACGCCCGGCCCCGCCTGCCAGTTGATCATCGCCGTACGTTGGTGGATTCTCTGCGCATGGAATTCATCTGCTACCACCGCGACCGGCCCGACTCCCTGCCCCTGCGCGAGGAGTTGCAGGAGGCGCACTGGTCCTACATGGACGGTTTCGCCAAGGAGCTGATCGCGCGCGGCCCGACCTTCGCCGCCGACGGCGAGACGCCCACCGGCAGCGTGCACATCGTCGACGCCCCCGACGCGGCCTCCGCCCGCGCGTTCGCCTTCGACGAGCCCAACTACCAGGCAGGCGCGTACCGGGACGTGCTGCTGCGCCGCTGGCGCAACCTGCTGGGGCGCACGATGTGGGACTTCCCCGGCGGACTGACCGGCGGCAACCGGTACTTCGTCCTCGGCCTCGGCGCCGGGCAAGCCGCCGACACCGACGTGCCGCCCGGCAGGGACGACGACCTGATCGCGTACGGGCCGCTCCTGTCCGACGACGGCACCGCCTGGCTGGGCACGGCGGTGCTGCTCCGGGCCCAGGACGCGGACGCGGCGCGTGCCGTGCTCACCGGGGACCGGTACGCGGCCGTCGAGGTCCACGACTGGGAGTGCGGCGGGCGCCGCTAGCGGCTCCTGGAGCCGCAGGCCGTCGAGGGAACAGCGATGACCGGATGCCGTCTGTTCACTGGTGGGAAACGCCCATAGGATCTGCGACCTTCACGTCCTGGGGGGTCTCGTGAACGGTCTCCGTGCGCTTCTGGTCTGCCTCGTGCTCGCGTGTGCCGCGGTGGTGTCGCCCACGGCGCCGGTGCCGCAGGCCGTGGCGGCGACGCCTCGCTGGTCGGCGCTGCCCGTGCCCGCCGCCGCTTGGCCGGTGACCGTGAAGGACCTCGCCGCCCGCGGGCCCGACGAGGCGTGGGCGACGGGGTACGAGGGCGAGTTCGGTGCCCTGAAGCCGATGCTGTACCGGTGGGACGGCGTGAAGTGGACGCGGGACACCACCTTCCCCGGCGTCGGGGAGGCGGGCTGGCTCGGCGAGGTGCAGTTCGTCGGCAAGGAGGTGTGGATCTTCCACAACCGCGCCGGGGAGGGCGAGATCCTGCGCCGGTCGGCGGCGGGCGAGTGGAGCGCTGTCCCGCTGCCGCAGACCCTGTCGGTCTACCAGGACTTCACCGCCGTACCGGGCGGTGCCTGGGTGGTCGGTGAGGACAACACCGGGATGAAGGTGCTGCACTACGACGGCTCCCGCTGGACGACGGAGTCCACCCCGGACGACGTGCTGTTCCTGATGGGCGTCACGGCGCGCACCTCCACCGACGTCTGGGCCTGGGGGAGCACCCGCACCGGTGGGCGGACCGTCCTGCGCCACGACGGCACGGGATGGCGGGACGCGAAGGTGCCGCTGCCGCCGAACGGCAACGTGCACACGATCCTGCCCGAGCCCTCCGGCCGCGTCACGATCGGCGGCGGCGAGTACGCCGACGGCGTGTCCCGCGCCTTCCTGATGACCTGGAACGGCCGTGCCTGGCGCACCACTTACCCGCCGCTGGGCGACACCCACACCGAGGACATGGTGCGCGGCCCGGACGGCGCGCTGTGGCTGCAGGTCCGCAGCGACCGCGCCTTCCAGTCGAAGTACGCACGCGTGGACGGCCGCCGCACCACGTTCACCCGCGGTCCGGAGCGCACGAACGCCATCGACGTCAAACCCCAGGCACTGGCGCGGGCCGGGTCCGCGCTGCTGTCCATCGGGACCGTCGAGACCTACGGCTCGAAACCGAACCTGATGAGCGAGCGGCTGGGAGGCTGACCGTGGCATCGAGACCGACCATGGCACCGAGACCGACCGTGGCACCGGAATCGACCGTGGCACCGAGGCCGACCAGGGTGCCGAGGCCGTCCACGGCGCCGCGGCAGCCCGTGGCCCGCAGGCTTCTCGTCGCCGCCCTCGCGGCCCTGATGACCGTGGTGGCCGTCATGTCCGCGGCCGCGGCCGAGGCCCCGTCCTGGCAGCACGTCCCCGTCCCGGCGCAGGCGCGCCCGCAGACCGGGTTGAACGAGGCCGTGGCGTTCGGCCCCGACCGGGCCTGGGCGGTGGGCGCCGACGCCGTCGGCCGCGAGGCGCCGGGCTTCCCGCTGGTGCTGCGCTGGAACGGCACCGCGTGGCAGCGCCAGGGCCTGCCCGGGATCCGCTGGCAGGGCGAGCTGCTCTCGATCGCGGGGACCTCGCCGACCGCGCAGTGGGCCGTCGGTCGCGACTCGGCGGGCGGTAGCCGCCTGCTCCGCTTCGACGGCAGCTCCTGGCGCGACAGCCGGCCGCCGAGCGGGGTCCGCCTCGACAAGGTCGTCGCGGGTGGCGGTGAGACCTGGCTGATCGGCGGCCGGGACGGCGGTCAGGCCCTGTTGCGCTGGGACGGACGCGCTTGGCGGGACATGCCGGTGCCGCCGGGAGTCGTGTACGGCCTGCACGTCAAGGCGGCCGACGACGTCTGGGCCGCGGGTGCCGCCAACGACGGGGCTGCCGTGTCGCACTGGAACGGCGAGGCGTGGCGGCAGACGCACGTGGAGGGGTTCCCGCGCTCGGCCGTGGGCAGCATCCTGGCGGTCTCGCCGACCGAGGTGTGGGCGGGCGGCACGGGCGGGTTCATCGGCGGCCCGCCGGGACGGCCGATCCCGCCCCTCCTCGTCCGCTTCGACGGCCAGTCGTGGAACCGCGTGGCCCTACCCGCCGACTTCGGCGGCATCACCTCGCTCGCGCCGGACGCGTCCGGCGGTCTCGGCTGGGTCGCGGTGGCCCGCTCGCTGAAGTGGGGCCCGCCGGGCAGCACCCCGCCGCTGATCCCCGGCCCTGACTTCCTCGCCTGGGACGGCGAGGCCTTCGCCGAGTACAGCGAACCGGTGGTGGCCGGGGAGGGCGACTCCGCGGCGCTGCGCCTCGCGCCGGTACCGGGCACGGCGACGGTGTGGGCGGTCGGCAGGGCCGCGGGACCCGAGGGCACCTTCGCCCCACGCATTCTGCGCTTCGGCTGAGCCGCGGTCCCCGTGGGGCGGGGCCCTGGTTCCGCTTCGGCGAACTGCGGCTCGGCTGAGGCTGAGCCGCGGCTCGGCGTTCGGCTGAGCCGCACCTTCGCTTCGGCCGGGACGCCACATCACACGGCGCCCGCCCCTCGACACGGGCCCCCGTCCCCCTCGCGTACACAAGAGTCCTGTCCTGACACCACCCGTGCCACTACATTTGACATCATGACTGCCATCACTCTGCGGATCCCCGACGCGATGGACCAGCCGCTGCGGGACGCCGCGGCCGACGCGCCGTCGCTGAACGACTACATCCTGCGAGCCGTGCGTCGGCAGATGACGCTCGACGCCGGCCGCAAGCTCGCCCTCGTGGCACCCGTCGACCTCGACGGTGAGGGCGACTCCCTGTGACGATCGGCAAGGGCGACGTCTGGGACATCGACACGGGCAAGGGCAACCGCACGGTGCTCGTCGTCAGCCTCGACGGCCTCGCCGAGGCGTACGGCGCTGTGGTCGCCCTGGTCCTGCACGCCCCCGCCGTGCACCCCGACACCGCGATGAGCGTGCGCCTGACCGCGCCGGTCGACGCCTCGGTCGTCGCGGTCAACGTCCTGCAGCTCTCCGTGTCCCGATTCGAGACGGGCACGCTGCTCGGCAACATCGGCCCTGAACAGCAGTCTCTGGTCGACAACGCGCTCCGCGCCGTCCTCGACCTCTGACGCTCCCCGCGTGACTCCTGAAACGCTCCCCTCCGTTCCGGTACTCGGTGTTACTGTGTAGTGGTACTCGGTACTACGCAGTACTGGGGGTGTCGGAGGGGAGATCCGCGATGGACGACCTGACGGAGATGTTGAAGGGCACGCTCGAAGGCTGCGTGCTCGAAATCATCAGCGGCGAGGAGACCTACGGGTACGCCATCACGCGTCGGCTGAACGAACTCGGCTTCACCGACGTCGTCGAGGGGACCGTCTACACCATCCTGCTGCGCCTGGAGAGGAACGGGCTCGTCGAGGTGACGAAGAAGCCGTCCGGAATGGGGCCGCCGCGCAAGTTCTACGCGCTCAACGACGCGGGCCGCGAAGAACTCGGCAGGTTCTGGGTGAAGTGGCAGTACCTCTCCTCACGAATCGACAAGCTCAAGGAGGGCGGGCGATGACTTTCTGGGAAACCGTGACCGGAAGCGACCTCACGAGGGAGTACAAGGCCTTCGAGGTCCGGGCCAAGGCGTTGCCGGCCGACTATCGGGAGGCGTGGGAACAGATCAAACTCCACCTCACCCCCTATGGGGACTTCACGGGGCGCAACCTGATGCCGATCCTCGACGGCGCCCTGGGGCTGCTCGAGGAAACGGCGGGGGAGGGGCAGAGCGTTCACGAGGTCCTCGGTGCCGACATCAAGGGTTTCTGCGCGGCGCTCGCCGGCGGCGAGGAGTCCCGGGACTTCCGGGACCGGTGGCGCAGGCAGCTGAACAGGAACGTCGCAAGGAAATTGGGCCAGTTGGGAGGCTGATGTGGGAATCCAGGACATCATCGAGGGCAAGAAGGAGTGGCGGGCGCACAAGGCTCGGGTCAAGGCGCTCCCACCGGACTACCAGATCGTCTACAAGGAGATGCAGAAGTACTTCTTCAAGGTCGGACCGGTCGACCTGCCCGACGGGCCCCTGCTCCCGGGGATCGTCGACTTCTTCGAGGGCGGTGTCGCGTCCGGCAAGGGAGTCCTGGAACTCATCGGCGACGACGTCGCCGCCTTCTGCGACGACCTGATCAAGGGAACGCGCACCAACGCGGACGTCTTTCAGGAGTCCGTCGACAAGAAGCTCAAGACGCAGCTCGGCAAGGGCGACAAGTAGCGCCGGCCGACAAGCGGGGCGCGTGCGGCGGCGGGTGCGGGGACGGTCGTCTCGGCACCCGCCGCCCGCCTGTGCCCGCAGTGTCCGGAAGAACCGCCGCGCGTCGTCCACCAGGAGGTGGGGCTGTTCCATCGCCGGGAAGTGCCCGCCCCGGTCATGGGTCGTCCACTGCACGATGTTGTTGGTCCGGTCCCCGATGTGGCGCAGCGGTACGAAGTTGTCGTGCGAGAAGACGGCGAGCGCCGTCGATGTCGGCGAGGGCCGCGGCGGGGCGCCCTGGCATCCGGCGTGCGCCCGCTCGTAGTGGATGCGGGCCGCCGACCCGGCCGTGCCCGTGAGCCAGTACAGCATGACGTTGGTGAGCATCTGGTCGCGGTCGACGGCGTCCTCCGGGCGGTCCCGCGAGTCGGTCCATTCCTTGAACTTCTCCACGATCCACGCCAGTTGGCCCACCGGTGAGTCCGTGAGGCCGTACGCCAGGGTCTGGGGGCGGGTCGACTGGATGTCCGCGTAGCCCTGCTGGTCCCGCGTCCACGCCTGGGACCTGGCCCGTGCCGTCGGCCGGGGCGAACGCCTCGACGCCGAAGTGGTCGCGCGCGTCCACGCGCACCTCGAGCCCATGGACGGGGAACTGCGCCGGCCCTGGGCGTTCGGCCTGAAGGCGGCCGTGCCGGCCGGTGCCGACGCGCAGACCGCGTTCCTCTGCTGCGTCGGCCGTCAGCCCTGAGGCAGGGCGCCGCGACCGGTGCCGGACCGCGCGCGGAACGTACGGCGGTACGTGTCCGGCGGCACACCGACCGTCCGGTTGAAGTGGCGGCGCAGCGTCGTCGCCGTACCCATGCCGGTCGCCTCGGCGACGGCGTCGACGCTGTCGCCGGTCGTCTCCAGCAACTCCTGGGCGCGGCGGATCCGTTGGGTCAGGAGCCACTGCAGCGGCGTGGTGCCGGTCGCCGACCGGAACTGACGGGTCAGCTGGCGCGAGCTCATCCCCGCCCGGCGCGCCAGGTCCTCCACGGTCAGCGGCTTGTCGAGCCGCTCGACCGCCCACGCGAAGAGCGCGGCGAGGGGGTGGTGGGCCTCGGCGGGCACCGGCGTGGCGACGAACTGGGCCTGGCCGCCGTCCCGGTGGGGCGGGACGACCAGGCGGCGGGCGACGGCGTTGGCCGTCGACGAACCGTGGTCGAGGCGGACCAGGTGCAGACACAGATCGAGCGCGGCGGCCTTGCCCGCGGACGTGAGCACGCTCCCGCTGTCCACGTAGAGGACGTCCGCGTCGACCTCCACCTGCGGGTAGCGCTCGGCGAGCACATCGGTGTGCGCCCAGTGCGTCGTCGCGCGCTTGTGGTCCAGGAGCCCGGCGGCGGCCAGCACGAACGCGCCCGTGCACAGGGAGGCCACGCGCGCGCCCGCCTCATGGGCCGCGCGCACCGTGTCGACCAGCTCGTCCGGCGGGGCGACGTCGACGTCCGCCCAGGCCGGGACGATCACGGTGTCGGCGCCCCGGACCCGGTCGAGGCCCTCGTCCGGCTCCAGCGAGAACCGGCCGACCCGCACCGCGCCCGAACCGCACACCGCGAGGTCGTACCACGGCCCCCGCACGCTCGGCGGAGCGGAGCCGAACACCTCGTACGCCACGGACAGTTCGAACGGCATCATTCCGTCGGTGACGGCCAGCGCGACAGTGCCCATGTCGGGAATTGTACGGGGCATGTCGTTCCAGACACTCGTCGTGACCGTTCACGGCCGCCAGGATGGTCGTACTGGATCACACGGATCACGCGGATCGCAGTGATCGCTGTGATCGCAGTGATCACACGGAGAACGGGGAGAGGCCGAGGTCATGGGTGAGGGACAGCGAGTGCTGGTGTTCGGCGCGTACGGGCACACCGGGCGGTTCGTGGTGGCACGGCTGAGGGACCGCGGGTTCGTGCCGGTCCTGTCGGGACGCGACGCGGACAAGCTGCGCGACCTGGCCGCGGCGCACGAGGGCGTCGAGGCCCGCCCGGCGACGGTCGACGACGCGGACGCGCTGGACGGCGCGCTGGCGGACACGGCCGCCGTGATCAACTGCGCCGGGCCCTTCGCCACGACGGCCGCCCCGCTCATCGAGGCGGCGCTCCGCGCGGGCATCCCGTACGTGGACGTGGCGGCCGAGATCGAGGCCAACGCCGACACGTTCACGCGGTACGCGGACCGGGCCCGCGCCGAGGGAGCGGTGATCGTACCCGCCATGGCCTTCTACGGAGGCCTCGGCGACCTGCTGGCGACCGCCGCGCTCGGCGACTGGACGGCGGCCGACGAGGTGCACATCGCGTACGGCCTGAGCAGCTGGCACCCGACCGCCGGGACGCGCACTGCGGGCGCGGTCTCCCGGGAGCGCCGCGACGGCCGCCGCGTCCTCTGCACGAACGGGCGCCTGGAGTACCGCGACGACGAGGCGCCCACCCTGAAGTGGGATTTCCCGCACCCGATGGGCACCCGGGCCGTCGTCGGTGAGTTCACGATGGCCGACGCTGTCACCATCACCAGCCACCTGCCCGTGCCCGAAGTGCGCGGCTACATGACGGTCGAGGCCGTCCGGGACCTCGCCGCCCCGGACACACCGGCGCCCGCCCCGGTAGACGAGAGCGGGCGCTCCGCGCAGACCTTCCTCCTCGACGTCGTCGTGCGTTCCGGCGGCGAGGAACGCCGCGCCGTGGCTCGGGGCCAGGACATCTACGCCGTCAGCGCGCCCCTTGCCGTGGAGGCGGTCGACCGCGTCCTGAGCGGGCGGACCAGGACGACCGGGGTCGCATCGGCGGGCGCCCTCTTCGACGCGGAGGACTTCCTGCGCGCGCTGGCCCCGCACGTCTCCTTCGAGCTGTTCCCGTAGCCAGAAGGAGGGCGAGGGGGAGCGGCCACGGAGCGGCCAGGGGAGGGCGGGGAGCGTCGCGGAACAGCCGGGGAACCCGAGAGCGGCAAGGCGTCAGAGGCAGAAGCCGCCGTCGATTCCCCTCGGCTCCCCTCGGCGTAGTACGTCGCCGAGATGCCGCCGAAGACGGTGAGCGCTTCGGGGTGCACCTCCTTCACGACGGCCGCGAGGTCGACCGAGCCGTGGCAGTGCGCCATCCAGTGCAGGTCGAACCCGAAGATCGGCGCCTCCAACCGGGCGAGCAGCCGTGGCACGTTCAGCTCGGGATGCAGGAGCATCAACGAGGCGACGGTGACTATTTATGTCTCGAACCCGCAGTCGGCAAGAAGCTGCTTAATCGAGAACCAGCCGATGGGGTAGATCTCGTAGACCGAGGTGACATTCACGCTGTCGCTGTCGCTGTCGCTGAGATACGCGAACAGCATGTCGTCGCGCTCGCGGAATTCATAGACGCTGGGCGCGTGCAATAAGAACATGTCGGCTTCGAGCCGCGATGTTGACGACTGCTCCGTGACGGACATTCACGGCCTCCCCTGGCCCACTCCTCGCCAGCAGGATTCACCATGGCTTCGGCCTGCTGAAAGGTTTGTCAAGGGTCGTACGGCCGGCGCCGAAATGAATCTTGATCTGCTGCTTTCGGCTCTGCGAAGGAGTAGTCGGGGAAATTGATCAGAGAGTGCTGGTAAACAGCAGCGGAAAAGCGGAATCTGACCAGTTGATTTGTGCGGCAGGGCGGCTCTGAAATTGATCAGACCGGCGGTCCGGGTAATTGATCGGAGGCGATTCGGCAGTTACCGGGTATATCTGCGGATGCGGTAGCGCAGCCCGGATGTGGAGGTCTGCCAGCCTTTGTCCTCGGTGACTTTCCACTCCGGGGCCAGGGCCGGGGCGTAGGTGTCGCCCGCCACCGTCGCGTCCACCTCGGTCACCGAGAGCGTCGTGGCGTGCTCCAGGGCCGCCCGGTAGATCTCGCCGCCGCCGATCACCCACACCGAGGCGGGGGCGGCCGACGCCGACGGCTCGGCCGCGCGCTGCAGGGCCTCCGCGATGGACCCGGCACGCTCCGCGCCTTCGGCGGCCCAGAGCGGATCGCGCGTCACCACCACGTTGCGCCTGCCGGGCAGGGGACGGAACCGCGGGGGCAGCGAGTCCCAGGTCCTGCGGCCCATCACCACGGGATGGCCGAGGGTGGTGGCCTTGAAGTGCGCCATGTCCTCGGGCAGCCGCCACGGAATGCCGTTGTCCGCGCCGATCACGCCGTCCAGGGACTGCGCCCAGATGAGCCCGACGTTCATACGGCGACCGGGGCCTTGATCGCGGGGTGGTGCTGGTAGCCGACCACTTCCACGTCGGAGTAGGCGTACTCGAAGAGCGAGTCCGCTCGGCGCAGCCGCAGCTCGGGGAACGCGAACGGGGCGCGCGAGAGCTGCTCGGTCACCTGCTCGACGTGGTTGTCGTAGATGTGGCAGTCGCCGCCGGTCCAGATGAAGTCGCCCGGCTCGAGATCGACCTGCTGCGCCACCATGTGCGTGAGCAGGGCGTAGCTGGCGATGTTGAACGGGACGCCGAGGAACAGGTCCGCGCTGCGCTGGTACAGCTGGCAGGAGAGCTTGCCGTCGGCGACGTAGAACTGGAAGAAGGCGTGGCAGGGGGCGAGCGCCATTTTGTCGAGCTCGGCGACGTTCCAGGCGGAGACGATCATCCGGCGGGAGTCCGGGTCCCGGCGCAGCGTGTCGAGGACCTCGCTGATCTGGTCGATGTGGCGGCCGTCCGGAGCGGGCCAGGAGCGCCACTGGGCGCCGTAGACCGGACCGAGCTCGCCGTCCTTGTCGGCCCACTCGTCCCAGATGGAGACGCCGTGCTCCTGCAGCCAGCCCACGTTCGAGTCGCCGCGCAGGAACCACAGCAGCTCGTACACGATCGACTTGAGGTGCACCTTCTTCGTGGTGACCAGCGGAAACCCCTGTGAGAGGTCATAGCGCAACTGGTGTCCGAAGACACTTCGGGTACCGGTGCCCGTCCGGTCGGCCTTGGCCGTCCCGGAGGTGAGCACCGACTTCAACAGGTCTTCGTACTGGGTGTCCGCCACAGGCGTCGATTCTACTGGTCACCCGCGTGTGCACCCGACGGCCCCGCCGCCGCGCGCCGGGGCCGGTGCCGGGCTCCCCTCGCCGGCCCCCGGCACCCGCTACTCGAAGCGCGTGGTGTCCCCGGCGCCGCGGCGCACGATCTCGATGTCGCCGCCGGAGAAGTCGATGACCGTCGTCGGCTCCGTGCCGCAGTCCCCGGAGTCCAGGACGGCGTCCACCACGTGGTCGAGGCGCTCCTTGATCTCCCAGCCCTGCGTCATCGCCGCTTCCTCGCCGGGCAGCAGCAGGGTGCTGGAGAGCAGCGGCTCGCCCAGCTCGGCGAGGAGCGCCTGGGTGACGACGTGGTCGGGGATGCGGACGCCGACGGTCTTCTTCTTCGGGTGCAGGAGCTGGCGCGGCACCTCCTTCGTCGCGGGCAGGATGAAGGTGTAACTGCCGGGCGTCGCCGCCTTGATCGCGCGGAACACGTCGTTGTCGATGTGCACGAACTCACCGAGCTGCGCGAAGGTCTGGCACACCAGGGTGAAGTGGTGACGGTCGTCGAGGTTCCGGATCGAACGGATCCGGCCGATGCCGGCCCGGTCGCCCAACTGACATCCCAGCGCGTAGCAGGAGTCCGTCGGGTACGCGATGAGAGCGCCGGACCGGATGCTGTCCGCCACCGTGGAGATGGTGCGCCGCTGCGGGTTCTCGGGGTGCACGTCGAAGTACTTGGCCATTCGCCGAGTCTAGGCGCGGACGGGTGGGCCCGAAGGGCAGGACGTGGCCGAGGCGCAGGGCGGGGGCCGGAGCGCAGGGCGGGGCCGGGGGACAGGATGAGGCCGCAGGGGCCGATGAGGCCGGACGCGGACCGATGGGGCAGGCGCTCGGTGTCCCAGTGGCCGGTGGTGCGGCCCGGCACCCTTGCGCTGGATGTGGCCCGTGTAGTCACCTAACTCCTATGGGGAAGAGGAGCATTGCGTCACTGATCGCCGTCATCGCTGCGGGAGCCCTTGTGGCGGGGACGCCGAACCCACCCGCGCAGGCGGCCGCGCCGGACGCCGAGGGACCGGAGTCCACCGGCTCGTCCCGGGCGGACGCCGCCGACTCCGCCGACGTAGCCGACCGCTACCTGGACACGGTGACGATCCCTCAGCTGCAGGCACGCATGGCGGACGGATCGCTCACCTCGTCCGCGCTCACCCGTGCCTACCTGCGGCGGATCAAGACCGTCGACCCCAAGATCCACGCGGTCCTGCGCACCAACCCGAAGGCACTGGCGCAGGCGGCCGCCAGCGACGCCCGGCACAGGAACGGCCGCGCCCTCGGCCCGCTCGACGGCATCCCCGTGCTCCTCAAGGACAACGTGGACACCCGCGACATGCCGACGACCGCCGGGTCCCTCGCCCTGGCCGGGAGCCCGCCCGGCGGCGACGCCGCCCTCGTGACCCGGCTGAAGGACGCGGGCGCGGTCGTCCTGGGCAAGACCAACCTGTCCGAATGGGCCAACTTCCGGGCGGCGAAGCCCACGTCGGGGTGGTCGGCGGTCGGCGGCCAGACCCACAACCCCTTCGTGCTCGACCGCAACCCCTGCGGCTCGTCCTCCGGGTCGGCCGCCGCGCTCGCCGCCTCGCTGTCGCAGGTGGCCATCGGCACCGAGACGGACGGCTCCATCGTGTGCCCGGCGGGGATGAACGGCGTGGTCGGCCACAAGCCGAGCCTCGGCCTGGTGAGCCGGCGCGGCGTCGTGCCGATCTCCGCCGAGCAGGACACCGCGGGCCCCATGGCGCGCAACGTGGTCGACACCGCGCTCACCCTGTCGGTGCTCTCCGGCGGCGGCGCGCCCCGCCTCGGCAGCGCCCTCGGCCCGCTGAGTGACGGCGGGGCGCTCCACGGCGAGCTGCGCGGCAAGCGCATCGGACTGTGGCGGCTGCCTTCACTCGGCCCCGAGGTCGACGCCGTGATGACCCGGACCGTACGGAAGCTGCGCGCCGCCGGAGCCGAAGTCGTCGAGGTGACGCCCCCGTACCAGGCGCGGATCGCCGAACTCGAGTTCCCCGCGCTCCTCAGCGAGTTCCACCGGGACATCGACGCCTACCTCGGCACCCGCAAGGGCCCCCGCGACCTCGCCGCGCTCATCGAGTTCAACCGCACCCACCCCGGGGAGCAGACCTGCTTCGCCGGACAGGAACTCTTCGAGCAGGCCCTCGCGGCGCCGCCCACCACCGACCCGAAGTACCGCGCCATGCGCGCCGAGTTGAAGGACCTCGCCGGACGCTCCCTGGACGAGACCATGGCCGCCCATGACCTCGACGCCATCGCCGCGCCCACCAACCCGCCCGCCTGGACGACGGACTGCGGCCGGGGCGACAACGACATCATCCCGTCCTCCACGCCCGCGGCCGTCGCCGGATACCCGTCGCTTTCGGTCCCCGCGGGCCAGGTGAAGGAGCTGCCGGTCGGCCTGCTCCTGATGGCCGGCGACCGCCAGGACGCCGAACTGCTCTCGCTCGGGGCGGCGGTGGAGCGCCGCCTGAACGCCTGGCGGGCACCCCGGTACCTGCCGACGCTGGGTCGCTGACCCCCGCGTCCACCGCAGCGCAGGAGGCGCACGTCCTCCCCGCCGTCCACGGCCCCCGCGCGCCCGCTGCGCCTAGCGCACGGGGGCGGGGATCCGGCGTGGGAGGCGTGCGCCTTTGCCCGCCGCGCCCTTTCCGGCGATCCGCACCACCCTCTGCGTCCGACCGCCGTCGAGGCGGGGTTCCCCGCTGCCTTCCGGGACTGTTTGGCTAGCCCATGGAGCCCGTGCAGCCCGCACATCCCGGCCGCACATGCCGTCACGGCGCTGTCGCGCCGGCTCCGACCGCCCCGGACCCGTCCCCGACCGCAGCCGCCCGACGACCACGCCGCTGTCCCCGAAGCCACCCTCGCCCCGCAGCCGCTCGTGAGTCCGCACTGCGCGCTCACGTCGTGCTCAAGGCCCCAGCAGGACCACGACGTGGTCCAGAGGACGGCCCGGTGCGGCCCGCGCCTCCCACCCGTCCTCCCGCCCGCCCGCGGACGCCGTCCGCACGGGCCCGAGCGCGCTCACGCACGTCCGTGCCCGTCGGCTCACGTCGCCGTCCGCACGTCCCGTACGCCCGCAAGACGTCCACCGCGGCCACGCGCTGCCGCATCCGTTCCGTCCATTCCGTCTATTCCATCCATTCCGTCTATTCCGTCCATGCACCCGCGCACTTGTCCGTCCACGCACCTCCGCTCATGTCCGTCCACGTACAGGAGGCAATGTGACCACGTCCGAAAGCGCTGCCGGACCCAGCACCGAAGAAGGCGACGAGACCGCCGAGGCACAGCGGACCAGCCTCAGTACCCTCGCGGCGCGCCAGCTTGCCACGACCACCAAGTCCGAACCGCAGATGCAGGCCATCACCTCGCGATGGCTCCTGAAGATGCTGCCGTGGACGGACGTCAGGGGCGGCACCTACCGGGTCAACCGGCGCCTCCAGCTCAAGGTCGGCCGAGGGCGGGTGCAGTTCGAGCAGAACGGCGCCGACGACATCAAGGTCATCCCCGAGACTCTCACCGAACTGCCCGTCCTGCGCGGCTACTCCGACACCGGCGTCCTCAGGAAGATCGCCTCCCGCCTGCGGGTGCGGCAGGTGCGCGTGGGCGAGGTGCTCTTCGACGCCGGCCAGCCCGTCACCGAGGCCTACCTCGTCGTGCACGGCCGCTTCACCCGCTACGCCACCGGCAAGTTCGGCGAGGAAGAGGTCATCGGCGTCGTCACCGACGGCGACCAGATGGGCGACGAGGCCGTGGGCAGGCCCGACCCGCTCTGGCTCAGCTCGGTGCGGGCCGAGACGCCCGGCGTCGTCCTCGTGCTGCCCTGGGACTCCCTGCAGCAGATCGTGGAGGGCTCCCCCTCCCTCGCTGCGCACCTCGACGCCTACGCGCAGCGGCAGACCAAGCCCATGAACCGCAAGGGCGAGGCCGAAGTCCCCGTGCAAGCGGGACACGTCGGGGAGCCCACCCTCTCCGGCGGCTACGTCGACTACGAACTCGCCCCGCGCGAGTACGAACTGTCACTCACCCAGACGGTGTTGCGCATCCACACCCGCGTCGCCGACCTCTACAACAACCCGATGGACCAGACCGAGCAGCAGCTGCGCCTGACCATCGAGGAGATCCGCGAACGCCAGGAGTGGGAGCTGGTCAACAACCGCGAGTTCGGGCTGCTCCACAGCGTCGACTACGGCCAGCGCATCAGCACCTACACCGGCCCGCCCACCCCCGACGACCTCGACGAACTCCTCGCCATGCGCCGCAAGACCAAGCTGTTCCTGGCCCACCCCAAGGCGATCGCGGCGTTCTTCCGGCAGTGCAACAAGCGTGGCCTCGTGCCGGGCACGGCCACGGTCGACGGCCACGAGGTGCCCGCGTGGCGGGGCGTGCCGCTGTTCCCCTGCGGCAAGATCCCGATCAGCGAGGAGCACACCACCAGCATCATCGCGCTGCGCACCGGGGAGGCCGACCAGGGCGTCGTCGGCCTGCACCAGACGGGCATCCCCGAGGAGTACCAGCCGAGCCTCAACGTCCGGTTCATGGGCATCAACGAGGCCGCGATCATGCGGTATCTGGTCACCGCCTACTACTCGCTCGCCATCCTCGTCCCGGACGCCGCCGGGATCCTGGAGAACGTGCAGATCGGTCGGAGTACGGAGTGAGCGCACCGCCCGAGTCGGTCGAACCCCCGCAGCTCGCGTCGGCGGACCCACCGGTTCCCGCCGTCGGGCGGCCGACAACCCCCGCACCGCGGCAACAGAAGCAGCCGCAGCAACCGCCGCCCCGGCCGCCCTGGCGGCCGCCGGGCCCGCCGAACCTCGCCGGGTCGCTGCGCGCCACCCGCAGGGGCGGCCCGATCCCCGGCCTGCACCACCGGCCCGCCGTGCCCGCCGAACCCGGCAAGGTCGCCGAGGTCGACCGCAGGCTGGAGGCCTGGGCGCACGAGCACGACCTGTTCCCCGCGGCCTGGAAGGGCGACTTCGCGGGCTTCCAGTTCGGCCGGGCCGTGGTGCTCCAGCACCCGGGCGCCGTCGACGTGGAGCGCCTCACGGCCGCGGGCAAGCTGCTGCTCGCCGAGAACCTCGTCGACAGCTGCTACTGCGAGGCGGAGGAGGGCAGGGGCGGCACGCCGCGCGGCCTCGGCGGCCGCCTCGTCCTCGCCCAGGCGGCCATCGACCCGTTCCACGGCGCCCCCGAGGTGGAGGCGCAGTGGCGCCGCGGGATCCAGGCCGACGGGCCGCTCCGCTCGTACCACCAGGCCATGAAGGACTTCGCGGCCTTCGCCACGCCCAGCCAGAGCGACCGGTTCGTGCACGACATCGCCCGGTTGCACCTCGGCTACCTCGGCGAGGCCGCCTGGGCCGAGACCCGGTACGTGCCCAAGGTGTGGGAGTACCTGGTGATGCGGCAGTTCAACAACTTCCGCCCCTGCCTGTCGATCGTCGACGCCGTGGACGGCTACGAACTGCCCGAACAGGTCTACGCCCGACCGGAGATCCAGCGGATCACCGCGCTCGCCTGCAACGCCACGACCATCGTCAACGACCTGTACTCCTTCACCAAGGAGCTGGCCGGCGACCCCACCCACCTGAATCTGCCGCAGGCCATCGCCGCCAACGAACGCTGCGGCCTCAAAGCGGCGTACCTGAAGGCCGTGGAGATCCACAACGAGGTGATGGCGGCCTTCGAGGAGGAGTCCGCGGCCCTCGCGGCCACCTCACCGCTCGTCGAGCGCTACGCCAGGGGCCTCGCCGCCTGGGTGGCGGGCAACCACGAGTGGCACGCCACCAACACCCACCGCTACCACCTGCCCAACTACTGGTGAATCCCGTCACCGGCGGTTCCGTCCGCCCGACCCGTCGTCCCCCGCACCAAGAGGAGTCCCTGTTGACCATTGCCGACGCCCGGCCCACCGCCGCACCGGTGCCCGCCCAGTCGACCTACCAGAACCGTGTCGCGGACTACTGGAACGCCGAGGAGAACCCGGTCAATCTCGAACTCGGGAGGATCGACGACCTCTACCACCACCACTACGGCATCGGGGAGGCCGACACGACCGTCCTCGATGTGAGCGACCCCGCCGAGCGGCAGGAGCGGATCACCGCCGAACTGCACCGCCTCGAACAGGCCCAGGCCGACCTGCTCGCCTCCCACCTCGGCCCCCTCACCCCCGCGGACCGGGTCTTCGACGCGGGCTGCGGGCGCGGGGGCGGCTCCGTCGTGGCCCATCTGCGCTACGACTGCTACGCCGACGGCGTCACGCTCTCGGAGAAGCAGGCCCACTTCGCGGGCGAGCAGGCCCGCAAGCGCCACATCGACGACAAGGTTCGCTACCACCACCTGAACATGCTCGACACCGGCTTCCCGACCGGTGCGTTCGCCGCGTCGTGGAACAACGAGTCCACGATGTACGTCGAGTTGGAGCTCCTGTTCGCCGAACACGCCAGGCTGCTGCGCCGCGGCGGCCGCTATGTGACGATCACCGGCTGCTACAACGACACCTACGGGCAGGCGTCCCGCGAGGTGTCCCTCATCAACGCCCACTACATCTGCGACATCCACCCGCGCTCGGAGTACTTCCGCGCGATGGCGCGCAATCGTCTCGTACCGGTGCACGTCGAGGACCTGACGGCGGCCGCCATGCCCTATTGGGAGCTGCGGCAGCAGGCCGACCACCTGGTGACGGGAATCGAAGAAACGTTCCTGAACGCCTACCGCAACGGCAGCTTCCAGTATCTGCTGATCGTCGCCGACCGCGTGTGACGCGCGGCGCGAGCAGGTCCTGACCGAGCGGCGCGAGAAGGTCGGGCCCCCGCGGGGGCCCGACCTGTGGTGCGTTGTGGTGCGGCGCGCGGAAGGCTAGTGGGCGGTGTTCGAGGCCCAGACCGCGCGACTGCCGTCGTAGATGACGACGTTGCCGTCGTCCTGCACGACCAGGCGGGAACCAGGGCGCCCCGCGGTGTTGGAGGCCCAGACCGGCGCTCCGCTGCGGGTGTAGACGACGAAGTTGCCGTCCTCCTGCAGGCGGGCGGTCCAGCCCTTGCCGACCGTGCGCGAGGCCCATCTGGCGCGGTTGAACTCGTCGTAGACCACGAGGTTGCCGTCGGACTGCATGACCAGTCTGGCCGTGTCGGAGCTGACGGACTCGTTGTGGTTGAGGGTGAAGGGGGCGTAGCGCACTTGATCCGAGAGGATTCCCGCCTGTGCCCTGCCGCTTGTGGCGGAGGTGTGGTCGGTGGGAGCCGCACTCGCCTGGCCGACGAGGGCCATCGAAGCGAGTGCGGCGGTTACGAGAAACGTGCCGGCTTTCTTCCCCACGAAAGGAACTCCTTGAGTCAGGCAGTTCTTCCAGCGGTGCCCTGTCGGGCGCCGCATCCGGACGATGTCATCGCTTTCATGCCGGAAGGAAAGACTCCGTGGCGGTTGGCGGTTTGATGTCCTTCGATGACCGGAAAATGCGGGATGGGAAATGCGCCGCCGATAGGGGGAAGGGGCCGATATTCTGCTTCCCGGCAGGGCGTGGTTCCGACAGGATCAGCCGGACTGGTCGGCCCTGGGGGCGAATTCCCCTTCTGAGGAGGACGCGTGCGTAAAAGAGCGCTGGCCAGTATGGCTGCACTTGTCATGACCCTGATGATGCCGACAGTCGCGAGTGCGGCGGAAACCCAGTTCACGAAGGTCCCGGGCGTCGAGGGTCTGTACCGGGTCACCGGAACCGACGGTGACAGGGCCGCGCGCGACGCGTACGACCGGTGTGGCGCGGGGACCTGCTTCTTCCAGCACTACAACGGCGAGGGACTGTTCTGGGTCGTGCCGAGCTGCGGCCGCCACCACCTCCCCGGCTATCTCGACGGGAAGACCACCTCGGCCTGGAACAGGACGCCGACCACCATCATCCTGTACGACGGCACCTACACCGGGCGTCTGGGCCCGCTCCCGGGCTGGTTCAAGGGCAATCTCCACCCCGACCACGACAACAAGTTGAGCTCGGTCGACGCGGCCTGCTGAGCCATCCGGACACGAAGAACGTCCAGGTCGACCGAGCCCGGTCGACCTGGACGTCCGTGGTTCCGGCTGACGTCAACGATCCATCGACGTCAGGGATGCCTCAGGCGAGGTCGAACCGGTCGAGGTCCATGACCTTGCCCCACGCGGCGGCGAAGTCGCGTGCGAACTTCTCCTTCGCGTCGTCGCTCGCGTAGACCTCCGCGAGCGCGCGCAGCTCGGAGTTCGAGCCGAAGACCAGGTCGGCGCGGGTGCCGGTCCACTTGACCGCGCCGCTCGCGTCGCGGCCCTCGAACTCGTCCTGCGCCGAGGACGTCGACTTCCACGTCGTCCCCAGGTCGAGCAGGTTGACGAAGAAGTCGTTGGTCAGCGTGCCCGGCCTGTCGGTGAGGACGCCGTGCTTGGACTGCCCGTGGTTGGCCCCGAGGACCCGCAGACCGCCGACGAGGACGGTCATCTCGGGGGCGCTCAGGGTCAGCAGGTTCGCCTTGTCGATCAGCAGGTACTCGGCGGGGAGGCGGTTGCCCTTGCCGACGTAGTTGCGGAAGCCGTCGGCGGCGGGCTCCAGCGCGTCGAACGACTCGATGTCCGTCTGCTCCTGGGTGGCGTCGACACGGCCCGGCGAGAACGGCACCTGGACCTCGACGCCGCCGTCCTTGGCCGCCTTCTCGACGGCCGCGGTGCCCGCGAGGACGATCAGGTCGGCCAGCGAGACCTGCTTGCCGCCCGCGGAGTCGAACGCCTCCTTGACGCCCTGGAGGGTGCGCAGGACCTGGGCGAGGTCGTCCGGGTTGTTGACCTCCCAGTTGCGCTGCGGCTCCAGGGCGATGCGGGCGCCGTTGGCGCCGCCGCGCTTGTCGCTGCCGCGGAAGGACGAGGCCGCGGCCCAGGCCGTGGAGACGAGCTGGGCGACCGTGAGGCCGGAGCCGAGGATCCGCTCCTTGAGGTCCGCGATGTCGGCGGCGTCGATGACCTCACCGGTGCGCGCGGGCAGCGGGTCCTGCCACAGCAGTTCCTCGGCGGGGACCTCCGGGCCGAGGTAGCGGGCGACCGGGCCCATGTCACGGTGCGTCAGCTTGTACCAGGCGCGGGCGAACGCGTCCGCGAACTCCTCCGGGTTCTCGTAGAAGCGACGCGAGATCGGCTCGTAGATCGGGTCGAAGCGCAGCGAGAGGTCCGTCGTGAGCATCGTCGGGAGGTGCTTCTTCGACGGGTCGAACGCGTCCGGGATGATCGCCTCGGCGTTCTTCGCCACCCACTGGTTGGCGCCGGCCGGGCTCTGGGTGAGCTCGTACTCGTACTCGAAGAGGTTCTTGAAGAAGTGGTTGCTCCACTGGGTCGGCGTCTCGGTCCAGGTGACCTCGAGGCCGGAGGTGATGGCGTCCTTGCCGACGCCCGTGTTGTACGTGCTCTTCCAGCCGAGGCCCTGCTGCTCCATCGGGGCGGCCTCGGGGTCGTTGCCGACGTTGTCCGCGGGGCCCGCGCCGTGGGTCTTGCCGAAGGTGTGGCCACCGGCGATGAGGGCGACGGTCTCCTCGTCGTTCATCGCCATGCGGCGGAACGTCTCGCGGATGTCGCGGGCCGCGGCGATCGGGTCCGGGTTGCCGTTGGGACCCTCGGGGTTGACGTAGATGAGGCCCATCTGGACCGCGCCGAGCGGGTTCTCCAGCTCGCGGTCGCCGGTGTAGCGGGCGTCGCCGAGCCACTCGGTCTCGGGGCCCCAGTAGACGTCCTCCTCCGGCTCCCACACGTCCTCGCGGCCACCGGCGAAGCCGAAGGTCTTGAAGCCCATCGTCTCCAGGGCGACGTTGCCGGTGAGGACCATCAGGTCGGCCCAGGAGATGTTCTTGCCGTACTTCTTCTTGACCGGCCACAGCAGGCGGCGGGCCTTGTCGAGGCTGGCGTTGTCCGGCCAGCTGTTGAGCGGCGCGAAGCGCTGCTGGCCGGCACCGGCGCCGCCGCGGCCGTCGCTGATGCGGTAGGTGCCCGCGCTGTGCCAGGCCATTCGGATCATCAGCGGGCCGTAGTTGCCGAAGTCGGCGGGCCACCAGTCCTGCGACGTGGTGAGCACCTCGGCGATGTCCCGCTTGACGGCCGGGAGGTCGAGGGAGTTGAACGCCTCGGCGTAGTCGAAGTCCTCACCGAGCGGGTTGGCCACGGCGGGGTTCTTGGCGAGGATCTTCAGATTCAGCCGGTCCGCCCACCACTGGCGGTTGCCGCCGCCCTGCGTGGGGTGCGGCGCACGGCCATGGGCGACCGGGCAGCCTCCGCCCTCCTCGACCTTCGCGTCGGTGACGATTGCGTCCGGGTTCTCAGCCATGGGAAGCCTTTCGAACTGAGTGAATCGTGGTGCTGGAGGACTGCGCGGTGAGACAGCCGGGGCGGCGCCCCACAGGGGGGCGAGTCGACCGAAACGGACTGGCCCGCTCCCTTGGTCATCGTAGGAAACCGATCCTACGATGGACGCTGTCCAGGTCAAGAAGCTCAACTGATTCATATTGATTCAGAATCCGTACGAGTGCCGGTAAACTCGGCGTACGCCACCGAGCCTGAATGGGTGAACCGATATGAGCGACCTGCTGGAGCGACTGCGAGGGCGTGGCTGGCGGGTGACCTCCCAGCGGCGTGTCGTCGCGGAGGTCCTCGACGGCGACCACGTGCATCTGACGGCCGACGAGGTGCACGCCCGCGCGGCGCACCTGCTGCCGGAGATCTCCCGGGCGACCGTCTACAACACCCTGGGCGAGATGGTGTCCCTCGGCGAGGTCATGGAGGTCTCCACCGACGGCCGCGCCAAGCGCTACGACCCCAACGCCCACCGCCCGCACCAGCACTTGGTGTGTTCCGCCTGCGGCGCCATCCGCGACGTCCACCCGAGCGGCGACCCCCTCGCCGACCTGCCGCAGGAGCAGCGCTTCGGCTTCACGGTGTCGCAGGTCGAGGTCACCTACCGGGGCCTGTGCCCCTCCTGCACTCAGCTCTGAGGACACCGCCGCACTGTGGCCGGAATTGACATCTGACGAGGCTTCGATTCCGGCTGATACTCAGGCCCGGGCGATCCGCCCCGCATCCCCACGTCCGGAGGCCGCTGATGCACCAGACCAGTGTTCCGACCACCGCCGTGCTCACCGCCTGGCTCTCGGGTGCCGAGAGCGCGTACGGCCAGGCGAACCCCGCCGGGCCGCTGTACGTCGGCGGCACCGCCGCCGAGGCCGCGCTCACCGACCCGAGCGACTCCCTCTACGGCTTCTGCTCCAGCCCGAGCGGCTCGCACGGCAGTTGGTGCTGCTGACCGACGAAGCGGGCGTGGGGGACCGCGCGTGACGTCGCGTGCCCGGGCTTCCCGCGCGGTTCCTCGCGCCCTGTCGTCCGCGATGCCTTCCTAGGCGTCGCTGGTGTCTGCAGGGCGGTCGTCGGACAAGGGGCTGGTGGACGGTGAGCGGATCCGCGGCGGGGCACAGATCCGGGCAGGCGGGGGACAGACCTGAGCAGCGGCACGAAGCGGACTGGTTCGCCCAGCCGGTACGCGCCATCGCCCGCCCCTGGCACGACGAGCTGGCCCGGCGCCTCGCCGCCGTGGACACGCTCGGCCGCGCCGAACAGGACGTGATCCTCGGGGCCGGGCACACCTCCCTGCTGCGCTCCCTGCACGCCAAGCTGTCCCGCCTGTTCCTGATCGAACTGCACGCGCTGCGCATGACCACCCCCGGTGGGCGCGCCGACGCGGGCGCCGGTGCCGGATCCGACACGGAGACCTGGACCGCGTTCATCGCGGAGGCGTGCCAGGAGGGTTACGTCGACGGCCTCGCCGAGCGCTATCCGACCCTCGGCGCGCGGATCGCGGCGGTGGCCCGGCTGTCCGTCGCCGCGACGGCGGGCTTCGCCGAACGGCTCGGCGCCGACCGTGAACTGCTGCGGCCCCTCGTCGGCGGGCCCGTGGGGGAGTTGCGCGCCGTCGCGTTCGGCGCGGGAGACAGCCACCGGGGCGGCCTGACCGTCAGCCGGGTCGACTTCGCCGCCGGAAGCGTCATGTACAAGCCGCGTCCGTCCGGCATCGACGTCGCCCTGGGCGCGCTCCTGGACGAGCTGTTCGCGGACTTCCCGGGCGCCCCGGCGCCGGAGCACCGCATCCGGGTGCCGCGCACCCTGGCACGCGAGGGGTACGGCTGGGCCGAGTTCGTCCACCACCGCTACTGTGCCGCCGACGCCGACTTCGCCGCGTTCTACCGGAACGTCGGCCACTGGCTCGCCGTGCTGCGCTTCACCGGCGGCACCGACATGCACGCCGAGAACATGATCGCCGCGGGCCCGGTGCCGGTGATCGTGGACGGCGAGACGCTGTTCGACGCCCCCGCCCCGTTCCCGCCCAGCGGCCAGGGCGACGCGGTCGACGTGGCGGCGGCCGCGATCCGCCGCACCGTCCTGCGCACCGGACTGCTGCCCGTGCGCGGCACCGGCTTCGCGCTCGCGGGAGTGGACATCTCCGGCGTCGGGGCACTGCCCGGCCAGCAGCCGCTGATCCCGAACCCGGTGATCGCCGACGGCGGCACCGCGGCGGCCCGCTTCGAGGTCGACCTGGTGGCCATGCCCACCGCGGGCAACCACCCCAGCCCCACACCGGTGCTGAGCGCGTACTGGGACCGGATCCTGGCCGGGTTCCAGGAGATGACCGCGCACCTGCGCCGACCGGGCACCGACCCGCACCGACTGCTCCGCCGGTTCGAGGGCAGCCGGGCACGGCGCATCCTGCGGCCCACACAGGCCTACGTCGACATCGGCCGGATGCTGTGGCACCCGGCCTCCCTGCACGACGAGTCGGCGGCCGTCGAGCGCGCTCGCGACATCCTGCGCCGCAACGCCGAGGTGCTGCCCGGCGCGCCGGCGGAGAGCGCGGCCATCGACGCCGAGATCGCCGATCTGCTGGTCGGGGACGTACCGATGTTCAGCTTCACCGTGGACGAGGCCGCGATCGGGGCCACGGTCGCGGACTGGCGCGACGCCGATCTGGCGCTGGAGGAATCGGTGATCCAGGACGCGCTGGTGGGCGCGTACCTCAATGAGCGTTCGCTGCCCGCGCGCGTGCAGGCGGCGGCCGATCGGCCGCACGCGCGGGACCGGGAGCGGCGCCGCCGGGCGCTGGCCGCGCAGATGGTGCGACGGCTGTGCGACGGGGCGGTGCGCGGCGACGACGGCACGGTCACGTGGATCAGTCCGGTGTTCACGCCCGCGGGCTGGTCGATCAGGGTGCTGCCTGCCGACCTCTACACCGGCCAGGGCGGGGTGGCGTTGACGCTCGCGGAGTACGTGAGCGAGGTGCGGGCGGGGCGGGCGGATCCGGTGCCGGGCGTCGCCGAGACGTTCGAGGGGGCGTTGCGGGTCCTTCGCGCCACGGAGGACCGGACGGCCACGCCGTCGGCGGGGGCGTTCAGCGGTGCGGCGTCGCAGGTGTGGACGTGGCTGGCGCTGCACCGGGTCGTGGGGGAGGGCCGGCTCCTTGAGCGCGCCGAGGCGCGGGCCGAACTGCTCGCCCCGGGGAAGCGGTTGGTCGAGGACGACGTCGAGGTGGACCTCCTGAACGGGGTCGCGGGCGCCCTCGTCCCGCTGCTCGACCTGGCGGAGGCGACGGGGCAGGACCGGTGGCTGGCCGCCGCCGCGCACATCGGGCGCCGTCTCGGGGGCCTGGCCGCGGTCGAGGGGGACGGCGCGCGCTGGACGACGCGGCTCAACCCCGAGGGCATCGGCGGCTTCGCCCACGGCGCCACCGGCATCGGCTGGGCGCTGACCAGGCTCGCTCTCAGCGACGCGGGTACGGCGGTCGAGCGGGACGGCTGGCGGCGGCTCGCTGAACGGGCCTTCGCCTTCCAGGAGTCCCTGTACCGGCCCGCGGACGGCAACTGGCTCGATGTGCGCGTCGGCGCCGAGGAGGACTACTTCACGAGCTGGTGCCACGGCAGCGCGGGAATCGGCGTCGGCATGCTCGATCTGCACCGGCGCACGGGTGATCCGGTGCACCTGGACATGGTCCGCCGTGCCGCGTGTGCCTGTGCGGCGGAGGGCTTCGGCTGGAGCCACACCCTGTGCCACGGCGACCTCGGCCTCTGGGAATTCCTCACGTCCGTGGACTTCGACAGGGTGTCCGACGTGGACTTCGGCAGTGTCTTGGACCTCGACGGTGAAATCCTCACCGGCCTCGAACAGCGTGGCCCGGTCGGCGGTTTGGCGCGTGAGGCGTTCTCTCCGAGCCTCATGTCGGGTCTTTCGGGCGTCTTGCACACACTGTTGCGCATGCACCATGAGGCGGCACTGCCGAACCCTCTTCTCCTCGACTGATCTCACGGTTACGAGGACTTCCAGGGAAAGATTTGACTTGTGATCCATGTCACATACCGCCCGTAAAAGATCTTGGTCTGGCATATCCACACAGCTGTTTGGTTGTGGCACGATGCCAACGGATTGCCCAGGGTCGAACTAACCGATTGCGAAACGTTCGACGTAGGTCCCGTCTTGTTGAGAACGACTTGTTGATGGTGTTGGCTTGACGTAATTCGGGGGATGCGAGAGTGCCTTCTATCATTGTTGTCGGATACCGCGACGACCTTGACCGCGCGGTGCGGAGTCGCGGTTTGGATCCCTACTACATCGTGCAGGCGCCGATGAACCCGCCACCAGGGCGCAGGTTCACGCGTGTCTCTGACATGGAGAACGCCCAGGAATTGCTGAGAGCGGTGCTCTCCGCGCGCATCAGTGATGTGGCCGGCGTGCTGAGCGTGCATGAGATGGGCGTTTTCGGGGCGGCGTATCTGCGGCAACAGTTGAACCTGCCCGGGAACACGGACTCGAGGACGGCCCTTTATTTCCGGGACAAGTACCTGCAGAAGAGCGCGCTGCCGGACGACGTCAGGCGTGCGCGGTGCCGGTATGTACCTCAGGGAACTTCTTTCGCCGAGCTCGTCGGTGAGTTGGGTGAGGTCTTCGTCGTCAAACCCGCGACCGGGGCGGGGTCTCTGCGTACGGAGATCGTGCGCACCCCGGACGAATACGCGCGAGCCCTCTCGGAGCTGCTGCCGAACGAGTCGGACGTGGGTGTGGTCGCCGAGTCGTTCGTCGACGCCCGGGAAGTCTATTTGGACGGCATCTGGGAGGGCGGTGCTCTTCGCTGGTCGTCGCTGAGCAGCAATCACATCTCGCCGCTCAGCGCCGTGAAGGGAGGTGTCCTCGCCGCGCACGTCCTCGACCGGAGGCGCCAGCCGGAGCTGTTCCGGCAGGCGGATACGCTCGCCCGGCGTGTGCTCGCCGGCCTCGGCGCACCGGACTGCGTCTTCCACATGGAGACGTTCGTCGAGGAGTCGGGGCTGACGCTGGGCGAGTGCGCGATCCGGCTCCCGGGGGCGCTGTCTCCGGACGTCAACCAATTGACGTTCGGCGTCGACCTCCTCGACGCCGAGATCAGCCTCGCGCTCGGGGAGCGGTTCACTCAGGATCTGGACGTCACGGCACCTGACCGCTTCTACGGCTACATCCTGCTGCGTCGCTCCCACGCCCTGACCCAGGAGGACTTCGAGCGCGCCTTCACCTTCGACGAGATCGACTATCCCTCGTCGCCGGACGCTCCGCTCGGGCCGTACGGCCGTGTCGGGCAGGCCGTCGTGTCCGACGAGGACGAGCTGCAACTGCAGAAGACCATCGAGGACATCGTGCGCTTCAACGAGCTCGGCTGACCTGGCGAAGAGCCGCCAGGCCGGCCCTGCGGAAACATCGCGGCAGGCTGCATTCGGGGGAGACGAGAAATGCCGACAATGATCGTCATCGGGTACCGGGAGGATCTCGACCGGGCGCTGCGGCGCCGGGGCCTGGACCCCTACTACATCGTGCAGGCCCCGGCGATCCCGCCGCCCGGGCGAAGGCGCACGCGCGTCGCCGACATGGAGAACGTCCAGGAAGTCCTGCGGGCCGTGCTCGCCGCGCGCCTCCACGATGTGGCCGGTGTGCTGAGCGTGCACGAGATGGGCGTGTTCGGGGCGGCCTGTCTGCGGCAGCAGCTCGGCCTTCCCGGCAACCGGGACGCGAGGACGGCTCTGTACTTCCGGGACAAGTACCTGCAGAAGAGCGCGCTGCCGCCGCAGATCAAGCGGGCGCGTTGCCGATACGTCACCCCGGGCACCTCGCACGCGGACCTCGTCGACGAGCTGGGTGACGTCTTCGTCGTCAAACCGGCGACCGGCGCCGGTTCCCGGCGGACGAATGTCGTGCGTTCCCCGGAGGAGTTCGCGCGAGCCGTCGAAGTGCTTCCTGGGCAGTCGGACGTACAGATCGTCGCCGAGTCCTTCATCGACGCGCCGGAAGTCTATATGGACGGTATCTGGACCGACGGCGATCTCCTGTGGTCGTCGATGACCCGCTATCACCTCTCACCGCTGAGTGCGGAACACGGCGCCGTGCTTGCCGCACACATCCTCGACGAACGACGGCACACAGCGCTTTTCCGGCGGACGGAGGAAATCGCCCGACAGACGCTCTCCCACTTGGGCGCGCCCGACTGCGTCTTCCACTTGGAAGTGTTCGTCGAGGAAACCGGGCCGACCTTCGGCGAGTGCGCCATCCGGCTGCCGGGGGCGCTGTCTCCGGACGTCAACCAATTGACGTTCGGCGTCGATCTCTTCGACACCGAGATCAGCCTCGCGCTCGGAGAGAAACCGGACCGGTCCGTGGGCCACAGCGCGCCGGAGCGTTTCCACGGCTATCTCCTGCTGCGTCGCCCCGAGGGAAACACCCTCACGCAAGAGGACTTCGAGCGTCATTTCGCCTTCGACGAGATCCAGTACTCGTCGTCGCCCGACACTCCACTCGGCCCGTACGGCTGCGTCGGAAAGGCGATCGTGTCCGACCCGGACGAACTGAAGCTGCGGCAGCGGATCGAGGACATCGTGCGCTTCAACGAGCTCGGCTGACGCCGGGGCTCACACCAGCGCCCCCGCCCGCGCCCCTTCCCCGTACGCATTCACCCCCACCCCCTCCGCACGTATTGACCACCTCCTCCTCATGCGAATTCACCACGTCTTCCTCGTTCGGCTTCGCCATCCCTGAAGAACCCCGTCGTGATGGAAATCCAGGGCCGTTTTCCGACCCTTCTGATCGGAGGTCTCCGCCCCATGCCGGACCACATATCCGCCTCGACGCTTCCGCAGCTGCTGGAGAGCGCGGCACAGGACACCACCCGAGGCATCACTTTCATCGGCGGCTCGTTCCTGTCCTACGCCGAGCTGCGGGACAGCGCCCGCCGGATCACCCAAGGACTGCGCGACCAGGGCGCCGTCCCGGGAGACCGGGTACTGATCGCCGCGAACGACCCCGAGTCCTTCTTCCGCGCCTTCTGGGGCTGCGTCCTCGGCGGCCTCGTCCCGTGCCCGGTCGCGCCGCCCGCCGACCCGTCCCGCTGGCGCAACCAACTGGACCACCTGCGCGCCCTGTTGGACGACCCGCTGGTCATCGCCTCGAAAGCCACCCACGGCGACCTGCCCGACATCGGCCTGCGGACCGTGACGGTGGAGGAACTGAGCCACGCCGCACCCGAGAGCGCCGCGCCCCACGCCCCCGATCCCGGCGACCTCACCCTCCTCATGCTGACCTCGGGGTCCACCGGCTCCAGCAAGGCCGTCCGGCTCACGCACGCCAACCTCATCGCCGCCCAGGCGGGCAAGGCCGGAGCGCTCGGCCTCGGCCCCGCAGACACCTCGTTGAACTGGATCTCCACGGATCACATCGCCGCGATCGAGGCGCACCTGCTGCCGATGTTCAACGGCGCCGACCAGGTCATGGCCACCCCCGCGACGGTCCTGGCCGACCCGGTGGAATTCCTCCGGCTGCTCGCGGCCCACCGGGTGCGCGTGACCTTCACGCCGAACTTCCTGTTCGGGCAGCTCAACCAGGCGCTCGCCAGGCGGCCCCCCGCGCGGGAGGAGGTGGACCTGTCGCACGTGCGGCACATCATCTCCGGCGGCGAGGCCACCGTCAGCGCGACCGTGCGGGACTTCCTGGCCGCGCTGTCCCCCTACGGGCTGCGCCAGGACGTCGTCGTGCCCGCGTTCGGGATGACCGAGACGTGCGCGGGCAGCGTGTTCAACCGCGACTTCGCCGCCCGGGACCTGTTCACCGAGTTCCCGCCCCTGGGGCGGCCGGTGCACGGCCTGCGCGTCCGCGTCACCGACGGCGAGGGGCGCGTCCTCGCCACCACCGACGAGCCGGGGCCGACCGAGGCGGGCGAGGTGCAACTGCGCGGGCCCATGGTCACCGACGGGTACTTCGGCGACGACGAGGCCACCGCGCGGGCGTTCACGGCCGACGGCTGGTTCCGCACCGGAGACCTCGGACACCTGGACGCCGAAGGCCGGTTGACGCTGGTCGGACGTACCAAGGACTCCATCATCGTCAACGGCGTCAACTACTACAGCCACGACCTGGAAGCGACACTCGACGAGTTGGACGACGTGCGGCGGGGGCAGGTCGCGGCCTTCCCGATCCGGCCCGGGGGAGCCGACTCCGAACAGCTCGCCGTCGCGTTCGTCCCGGCGGGCGACCTCGGCGACGACACCGCCGTGTACCGGGCGGTCGTGGCGATCCGCAGCTCCACGATCATGCACTGGGGGTTTAGGCCCCAGCTCGTCCTGCCCGTCACCGAGGAGCAGATACCCCGCAGCAACCTCGGGAAGATCCAGCGCACCCGGCTGCGCACGGCCGTCGAAGCGGGCGGCCTCGACGCGGCGGTCCGCCGGGCGAGCGAGGTGAGCACCCGGTTCCTCGGCGCCCACGTGGCACCCGAGGGAGCCGCCGAGACCGCGCTGGCCGACATCTACGCCCGCGTCCTGAACGTCGGGGCGGTGCCGGTCACCGCGAGCTTCTTCGACCTCGGCGGCACCTCCCTCGACGTGCTGCGGCTCAAGCTGGAGATCCAGGCCGGATTCGGCATCGATGACGTACCGATGGCGACGCTCCTGCAGGCCCCGACCGTACGGGCCCTCGCCGGGCGCCTCACCGGCGGGCAGGGCACCGGGGGCGACGCCGCGTACGACCCGCTGGTGCCCCTGCAGGTCACCGGGGACGGTACGCCGCTGTTCTGCGTGCACCCCGGCCTGGGGGAGGTGCTGGTGTTCGTGAACCTCGCCAAGTACTTCACCGGTGAACGGCCCTTCTACGCGCTGCGGGCCCGGGGCTTCGGCAAGGGCGAGAGCCACTTCGCCTCGTTCGACGAGATGGTGTCCACCTACGTCGACGCGGTGCGGCGGACCCAGCCCCGCGGGCCCTACGCCGTCGCGGGCTACTCCTACGGCGGCGCGGTCGCCTTCGAGATGGCCAAGCGCCTCGAGGCCGACGGCGACGAGGTGAGGTTCGTCGGCGTCTTCAACCTGCCGCCGAGCATCTCCGGCCGCATGAACGAGATCACGTTCACCGACGGCGCCATCAACCTCGCCCTGTTCCTCGAACTGATCGGCGCCGCCGACGTCGAAGGCCTCACCGCCACACTTCGCGGCCTGCCCGAGGCCGACCAGCTCGCGTATCTGATCGACCAGGCGCCGCGGAGCCGCCTCACCGAACTCGATCTCACCGTCGAGCGGTTCACCGCCTGGGTGAACCTCGCCCAGAGCATGGTGCACCTGGGCCGGACCTACGAACCCTCCGGATCGGTCGCGCGGACGCAGGTCTTCTACTGCACCCCGCTGCGCGGCACCAAGGAGGAGTGGCTGAACGGCCAGCTCCGCCACTGGGACGACTTCACCCGCACCACCAACCGGTACATCGAAGTCGACGGCGAGCACTACACCCTCATGAGCCCCCAGCACGTCCAGACCTTCCAAGCGACCCTGCGGCGCGAACTGGGCCGAGCACTCGCGGAAGAGACCGCAGACACCGGCGAGACCGCCGCCACCGCAGACACGACCAGGAGCCACTGACCATGCACGGGAAGAAGATCCTCATCACGGGCGGCACCGGCCAGGTCGCGCGGCCCGTCGCCGAGGCGCTCGCCGCCGACAACGAGGTGTGGTGCCTCGGCCGCTTCGGCGACCCGACCGCCCGCGAGGCCCTGGAGGAGCAGGGCGCGCGCACCTTCACCTGGGACATGGCCGACGGCGACCTGGCGGACCTGCCGCGCGACTTCACCCACGTCCTGCACTCGGCGGTGCACCGCGGCGACCGGACGGACTTCGAGGAGACCGCGCGCGTCAACGCCGTCGGCACGGCGCGCCTCATGACGCACTGCGCGGGCGCGGAGGCGTTCCTGTACGTGTCGTCCGGCGTCGTCTACGACCGCGCCGACCGCACCCACCGCTACCGGGAGGGCGACCCCCTCGGCGGCACGGCCCCCTGGCTGCCGACCTACCCCGTCGCCAAGCTCTCCGCCGAAGGAGTCGTGCGGGGCCTGGCCGAGGCACTCGGGCTGCCCTCGGTGATCGCCCGGCTCAACATCGCGTACGGGCCGTACGGCCACGGCGGCGTCCCCATGATCCTCTTCAACGAGATGCGCCGCGGAGAGCCGTGCGCGGTGCCGCGCGAGGGGCAGAACTACTGCAACCTCCTGCACACCGACGACGTCGTCCGGCAGGTGCCCCTGCTGTGGGAGGCGGCGCGGGCACCCGCGCGGGTCGTGAACTGGGGCGGCGACGAGGAGGTCGGCGTCACGGACCTGCTGGAGTACATGTCCGCGCTCACCGGCGTACCGGTCGAGCTGGACCGGGGCGACCACAGCCGCGAGACCGCGATCTTCGACCACGGCGTCCGCCGGAGCCTGATCGGTGACTGCTCGGTCGCCTGGAAGACCGGCATCGCCCGCACCCTGGCGGAGCTGTTCGAGGAGTACCAGGACCGCATCGGGGAGTACTTCGACACCCACCTCGACGGCGAACGGAGCCGGCATGCGCAGGCCCTGTGATCTCGACGCGCTCCAGCAGGTGCTGTGCGCCGCCCTCGGCTCCGCCGACCCCGTGGCCTTGCTGGCCCAACTCGGCCAGGACACCGAGGCGTTCACTCCCCTCGACCCCGCCGTGCGGGAACGCCCGACCCTCATCGGCGGCGGATGCCTGTACGGGCCGACCAGCCCCGTCCCGACCCCGCACGCCCTGGCCGAGCTGGTCCGCAGGGCGGAGGCCCTGGACGCGCACCAGATTCTCGTGCCCGGTGTGCGGCGCAGCGACGACACCAGCGCGCTGCGGGCGGCCGGCCTCGTGCCCGTCCCCGCCGCCCCCGAGTGCGTGGTCCGGCTGACGGGGGAGGTGGACGACGTGCTGCGGACCCGCGTCGGCGCCGACCGGCTCCGCGATGTCCGGCGCCGCCACCACGCGGTGTCCCAGGAGACCACGTGGGAGCGGATCCGCCTGCGCGACATCGACGGGAAGCCCTGGGCGCGCGCGGCCTTCGCCGACCTCCACCGGCGCCAGGCGGAGCGGAGGAGGGAGCACGGGCAGCACGGCGACCACGTCTACAACGCCGCCGCCCTCGACGCCCTCGCCCACGGCGCGCTCGCCGACCGCACCGAGCTGTTCCTGCGCCGTCGCGGCGACACCGTCGTCCAGGCCGGACTGACGACCGCCTCCCACAACGGCCGCGGCGTCTACTGCCTCACGCAGGCCATCGATCACGAGGACGCCGCGGTGCGCGACGACCTCTACGTGGCCACCCTGTACCAGCTGTACGCCGACGCCCGCACCTCCGGCCTGGAATGGGTGCACCTCGGCCGGGGGGACGCCGAGCGCATGCGGTGCCTCGGAGCCGACCTGTTCGTCCCGCTCGACCACTGGCTGCGCGCCGAGGGGGTCACGGCCGCGCAGGACGGGCCGCGGGAACCGGAACTGTCGCGGTTCGCGGCCCCGCCCGTCACGACGGTGCCGGTCCCGGGCCCGGCCCGGTTCCGCCACCAGCCGCGGTTCGACACGGTCGACCTGACGAGCAACACCAACCCGTTCCTCGGACCCGAGGGCAACTACCCCCACCTCGACACGACGGAACTCGCCCACACCTACCTCAGCGCCCTCTCGGCACTGCCCGGCCACGAGGGCGTCGACGCCCTCGGCCCCGACCACGTGCTGTTCACCAGCGGGGCGGTGGACGGCGTCATGCTGCTCCTCGCGGCGCTCGCCTCGCCCGGCGAGAGCGTCTGCGTCACCCCGCCGACGTTCCCGCTGTACACCCACTTCGCCCGCGTCCTGCGCCTGCCCCTGGTGGAGGTGCCGCTGCGCGGCGACGACCTGCGCGACCTCGACCTTCAAGGGATCCTGGCGGCGGACCCACGGGTCACCATCCTGTGCGACCCGAACAACCCCGTCGGGACCAGGCTCGACCCGGACCAGGTGCACGCCCTCGTCACGCGCACCGACGGCGTCGTGGTCATCGACGAGGCGTACGTGGAGTTCAGCGAGAACCCCTCGTACGCCGCCCTGGTCGCCCGGCACGACAACCTCATCGTCCTGAGGACCCTCTCCAAGGCCTGGGGCCTGGCCGGTGCCCGCTGCGGGATCGCCCTCGCACAGCCCGGCGTCATCGAGGCCCTGCGACGGCTCCAGGTGCCCTTCGGGTTCACCGACGCCTCGCAGCGCGCCGTCCGGGACCGGCTGACCGACGCGGGCCGAGCGCTCGCCGCCGTCAAGCTCATCCGCGCCGAACGCGAGCGGCTGGCCGCGGCCCTGGACGGGCACCCGGCGGTGGACCGGGTGTTCCCCTCGGAGACCAACTTCCTGCTGGTCCGCCTGCACAAGCACGACCTGGTGACGGAGCGGCTGCGCGACGCGGGCATCGCCGTCGCCGACACGGGCCACGTCATCCCCGCCACCTGCCGGATCTCCATCGGCAACCGGCGCGCGAACGACGCCCTGCTCGAAGCCCTCTCCTTCGCCCTGTGAGCAGGTCGCGGCCCCCGCGCGACCGCCGCCGCGCAACCACCCCGACGCCCCCTGGAAAGGATCCGTTTCGTGGGCACCGAGTCACACTCCACCCCTTCGACCCCGCCCCTGACCAGCACGGTCGTGGCCAAGAACTTCGATCGCTGGAGCCCGCCGCTGATCGAGGAGTTCGACGCCAACACCCACAACGGCCGTATCGGCCAAACGCTCCTCAAGGAGACCGAGACGCTGCGCGTCTGGGAGACCACGCTCCAGCCGGGAGAGCGCGTACCGGTCCACCGGCACGTCCTCGACTACACGTGGATCGCCCTGACGGACGGCCGGGCCCGCCAGCACGCGAGCGACGGCGCCTCGCGGGAGATCGCGTACGTCCGCGGGCAGGTCCTCCACTTCCGCTTCGAAGCGGGGCAACACCATCTGCACGACCTCAGGAACATCGGTGACGACGTCCTGTCGTTCCTGGTCGTGGAGACGAAGGACGGGGTGAACGCGCCCATCGGGCTTCCGTAGCCGGACCGGGGCGCGGTCGGCGGTCACAGTCGGCGGTCGGCCGCGTCCCCGGCGGGTTCGTCGGTGAGCGAGATCGCCGTGGTGATCCGTTTGCCGACGGGCTCCCGCTGCACGTGCAGGCTCTGGCACACCGCCATCACGATCTCCAGACCGTGCTGGCCGATCCGGCCCGGGTCGGCGGGCAGGATCGCGGGCAGCGCGGGCTCGCTGTCCCACACCGTGACGTCCACCGTCCCGCCCCGGGCCTCCAACGTCAGCAGGCACGGCCCCGGCGCGTACTTGCGGGCGTTGGTGACCAGCTCGCTGACCACCAGCTGCACGGTGCTCAGGACGCGCACGGAGACAGGCGTCCCGTGCACGGCTTGAATGTCGGTGAGGAACGACCGCGCCAGGTCGCGGGCGGCACCGATCTCCTCACTGCCCTCGAAGGCACGGGACACCGACAGACCCGAGCTGACCAGCGACGCTATGTCGCCCTCCGCCGCAACTCGATCCATCTGGTCCGTCCCGCCCGCTATGACGCCGTGTCTCACAGGAACGCCTCTACCCCGAAATCGTGCCGGAACGCGGCTGGATCTCATCGGTCGGTTTCGCCCTGAGAGGAAGCCCGCTCGCGGACCGGCGGCTCGGCGATCAGCCGGTCGGCACCGTCGGCGACGAGCCCGCCATGACCGCCGCGGTGAGCCCGAGCCGTCCGCCGGGACGGTGAAGAGGGTGGGCCTGCCGTGCGCGGAGCGGGCGTACGCGAGGGCGTCCGCGTCCAGCCACGAGGGCTGGTCGTCCACGGGGGCGGTCTCGGCCAGGGGAAGGTCCCGCTGCGGGGACGCCCCCTTGCCGAGACGGAGCACGTGCAGTCGCCACCGCCCCTTCGCCGTGCGCTTCTCGTGGGCCAGGCGGTCGCCGTCCGGGGACAGGGACGGGCACTCGACGTTGCCGCGCACCGCTGTGAGGGTGCGGCGGGTGAGGTCGCCGCGCATCAGCCAGGCGCGGCCCTTGGACGCCATGGTCGCGTAGAAGGTGCGGTCGTCGGGCGCGAACGTGATGCCCCAGAAATTGACGTCCTCGGCACGGTAGGGGACGCCGTCCACGAAGTTCAGCATCACCTTTCCGCCCCAGCGGACGGACAACCTCACCAGCGTTCGGATTCACCGCCGGGACACGGGACGTGGTCCTCGAAGCCGTCCTCGACGACGACTTCACGCCCGCACGGTGCCAGGCGTCTTTGAGGGAATCCCGAGTGCTGCCGAGGAAGGTGCTGCGCGAGCTGCCCGGAGCCGAGGCGCACGGTCACTTCCAGTACATCGATTTCGATCCGCCGCCGGGAATCCATGGAATTCGCTGCGAATAGGGCAGTCCGGTGGTCTCAGGGCTCTCCGTGCGCGTGGCCTCGGCGAGCAGCATCCTGATGTGGTCGAGGAACTCCGCCGTCGCGGGGTGCCGCGGCACACGCGGGTGCACGAGGTGGACGGTCACCGAGGGCGCGTCCGTGAGCGGGACGTAGCGGACGCCGGGGTGCGGGTGGCTGTGGCCCGCGCTCTCCGCGGTGACGCCGACGGCCTCACCGGTGGCGATGGTGGTGAGCCATTCGTCCACACCGGGCACTTCGAAGGTGTGCGGGCGCCGCCCGGTCGGCCACAGGTGCGCGGCCGTCGTGGCGGCCGTCGAGCAGATCACCACCGGCTCGTACGACAACTCCTCCAGGCGGACGGCCTGTTGACCGGCGAGCGTGTGGTCCACGGCCAGGGCGGCGACACGGCGCTCCCGCAGCAGCGGCACGCACACCAGATCGCTGTCCGGCACGGGCTCCGTGCGGAGGAGCGCCAGGTCGACCTCGCCGCGCCGCAGCGCCGCCTGTGGGTCGTCGCGGCGCAGGACCTGAGCCGCCGTGTCGGGCCGGTTCTCGCGCCAGGCGCGCAGCAGGGGCACCGTGTACCGGCCGAGCGCGGACCACGCGAAGCCGATGCGCAACGGGCGTCCGTCGGCGGCGGTCTCGGCGAGCGCGTCGTCGACCAGGCGCAGGATGCGGTGCGCGTGCTCGACCAGGCGCCGTCCGGCGTCCGTGAGCGCCACGTGCCGGGTCGAGCGGTCGACGAGGCGGGTGCTGAGCCGGCTCTCCAACTGGCGCAGGGTGCGCGACAGCGCGGGCTGGCTGACACCGAGGGCGATCGCGGCGTCCGTGACGGTGCCTTCGGCGTCGATCGCGACGAGGGCCCGCAGATGCCGCAGTTCGACGTCGGCGGCGTCCCCGCGGCCGGCCTCCGCGGGGGTCCCGCGCCCGGCCCGCACGGCTTCCGGGGCGGCCCCGAGTCCGGCCCCCACGGCTCCCGCACCCCCGCTTCCAGCATTCATAACCAGGAAGCATAAGCACTGCGTGGCGGACATTTCCCGGTCGGCGGCGGGCCGCCCTAGGGTCCCCGCCATGAAGATTCTCCTGATCGGCGCCGCCGGAAAGCTCGGCGCCGCCGTCCACCAGACGCTGTCCGCGCGCGGCCATCAACTCGTCACTGTCGGCCGCAGCAGCGGTGACCTGCGCCACGACATCGCCGACCCGGCCCAGATCGCCGCCCTGTACGCGGCGGCCGGCCCCGTCGACGCCGTCGTGAGCGCCGCGGGCGACACCCCGTTCAAGCCCGTCGCAAAGATCGAGCCCGAGGACTACGAGGCGGCGTACCGCGGCAAGGTCCTCAGCCAGATCGAACTCGTCCGCCAGGGCGTCGCGCACGTCGCCGCCCGCGGGTCCTTCACGCTGATCTCCGGTGTCCTCGCCGACGAGCCGATCCCCACCGGGAGCGCCGCGTCCATGGCGAACGGCGCGGTCGAGGCCTTCGTCCGGGCGGCCGCCATCGAGATCTCCCCGCAGCGCGTCAACGCGGTGAGCCCGACCGTCTTCACCGAGAGCCTGGCGGACTACGGCTCCTTCTTCCCCGGCATGCCGCCCGTCGACCTCGCCCGCGTCACCGAGGCGTACGTCCGCTCCGTCGAGGGCGCGCAGACGGGACAGGTCTACGCCGTGCGGTGAGAGACCCGTCCGCGGGGCGGCCGCCGGTGAGGAACGCGCACCCGGTGGCCGCCCGGAACGCGGCCGCTCTCCCCGGCCACCGCGGTAGCGATCACGTGCAGGGGTGTGGCCCCCGGGGGCGCGACGGGGGGAGGCTCGCCGTGCGGACAGGCGCGTCATCCCCGGCCCTGGGAGGATCACTTGAACACGTCACCTCGTACGCCGTACCGGATGGACCCGGCCGGAGGCTGCCCGCACGCGGACAACGCCCGGCTGCTCGCGGAAGGCGCCGTGGCCGACGTCGTGCTCCCCGGCGACGTGCCGGGCGCGGTCGTCCTGGGATACGAGGCACTGAAGGAGTTCCTCGCCCATCCCGAAGTCGCCAAGGGCGCCGCGCACTTCACCGCGCTGAGCCGGGGCGCGATCCCCGACGGCTGGCCGCTGCGGACCTTCGCCACCGTCCCGGGCATGACCACCGCCGACGGGGACGACCACCGGCGGCTGCGCACGCTGGTGAGCAAGGCGTTCTCCGCGCGCCGGGCGGAGAGGCTGCGGCCACGGATCGAGACGCTGACCGCCGAGCTCCTGGACCGCCTCGCCGACGCCGCCGTCGACGGGGGCGGGACCGCCGACCTGCGCGCCTCCTTCGCCCTGCCGCTGCCGATGGGCGTGATCTGCGAACTGCTCGGCGTGGACCCCGAACACCGCGACCTCCTGCACCATCTGTCGAACCAGGTGGTGAGCACGGCCATCGGACCGCAGGAGGCGACAGCCGCCAACCGCGCGATGACCGAAGCCCTCGCCGCCGTCGTCGCGAGCCGCACCGAGCACCCCGGCGACGACCTGACCAGCGCGCTCATCGCGGCCCGCGACGAGGACGGCGACCGGCTGAGCCCGCAGGAGCTGATCGGCACCCTCCTGCTGATGATCATCGCTGGTCACGAGACCACGCTGAACCTGATCACCAACGCTGTCCGCGCGCTCTGCGCCCACCGCGACCAACTCCACCTCGTCCGCTCGGGAAGGGCCGATTGGACGGACGTCGTCGAGGAGACCCTGCGCTGGGACAGCCCCGTCAGCTACTTCCCGTTCCGCTACCCGACCCGCGACCTCACCCTGCACGGCACCCTCATCCCCCAGGGCACCCCCGTCCTCGCCGGATACTCCGCCGCCGGACGCGACACGGCGGCGTACGGCCCCGACGCGCACCTCTTCGACGTCACCAGGCCCGCCCGGACCACCGGATCCACGCGGCACCTCTCCCTCGGGCACGGCGCGCACTACTGCCTGGGCGCGCCCCTGGCCAGGATGGAGGCGACGATCGCCCTGGAGCGCCTGTTCACACGCTTCCCCGACCTCGACCTTGCCGTCCCCGAGGCCGAACTCGCCCGGAACGAGGGCTTCGTGGGCAACAGCGTGCGGGAGCTGCCCGTGCGTCCGACGGGCTGAGTGGCCGCCTTCACCCGGCGCCTGCCCGCTCCCGGGCCCCTGCTGGCGGGCCGAACGTCACCGTGGTGTCGAGGCCGCCCTCGGAACCGGGCCGGGCGATCACCGGCGCGCTGTGGGCCTCGGCGACGGCGGCGACGACGGACATGCCGAGGCCGTCGCCGCCGGGGGCCCCGGCGCGCGTCTTGAAGCGCTGGAAGGGCTGGAAGCGCGCCTCGACGCGCTCGTGCGGGATGACAGGACCGCTGTTGGTCACCAGGAGGACGGGCAGGGGGACTCCAGGTGAGGTGGCGGGCAGCGCGTTCAGGAGCGAACCGGCTGGTGACGCGCGGCGCTTTCCAGCCTCACGCGCCGTCCGGCGCGCCGGTACCCGACGGCTGTCCGGCGCCACTCCGCCACTCAGCGGGGCTGCCCCCCGCCATGCGGCGGGGGGCAGCCCGTGGCGACTCGGCTCACCCGCCGGGGCGCCCGGTGGGGAGCAGGAGCTGGGTCGCGACGAGCTGGGCGTACAGGTCGTCCTCCGGCACCAGCTCCTCGTGAGTGCCGATCGCCCGGACCGTGCCGGCGTCCATGACGACGATGCGGTCCGCGTCCGTGACCGTGGACAGGCGGTGCGCCACCACCAGGACGGTGGTCTCGCGGGCCGTCTCGGCGATGACGTCCCGCAGCGCCGCCTCGTTGACCGAGTCGAGCTGTGAGGTCGCCTCGTCCAGGAGCAGCAGCCTGGGCCTGCGCAGCAGGGCGCGGGCGATCGCGACGCGCTGGCGTTCGCCGCCGGACAGCTTCGAACCGCGGTGCCCGACCAGGGTGTCCAGGCCGTGCGGGAGACGGTCGACGAGGGTGTCGAGCCTGGTGCGGGCGAGGACGGCGCGGATGTCGTCGTCCGTCGCGCCGGGCGCGCTGAAGACCAGGTTCTCCCGCAGCGTGCCGGCCAGAACCGGTGCGTCCTGCTCGACGTACCCGATGACGGACCGCAGCTCGGACAGCGGCCACTGTCGTAGTCCTGGTCGTCGATCAGGACGCGCCCGCCGGTCGTCTCGTAGAACCGCTCGATGAGCGAGAAGACCGTCGACTTGCCCGCACCCGAAGGCCCGACGAAGGCCGTCATCCCGGCGCCCGGCACCTCGAAGTCCACCCGGCGGTGGATGTCGGGCAGCCCGGGCCCGTAGCGGAAGGACACGCCCTCGAAGCGGACCGACGCCGGACGCACCTCGGTCCGCACTGGCTCGTACGGGGCCGGCGGCTCGGCCGCCAGACGGTCCACCTCCTTGATCCGGGAGATCGCGGCCGCGCCCTCCTGGTACGCGGAGGCGGCCTCGACCAGCTTGTACACCGGCTCCATCAGGAAGAACAGGTACAGCAGAAAGGCGATCAGCGTGGAGACGGGGATGTCCCCGGACGCCACCCGCGCCCCGCCGACCGCGAGCACCGCGAGGAACGCCAACTCGACGGCGAGGTTGTCCGCGGTTCCCAGCAGTGCTTCCCACTTCGCGCCGCGCACGCCGTGGCGCCACGCCCGCCGGGCCGACGCCTCGACGCGGGCGATCTCCCGCTCCTCGGCGCCGGACGCCTTCACCGTGCGGAACGCGCCGAAGACCCGCTCAAGGCCGGTGGACATCTCCCCGACCGCGGCCTGGGAGCGCTCGGCGGCCTGCCCGATCCTCGGCATCACCAGGGCGGCGCCCGCGCCGACGACCACGACGACACCGAGCGTGACGCCGAGCAGGACGACATCGAGGAAGGCCATCACCACCACCGCCGCGATCAGCGTGAGCGCCCCGGTCGCGGCGTTGACCACCGCCTGGGTGCTGACGGCCCGCAGCAGCGTGGTGTCGGAGGTCACCCGCGACATCAGATCGCCCGGCTGCATCCGGTCCACCGCCGAGAGCCGCAGCCGCAGCAGCGGGCCGATCAGGCCCCGGCGAGCGGCCAGCACGACCGACTCGGCCGTCCGCTCCAACACATAGGCGCCGAACGCCTCGGCCACCGTGCTCAGCAGCACCAGCACGGTCAGCGCCAGCAGCACGGTCGCGAGCGTGCCACCGGACGAGAGCCGGTCGACCAGCGCCCGACGTTCCCACCGTTCCCTGCTCCGGCCTGCGGCCGAGGGCAAGCGTGGGGCCCCAGCTCCTGCGCACGCTCTGTCATGCCACCAGCCTGGAAGCCCGTGCCTTCCGTCGGCCATCCGGCGATCGTCGGCTGGACCCCCGCCAAGTGGCTGGAACCCCCGCACACGCTGTGATGCTCGACGACGTGCTTTCGGTGGGGTGTGCGGTCCGCCGCCTGCCGCGTGCCTCGGAGGCGGCAGGCCCCCACCCCCTCGCCCGGCGGGGTCCTGCCGGGGGTGCGTGCGGCTGACCCCGGCGACAGGCCGGGGCGCGGTCGTGGACGGACGGCGGGCGCGGCCCGATGCTCTGACCCATGCCTCCGCTCATGATCTTGCGCCGCGTCGGCAGGTCCCGCCCGGGCAGTGCCCCTCCGGCCCCGGGCCGCGCCCGACCCGGCCCGGCCGGGTCGGCGCTCGCACCGAGCGCCACCGCACCCACCCGGTGCCGCGCCATCGCCGCCCTCGTCACCGCCTGCGCGACGGCACTGGGCGCCACCCCGGGCGCGAGCGCGGCGGAGCACCGTGCCCGCACCGGCGCCGACACGCGGGACACCTACCGTCACGCCCCCGCCGACACCCCCGCCGACCGCGCCCATCGCGACTTCCTCGACCACGGTCCCGGCATCTCCGTCATGACCGCCGCCCACCGCGGCCAGTGGCGCAAGGCACCCGAGAACAGCCTCGCCGCGCTCCGCGCGGCCTTCGCCGACGGCGCCGAGATCGTCGAGGCGGACATCCGGCTGACCAAGGACGGCGTGCCCGTCCTGATGCACGACGCGACCGTCGACCGCACCACCGACGGCACCGGCCGCGTCGCCGACCTCAGCTATGCCCGACTGCGTGCCCTGCGCCTGCGCGAGGGCCTCGGCGGCCCTCAGGCGATGCTCACCGCCCACCGCGTCCCGACGCTCGCCGAGGCCATGCGGGCCGCACGGACCAGCGGGCTCGTCAACCTCGACCAGGCCTGGAAGGACCGCGAGGCCGTCTGGCGCGTCCTGGTGGAGACCGGCACCGTACGCAACGGCCTCTTCAAGTCCGCGGCGCCCGTGCCCGAGGTGCGGGCGTTCCGTGCCCGCCACCCCGACGCGCTCTACATGCACCTCGTCGACGACACCAACGCCGCCTCCGTCACGGAGTTCGGGACGGACCGGCCGCCCGCGTTCGAGGTCGTCTTCGACGACGTGGGCGACGCGGTGGCCGATGCCGCCTTCCTGCGCGGGCTGCGGTCGACGGGCCGCGTGTGGATCAACAGCATGCGGGACGCCCTCGCCGCCCGGTACACCGACGAGGCCTCGCTGATCGCGCCCGCGCGCGGCTGGGCGACGCTCATCGGTGTCCACGGGGCGTCGATCCTGCAGACGGACAACGTAGAGGAGTTGGAGACCTACCTCGCCACGGGGGTGGCGGGCGCGGTGCCGCCCGGCGCGGTCCGGGTCCAGGCGGAGGACTACGCCCCGGGCGGCGAGGGCACGGGCTACCACGACGTCGACGCCGGGAACCGGGGCGACGGGCCCGGCCGTCCGGGCGAGGACGTCGACGTGTGCGACCTCGACGGCGCCGTGGCCGTGTGCTGGATGCGCGGCTCGGAGTGGCTCGCCTACGAAGTGGACGTGCCGCAGTCCGGCCGCTACACGCTCAAGGCTCGCGTGTCGTCCCCGTACTCGCCCGCAGGGACCTACCGCGTCGCCGTCGACGGCAACGCCCCCGGCCCGCCCGTGACCGTCGCCGGCACGACGTCCCACCAGGCCTTCGCGCTCCAGGACAGCGGCCAGACCCGGCAGTTGACGCAAGGACGGCACACCCTGCGGCTCTCCCTCGACGAGGCCGCGTTCCAGAACTGGAACCTCGACCACCTCCAACTGGAGCCGGTCGGCACCTGAAGGCCCGACGGCGGATGCGGCGGGCGCGGCGGAGTAGCTCGCGACCTGGGACGAACCTGTGAAACGCAGGTCGCGAGGCATACACACAGGGCGTGCGAAAATGCGTTCTTCATGACGTCCGAGAAATGACGGGGGAGACGCGTGAATCAGGTGGTCTACGCCGAGCGGTCCCGCAACCCCTTCGCCCAGCTGGTGGAGTTGACCGAGCAGGGGCTGAAGGCCAACTACCGCACGACGCCGCTGAGCGAACTGCACCTGGTCGCCATGGCCGACGCCTACCGGCGCGGGCGCTGGCTGGGCGGCGCAGGCTCGGAACGCGGGCTCGAGGAACTGCCGGAGGGGCCGGGCGTCGTGCCCGTCACCCGCGTCACCGGCACCACCAGGCCGATCAAAGTCCGCAGGGCCGCGGAGTTCGCACACCGACTGGGAGAGTTGGCGCTGCGGGAGAGCGGTGGCGCCGCGCGGGTGGCGGCCCTTGCCACGCAGGCCGATGCGGAGGAGGTGCCGCTGTGGCTGGCCCGGCGGTTCGCTCCGGGGCCAGCCGGACCGGTGACCGTGGTCGTCGACCGCCGCCTGATCCGGGTGGACGTCTGGGGCCCGTACGCCCCCGTGGTCCGCATCAGGGCGCCGCACGGCCTGGTCACCACCGACAGGTCCCCGAGCCGCGGACTCGTCCTGACCGTGGGCGGGGTCGCCGTCCCGCTGACGCTCACCAAGGTCTGGCGCAAGTCCCGGAGCTTCGTCGGCGCGCAGAGCCCGCACGGCTCGTGGGAGTTGCGGCGCGTGGACGCGCTCTCCTCGGAGCTGCTGCGCGACGGCCGCCGGGTGGCCCTGCTCCGGCGGCCCGAGCGGCGCCGCCGCCCCGTGCCGGACACGGTCCTGCTGCCGCTCACGGAGATACACCACGACACGCCCGACCCGCTCGACGCCGTCATGGCGCACACCTTCGCCGTCGCCTTCGGCCTCGGCGACACCACCGGCGCCTACCGCTTCCGCGCCCAGAAGCCGCGCCACGCCCACAGCGGCGAGCCGGTGGTCGTCGAGTGGGACTCCGCCTGGTTCAGCAACCTCGGCTGGGGCAGTGACGACAACGACTCCGGCGGCGGTGACGGCTGGGGCTCGGACGGCGGCGACGGGGGCGACGGCGGAGGCGGCGGTGGGGACGGCGGCGGTGGCGGGGACGGAGGTGGCGGGGGTGGCGGGGACTGACCGCGCCGAGGAGGGCGCGAGGCCGGGGTGTGCCCGGTCAGGCGGCGCGTTCCCGGGGCGACGCGCCGGGCCCAGGCGTGATCAGTAGCATGCCCAGTAGCTCGTTTTCATGAATCACCACTCGAAAGGCAACACAATGCCCCGTGCGACCGCCCGCCACATCCTGGTCAAGACCGAGTCCGAGGCGACGCAGCTGAAGGAGCAGATCGAGGGCGGCGCGGACTTCGCCGAGCTCGCCAAGAAGCACTCCTCGTGCCCCTCGTCCCGCAACGGCGGCGACCTCGGCACGTTCGGACCGGGCCAGATGGTCGCCGAGTTCGACCAGGTCGTCTTCAGCGCCCCCGTCGGCGAGGTCCAGGGCCCGGTGCGGACGCAGTTCGGCCAGCACCTCATCGAGGTCACCAGCCGCGAGGACTAGGACCTGTCCACAGGCCCGTCCGAGGAGTGCTTCTTCGTCACGACGAACCGGTCGATGACCAGACAGTCGATCTCCGTGGCGAGGAAGCACTCCAGCGCGTCCCGCGGTGAGCAGACGATGGGCTCCCCGGCCACGTTGAAGGACGTGTTGAGCAGACAGGGCACGTCCGTGCGGGCCGTGAAGGCACGCAGCAGCCCCGCGAGGACGGGGTTCTGCCGGTCGTCGACCGTCTGGACCCGGGCCGTGCCGTCCACATGGCAGGCGCCGGGGATGCGCTCCTGGTACTCCGCGCGCACCGGGAACACGAACGTCATGTACGGGGACGCGGTCTTCTTGCCCATCTCGAAGACCCGGGGGGCCTCCGACTCCAGGACGACGGGCGCGAACGGCCGGAACGGCTCCCGGTGCTTCACCCGGACGTTGATGATGTCCTTGATGTCGGGGAAGGCCGGGTTGGCGAGGATGCTGCGGCTGCCCAGGGCACGCGGCCCGAACTCGGTACGCCCCTGGAACCAGCCCACGACGTTCTTCTCTGCGAGCAGCTCCACCGCCCTTTCGGTGACCGCGGCGACGTCGGCCTCCTCCTGCCACTCGACGCGGTCCGCGTACGCCGCCAGCGTGTCGAGGATCTGCCGCTCGTCGAACGACGGGCCCAGGTACGGCGTGGTGACGGCCTCGGCGGGCCGGTTCCTGAGACCTGCCGTGTACACGGCCGCGCCGATGGCGACGCCCGGGTCGCTGGCCCCGAAGCTGACCTCCATGCCCGTGAACGACGACCGCTCCAGCATCTTCGAGTTGGCGACGCAGTTCAGCGCCAGACCGCCCTCGAACAGCAGCGTGTCCAGGCTGGACGCCGCGGTCAGCGTCCGCAGCTGATGGGCGGTGACGGCCTCCACCATGTGCTGGGCGAGGCCTGCGACCTTCACGCGGAAGTCGAACTCCTCGCGCTTCACGCTGTCGCCGTCGAAAACGTCGTCGAACAGCGCGTAGTACGCCTGCCGGTCCCGGGGGACGTCGATCGTGTACGAGCCGTTCTCGTGCAGCCGCACCACGCGGTCGAGCAGGGGATTGCGCAGCGGCGGCGGGCCGTAGGCGGCCAGGCCCATCACCTTGTACTCGTCGTTGTTGGGCACGAACCCCAGATAGCGCGTGATCCTGCCGTAGGCCACGCCGAGCGAGCTGGTCATCTCCACGGAGCTCTCGTCGAAGACGCGGACCACGCCGTCGCGCAGCTCGCCCATCACGGCGGACAGCATCTCCGCGCGGCCGTCGCTCACCAGGAACGCGGCGTCGCCCCCGCCCGCCAGATAGGCGCCGCACATCAGATGGGCCAGGTGGTGGGGGACGAGGGCGAGCTTGTTCGGGTCGAGCTCGTAGCCGGTGCGCTGCACGAAGTCGCCGTGCACGGCCTCGCGGCTGAGCATGTCCGTGTACAGCTCGCCCGTGCGGCGCAGGGAGTCGAACTTCGCCGCCACCGACAGGTCGGCGGCACATATGCGGGCGATCATCTCCTCGGCCACCGTCGGCGAGAAGCGCCAGGGGAAGGCGAACATGTCGACCTCGTCGAGGCCGACCCCGGCGGAGTCCAGACACCACCGGATCGCCCGCTCCGGGAAGTCGGCCGTCTTCTTGACCCGGCTCAGCCGCTCCTCCTCGACCGCGGCGACCACCTCGCCGTCGATCACCAGTGCCGCCGCGGCGTCATGGCCCACCAAGAGGTTGCGGTCGATCCCCGTCGCCCCGTAGAGCCGCCCGAACAGTTCCGCACCCTTGGTGAATCCGTTGTAACCGAGCACGATCACTGGTCCTCAGCCTCCACAGCGCGACAACAGCGGCGGGACGGCACGCTACTCGGCTGTATGCAGGAGGGACAGATGTGGCGCGAGAGCGCACCAGTGGCGCCGGGGGCCGGTCGGGATGCTCAGCGCGCCAGGTGCTTGATCCTCTCGAAGGGGTACCCGGCGACGGCCACGACGACCAGACCGTAAGCCGCGACGATCAGCAGGCCCGTCGTGCTGATCGCGCGGTCGCCGTCGGACAGCAGGACACTGCCGAGCGGCACCAGCGGGGCGACACTGAGGATCGCCGCGCCGGTGCACCAGTGCGCGACCAGGTGGTTGGCCCGGGCGCGCAGCTCGGGGTCGCGCTTGACCTCCTCCGGCACGTCGTAGCCCACCCCGCGGTCGCCGACCTCGCCCCGGCGCCCGACGCGGGCGGCGAGCAGCGAGACCCCTGTCATCAGGAGGAAGCAGCAGAGGATGAAGACGTACGCCATGAGAGTGCGGGCCCCGGAGGTCTGGTGAGGTCATGTGATGATCAACAGTACTCGGCATTCATGATCGGGAGGATGGAGTCCGACTCCCAGTCCCCGTTGTAGTTGAACGCGAGCTGATGGCGGCCGTCCTCGGTGGTGACGGCCAGGGAGAGCCAGCCCACCATGCCTCCGCCGTGGCCCCAGACGGTCCCTCCGCACTTCGTCTCGAACCGCTGCAGGCCGAGTCCGTAGCCCGTGTCGGGGCCCTCGGGGGTCTTGACGGTGGTCTTCATCGCCTTGAGCTGGCGCGGCGGAAGGAGCTTCCCGCGCAGCAGCGCGCGGTAGAACCGGGTCAGGTCGCCCGCGGAGGAGATGATGTCGCCGTCGCCCCAGCCCTGGGAGCCGTTCATCTCGGTGATGTCGTCGATCCGGTCGGGCCGGTCCTTGAAGAGCTTGGAGTAGCCGCGGCTGCTCGGCCGGGGGAGATGGATGCTGTTGCCCGGGTTGGAGGTCTCCTTCAGGCCGAGCGGCTCGATGATGCGGTGGCGCACCTCGGCCTCGTACGTCCTCTTGCCGACCTTCTCGACGATCAGCCCGGCCAGGACGTAATTGGTGTTGGAGTACGAGTGCTTGGCGCCGGGCTCGAACAGCGGCCGGTGGGAGAGGGCGATCCTGATGTGCTTCCTCGGCGGCAGGGTGGCGTAGCGGTTCTTGAGGTAGCCGTCGCCCTCCAAGTACGTCTCGCTGTACTTCTTGTCGGAGAGGTAGTCGAACAGGCCGCTGGTGTGGTTGAGGAGCTGCCGCACGCTGATCCTGCGGCCGTCGTTGCCGTTGCCGCGCACCAGCCCGGGCAGGTGCTTGTCCACGGTGTCGTCGAGGCTGAGTCTGCCCTCCGCCTCCATCTGGAGGAGCACGGTCGCCATGAACGTCTTGGTGATGCTGCCGACGCGGAACCTGTCGTCCTTGCCGCGCGGCTCACCCGTCTTGAGGTTGCCGACGCCCGACGCCGCCTTCCACACGCCGCGACCGTCCCGCGCCTGGGCCGTGACACCGGGGACGCCCGCCCGCACGGCCGCGTCCATCGCACGCTGCGTCGCCCCGTGACCGGACGCCCCGGCGGCGGGGTCCGGCGCCGCGTGGGCGGGGGCGGTGAAGGCGGTGGCGGCCACCGCGGCCACCACGAGACCCACCCCGCCGATCCTGGACCTCTTGCGTAATGCCATCCCGTTCTCCTCACTGTCGTCTCCGTAACAAGACCGAACAAGGCGACGAAGTGGTTGAGAAGGACCCGAACTCTTCCCGCGAGCCCCAACGAGCCGCGGGCGCGCCCCAGTTCCGGATGGGCACCGGCGAGCCGCAGCGCGGTGGCCTCTTCCTGGACGCCGACCGTACGGCCCGGCGCCTCCAGGGCGTACACCTTGACGACGTGACCACCGGCCTCACGGACCGCCGAGGTACGGACGGTACGGGCGTGGTGCCCGTCGGACAGGGCCAGCAGCGCCCCGGTGTCCAGCCCGGCCGGCATCTCTCTGAGATCACTCATCCGGACATGACGCCCTGGCCCGGCCCCGCGGAGGACCGGGCCAGGGCACTGTGCGGTGCCGCCGTCAGTACAGCTTCTTCACCGCCGTGGCCGTCGTGGTCTTGAAGGCGGACACCGGGGCGTCGGAGAAGTCGCCCATCTGCCCCCAGTGCACGAGGGTCACCGTCCTGCCGTCCCGGCCGACCGCGTACATGTTGATGTCGGACGCACCCCAACTCGCCTCGGTGTGGACGCCGTAGACGTGCGCGCCCTCCTCGACGTTCACCTTGCCGTAGTACTTCTGCGCCGCCGTGACGTCGGGATACTGCGCCATCACCTTCTTCGCGCAGCCCGCGAGGTCCTTGCGCAGCAACTCGGCCAGGGCCTTGGCGCGCCGCACGTCCCGCTCGACCACCGTCACCTGCAGGGCGCCGGTGTCCAGGTCCGTGCGGTAGGCGCGGTGCACGGACGTCGACGGCAGCACCTCGCCCCCGCACATCGGCAGCGGGTCCGGCTGGCCGGCGGTGACAGGACCCGCGTGCCAGGCCGACGACGCGTGCGGCGGCAGCTCGGACGGGGACAGGAACCGGGGCGTACCGTCGGCGGCCGAGGCCGGAGCGGTCCCCACCGCCACGCCCGAGGCCGCCACCACGGCGGCCATCGCCAGCAGCTTCACGTTCACACGCACACTCATCATCGACATCTCCCCACGTCGGAGCGTCGACCCGGCACTTCGGGCCGACAGGACCGCCCCACGGCGACCTACGTTCCATACGACCCGCGGCCCCCCGTACCCGTTGCCCCCGCGCATGTCACGGCTCTGTCCCTCATGTCACCGAACGGCAACAGCCTTACGGGGCAAGGGAGTCGGGGGAGTGCGCAGGCGGGTGCGTGCGGGGCGTCAGCGCGTGGGCAGGACGCACACGCTGTCGATGCCAAGGACGTGGTTGAGCCTGCCGAAGGCGAGCCACGAACCGATGCTCATGCTCAGCTCCACGATCTCCACCTGGCTGTAGTGCGCCTTCATCCGCGCCCAGAACGCCTCGTCGAGACCGTGGTGGTCCAGGGCGTACCGCTCGGCGTACTCGGCGGCGAGCCGGGTGCGGTCGTCGAAGGCGTCGGTCGTGCGCCACTGCGTGACCGCGTCCGCGAAGCCGTCCTCGACCTTCTTCCCGTCGCGTTCGGTGCGCCAGTCGAGGCAGAAGACACACCCGTTGATCTGCGCGGTCCGCAGCCGCGCCGCCTCGAACTCGCGCAGCCCGAGCGTGCTGTGCTCGTACACCGCGAGGGAGAAGTGCGCGGCGGCCGCGCCGATGCCGGGGACCAGGTCGCCCCACACGTACCCGATCGGCTCCTGCCCTTCGGGAATGTCGATGATCATGGCAGCTTCCTTCCCAGGGTGCCCACCGCGGGCCGCAGCGGGACGTCGAGGGCGTCGTAGAGGCCGGGCTCCGCCGCCGCGAGCCAGTCGATGGCGCCCACCAGCCGGCCCACCGCGGTGGCGTTGCCGCCCGCGGAGCGGTTCTCGTCCTCGTCGGTGGCCTCGACGGTGACCGTGATGCGCGGGCGGCCCTCGATCAGGACCCGGTGCGCGCCGTCGCCGTCCGGGGGAGTGGGCCAGTCCGGGGCGCAGGAGGGGTGGATGCGCGTGACGTGCTCGATGACGACGCGGGGTTCACCGGCGACGATGCCCTGCACCTCGAACCGCACGGCGCCCTGGGTGCCGGCCTCGAACCGCCCCATGGTCCGGGTCGTCACCGTCGCCTCCAGCGGGCGGCGCTCCACCGTCTCGCGGATCTCGTCGAGTTCGACGCCGAGGGCACGGCACATCAGGCGTATCTGCCCGCCCCACACCATGGTCGGCACCGAATCCGCGAGCATCAGCGGCTCGTACGCCATCGGGTGCCCCATCCCGATCAGGTCACGGACCGAGGCCTCCTGGTCGTACGTCGAGTAGTCGAAGATCTCCTGACAGCGGATCACGTCCATGGTGGTGCCGAGCCCGCTGATCAGAAGCGGCAGCACGTCGTTGGCCCAGCCCGGGTCGACGCCGGAGACGAACAGCGAGCCGCCCCCGGCCGCGATCGCGGCGAGGACGGGGGCCCGCAGCTCGGGCGGGGCGCCCGCCTTGTCGTAGAACGCGTACAACGACGGCGTCACGACCACCGCCCCGACGCCGATCGCCCTGATGACGTCGGCCATGGCCTCGTCCGGGCGGATGTCACCGGACGCCGCGTACACCACGGCCCGCGGCCGGCCGTCGAGCACGGCGTCCACGTCGTCGCTGGCCGCGACCCCGAGGCCGCGAGGAAGCCCGGCGAGCTCCCCGGCGTCGCGGCCGACCTTGGCGGGGTCGTGCACCACCACGGCCGCCAATTCCAGCGCCGGATGGGCGTCCACGGCGCGGATGGCCGCGCGTCCCACATTGCCCGTTCCCCAGACCACCGTGGAAATCATGCGGCGGAGGGTAACGACAGGGCCTCGCACTTCCTAGGGCCGTGACCGCACCTTGTGAAGGAGGACGGGGCCGGGGAGCGGCCGCAGGGCGGCGCGGGCCGGGAGTCGGCGTCCCGAGGAAGCTCAGCCAGGGAGGTCTGGGACCCGCTCGTCCAGGAGCCTGCCGAAGGAGAACAGGGTGTGCGGACGGAGCGGGGTCACCTCGGGCGCCAGGCCTTTCTCCCGCTCTTTCGGGAAATGGAAGATCATCCCGTGCGCGTGTCGCCGGCCTCGTTCACCAGAGGGATCTGCGAAGTCGCAGCTGGGGGCGGTGGTGGCTCCGCTCGCGGCGGGGCGCCGGCGGCCGCCCGCGGTCGGGCAGGGCCCTCCGCGTGCTCCGGCGCGCCCTCCTCGCCGCCCGGTGACTTGAGCGTGTCCTCGCCCGGCGGTCGGGATGTCCCTTCGCCCGGCGTCCGGAACGTCCCCTCGCGCGGCGACACCGCGGCAAGCACCGCGAGCAGCCCGCCGAAGACCAGGAACACCGCGGGCGTCGGGATGCCCTCCAGCATCGCTCCGGCGAGCGTCGCGCCCAGCGGAGGCGTCGCCATGAACAGCAGCCCGATCGTGCTGTTCGTACGACCCTGGAGGTGGTCCGGAGTGTGGCGCAGGCGGGCGAGGGTCATGACGGAACCCGAGACGGCCACCGCGAGGGCGCACCCCGCGAGCAGCGCGGCGAGCGCCGCCGCCGTCGACGTCAGGGCCATCGCGCCGACCAGGACCGCGCACACGACGCCGGTGGCGAGAAGGAGCGCGGCCGGTCGCAGCCGCCTGCCCGCGAGCGGCGCGAGCAGCACGCCGGCCATCGCCCCGACCGCGGAGGTCGCCGTGACCGTCCCGACGGACAGCCCCGACACGCCCTGCCGGGCGATGGTCACCACGATCGCCAGATACACCCCGTCGAAGACGAAGTTCTGCGCCGATGCCACCAACGTCAGGCGCCGCAGCAGGCGTTGGCGCCACAGGAAGCGCAGCCCCGTGGTGAACGACGGCCACCAGCCCTCGCGTGCCCCCGGCGGGGCGCCCGGCCGCACCCGGAGTGCGAGGACGCAGCACACCGAGACCGTGTACGAGGCGCAGTCCAGCCAGAACGGCCAGCTCGCCCCCACGCCGAACAGGGCGCCGCCGACCACCGGACCCAGCAGGTAGGCCGCCTGTCCGCGCACCTGGTTGACGGCGAGGGCCGTGGGCAGCCTGGACTCGGGCACCACCTCGCGGACCAGCGGAAGCACCGCCGCGTTGAACGGCGCGGTGAGGAATCCGAGGACCGCCCCCGCGGCGAGCAGTACCGGAAGCGACGCCGACCCGGCGAGGACCGTCGCCGCGAGGACCGCGCTCGCCACCGCCCGGCCCGCCTCGCACATCAGCAGCACCGTGCGGCGGTCGAACCGGTCGGCGATCGGCCCCGCCGGCAGGCACGCGAGCGCGAGGGAGCCCGTCCACACCGCCTCCACCAGGCCGACCTGCAACGGCGATCCGGTGGCGCTGAGCACGAGCAGCGGCAGCGCGATGGCGGACGCGCCGGAGCCGAGCAGGGACAAGCCCTGGCCGACGCAGAGGAGTTGGAAGTCCCGGTTGTGGCGGAGACTGTCGGGCGCGCGGGCCGTGCGGCGCACGGAGGTGCCCCCGTGTCTCACCGCGGCACCCCGGCGGGTGTCCGCGCCTCCAGGAACGGCAGCGCCGCGTGCCGCGGGTTCGCCGGGCCGCCCCGCAGCGCGGTGTGCACGGCGAGCAGCACTCCGGCCGTACCGGTGGCCAGGTCCATCGAGAGGCGGAGCAGACCGTCGAGCGCGAAGGCCCGCCGCCCCCGGAAGCGCACGCAGTGGAGGCCCAGGCCGCGCAGGTGCGGAGCCAGTGCGGGGCCTGGGCCGGCGAGGTGGGCGGTGGCGTGCAGGAGCCCCGCCTGACCGTCCAGGAGGCCGGGGGAGAGCAGGAGTTCCGTGCCCAGGCCGTCGCGGATGCGGTCGCGTACGCGTGCGAAGTAGGGGTCGTCGGTGTGCCGGACGTACGCGTCGAGGACGAGGCCGATCCCGGCGCTGCCGCGGTCGAGGGTCGACAGCCACCGCTGCCCGTCCCTGACGTGGACCCGGCCCTCGCGCGGCGCCCCGCAGCGGCCGAGGTCGCGGGCCAGCGCCGTCTCCGCGAGGCGCAGCCACCGGTCGTCGTCCGTGGCCGCGTGCAGGTGGACGAAGAGCAGGGCCGGGCCCGACCAGCCGTGGGTGAGCCCCACGGCGTCCGCCGGGCCCGGCAGCCGCCCCCCGCCGGTGACGATCCGGGCGAGGCGCTCCCCCAGTGCCCGAGCCCCGTCCACGTCACCGAAGTGCAGCCGCGCGAGGCCGATGCCCGCGAGACCGCCGAACAGGCCCGCGCCGCACCGGTCGAGCCCGATGCCGTCGACGCGGTCGAGGGCCGCGCGCGCCTGCTCGGCGCGGCCCAGCTCGTCCAGGACGTAGGCGACGCCCGCGAGCCCGTCGTAGAGCCCGGGGCGCGGCCAGCGGGTGCGCTCGGCCGCCCGCGCCAGCCAGTCGACGTACCCCGCGAAGGCGGGGTCGTCGCCGTACCCGGACACGAGCAGCGCGTGCAGGACGCCCGCGGCGCCGAACGCGAGGGACGCGCCCTGGTTGTCGAACTGCCGTACGTCGCCCGGGAAGAGGCGGTCCTCGCGCTCCGGTGTCGCGCTGAGCCGGATCGCGTCGGCCAGCGAGTCGAGGGCGGCGCGGCCGTCGGCGCCGGGCTCCTGCGGCCAGGCCGAGGCGTCGGGCGGGATGTCGTCGTCGGCCCGCGGCCAGTGCGCGGGCGGGGCCAGCCGCTCGCGCAGCCGCGTCGTGAACTCGGGCCGCACCGGGAAGCGCCCCCGCGTCCAGTCCGTCAACTGGGCGTACTTGTCCCGGTCGAAGCGCAGCAGCGGCGTCAGCGGGCAGAACAGGGCGAGGCTCACCGCCGCGAGTCCGTACGTGTCCACCGAGCGTCCCGATCGCGCCCAGCGGGCGGTGAAACCGGGCGTGCCGAGAGCGGGCCGGTGGTCGTCGGCCTCCTCGAAGGCCGTCTCGAAGTCGACCAGGCACACGCTGTCGTCCGGGCGGACCATGATGTTGCCGGGCTGCAGGTCCCCGAAGACGACGCCCCGCGCGTGCAGCGCGGCCACTGCCTCCTCGACGCGGTCGATGACGCCCAGGGCCCAGAGGGTGTACGCGGCGAGGTCCGCCTCCTCGGCGCCGTCCCGGAACAGCGGGTGCCGGCGGCCGACCGCCTCCTGCAGCGTTTCGCCCTCGATCAGTTCCTCGACCAGGAAGTGGTGCTCCCAGTGCCGGACGTGACCGTACAGCGCGGGGACGCAGCCGAGTCCGGCGAGGCGCTCCAGCATCTCCTCCTCGTGCGCGAGCCGCGCCACCGCGTCCGCGCCCCGGTCGTCGAGACCGGCGTGCGGTCGCGCCTCACGGAGCACCACGCGGCGGCCGGTGCTCTTCTCCACGGCGCGGTAGACCCCGCCGCCGTTGGAGAAGTGCAGCGCCTTCTCCACCCGGTACGGGAAGTCGCCCGGCGCGGCCGCCCGGGACGCCTCGATGCGCGCCGCGAGGAAGCCGGGCGGCTCCACCCACGGCGGCACCCGGAACGACGTGCCCCGCACATCGGGCAGCAGGGCGCCGTCGGGCCCCTCCACCGCGGGGACGTACTCGCCGTCGGGCGCGAAGCAGTACGCCAGTCGGAACCCGCCGTAGCGCACGTACAGCGGGCCGTCCTGCCAGCGCAGGTCGCTCAGGACGTAGGCGCCCTCGACGCCGTCGAGCAGTGCGGTGAGCCCGGTCAGCGTGCGTTCCAGTTCCCGCTCGTCGGCCGGGTAGAGGGTGACGAGCTTGCCGCTGGCCGAGCGGGGTGCCTGCTTGCTGTTCATGTGGTGCAAGAGCACGGAGCTGCGCAGGAACTTGAAGCTGACGGAGCGTCCGGTGCAGTAGTCCCAGACGGTGTCGACGACGTGCTCGGCGCGGTCCGCGGTGGCCGAGGCATGGATCTTCCAGCCCTGGTGGGGCAGCGGGGCCCCGTCGGGGTGCAGGACGACCCAGCCGCCGCGCTCGGTGCGCACCCATCCCGAGGGCGTCGGGCCGTCGGCGCGCGCGAAGCGCTGCCCGGTGTCGTCGATGCGGTCGAGCGCGTCCACGAAGCAGTCGTCGGCGACGAGGTGGCCCTGAGCGAGCATGGCGCGTGCTCCCTTTCGGAGTCGTTCGGGTGCGGGGGCGGTGCGGTTCGACCGCGACACGGGGCTCCTGGGCCGGGAGAGGACCAGGAGCCCCGGCTGCCACCGGTGGCACCGATCGCCTGCCGGCCGTGAGGGGCCACGGCCGGACGGCGTTCGGGGTGGCAAGCTGTGCGTCAGGCGACGCCGCGGGCGCTCTCGAAGCTGTTGGCGCAGGGCCACAGGGAGGTTGTCTCCTCCTCGAGCTCCTGCAGTTCAAGGATCTCCGCCATGTGTGTCACCTCCTCAAGCCGGTCGTGGTGGTGGGCGGGACGCGTGGTGCGGCGCGCGTCAGCCCATGCCGAGGCTGCTGTGCGAGCTGTTGGCGCACGGCCACAGGGAGGGGGTCTCCTCCTCGAGCTCCTGCAGGTCCAAGATCTCCGTCATCCGAAGTCACCTCCTCCCGTCGGCTGGTGGGAACGTCGACCGCGGGTCGAGGTAGGGCAGGACGGGCCCGCCCCCCTCGAACGCGGAGTCCAGAGCGAGCAGCACACCCGCCGCGCCGGTCGCGAGGTCCGCGGACAGGCGCAGCATCCGAAAGCCCGGGAACGCGAGCCGCCCGCGGTAGGAGCGCGCGTACCACGCCATGCGGCGCACCTGGACGCGCGCGGCCTCCCGGTCGCCGGGTCCGTCGATGGCGGCGAGCACGGCGACGGCGCCCGCCCGGCCGCGCAGCAGCCCGGCGTTGCGCACGTACAGGGCGCGGCAGGTGTGCCGCACGGCGGCGAGCGTCGCCGACCGGGCCGGGTCGGGGCGGCGGCGCAAGAGCGCGCGCAGCGGGAAGGCGAGCCCGCCGCTGCCACCGTGCAGGTACGGCAGGTGATGGGTGCCGTCGAAGAGCGTGAGGGCGCCGTCGGGTCCGGTCGCGCACCGGGCGGTGTCGAACCCGAGCGCGCGGTCGGCGAGTTCCAGGAAGCGGGCCCCGCCGCCGTCCTCGTACAGGTGCAGGAAGAGCAGGGCGATCCCGGCCGGGCCGTGCAGGAGGCCGTAGGGCGGGGGAGCGCCGGGCCGGGGGGCGGGCGGGCCGTCCACGACGAGCGTGGCGAGGTCGTCGGCGATGCGCAGGGCCGCGTCGTGCAGCGCCGTGTCGTGGGTGACGCGGGCGAACCGCAGCAGGTTCAGGGCGATCCCGGCCCGGCCGCCCGCGAGGTCGGGGCGCACCACACGGGCGTCGAGCGGACGGGAGCGTTCGAGGACGGCGAGGGCCCGGTCCCGGTGGCCGAGCAGGTCCAGGGTGAGGGCCACGCCGTGCAGGCCGTCGTAGAGGCCGGGCCGTGGGTCGGGCTCGCGGATCGCGGCGTCCGCGAGCCAGTCGGCGTACGCCCCGGGGACGGGCGCGCCCACCCGGTGCAGCGCGTACAGGACCCCGGCCGCGCCGTGGCCGAACGACGTCCCGCCGAGCGTCGCCGGGCCGAACGGGGTGCCGGGGAACAGCCGGTCGGCGCGCTCGGGCGTGGCCATGGCGTGCAGCCCGGCCACCAGCCGCTCGCGCAGGACGGGCCAGTCGTGGTGCTCCGCGGCGAGCGCTCGGGCGTCGTCGGCGCCGTCGGCGTCCGCCGGCGCTGCCAGGTCTTTTGATTCCGAACCCCGGCGCAGCCGTGAGAGCAGCGTCGTGCCGAAGTCCGGGGGCAGCGGGTAGAGCTCGTCGACGGTCTGCGTGAGGACGCGCAGGGCGGCGGGGTCGCGGTGGGGCACCGGCAGCAGCAGCCAGAGCCGCAGTGTGTCGACGAGATGGGCGTGGGCGGCGGCGCCGCGCAGGCCGACCGGGGCGGTGAAGCCCTCCTCGCCGGTCAGGTCGGCGGCCGTGCGCAGGCGGGTGAGGACGACGCGGCCGTCGGGGCGCAGGACGATGTGCTCCGGGTCGAGCCCGGCCAGGCGGACGCCGCGCCGCTGGAGGCTCTTGAGGGCGTCGGCGACACGGTCGGCGACGTCGAGGGCCCACTTCGCGTAGTCCGCGGCCTCGTGCCGGGCGCGGTCCTGCGTGGTCAGCGGGAAGGCGGCGGCCGCGGCCTCGGCGAGGCTGCGCCCCTCGGGGGCCTCGACGGCCAGGAAGTGGTGCCCCGCCCGGACGTGGCGGCCCACGACGCCGGGCACGCAGTCGAGGTCTGCGAGGCGTTCCAGGAGCGCGTGGTCGCGGGTGAGGCGGGTGACGGCGTCGTCGCCGCGCACGTCGAGACCGGCGTGCGGGCGCGCCTCGTGCAGGAGGACGGGCCGGTCCGTGGCTGTCTCGGTGGCGCGGTAGACGCCCTCGCCGGTGGTCAGGGACACGACGCGCACACCGCGGTAGGGGAACGGGGCCCGCGGCGGGGCGAGCAGCGCCTCCAGGTCGGCGTGCAGGACCTCGGGCAGCGGGACCCAGTCCGGGCGGCGGAAGACCGGGCGCCGGTCCTCGGGCACGAGCGTGCCGTCGGGCCGCTCCAGGGCGGGCACCAGGTCGTGCTCGTCGCCGGGGGCGCTCGGGTGGCCACCGGCGGGACATCGCCGGTCCTCCGCCGCGCCGTAGCGGACGAAGAGGGGGCCCGGGCCGTGCCGCAGCGCGCCCGGGACGTACGGTCCCGGCAGCGGTCCGAGGAGCGCGGTGAGGTCCCCGAGCGCGGCGGCGAGCGCGGTCTCGTCGGCCGGGTGCAGGACCATCAGGTCGGCGCTGGTGAGGCGGTCGGCGCGGACGTCGGCGAGGGCGCGGGCGGCGGTGACGCCACGGACCAGGTCGCAGCCGATGCCCCGGTGCACGCAGTACTCACGGACGGTCTCCGCCGTCCGCTCCAGGTGGGGCAGTGTCACCGAGACGTGGATCCGCCAGCCCTCACCGGCCGTCCGCGCGGCGGGCGGGCGCAGCCGCACCCACCATCCGGCTTCCGTGTGCTCCCAGCCGCGCGGCGGCTCGCGCAGGACGGCGGACAGCCGGTCCGGGGCGGCGTCGGCCAGCCGTTCCGGGAATTCGAAGAAGTCGGGGTCCGCGCGGTAGAAGCGGTCGTAGTCCTGGAGTTTCATCATGGCGCGGTCCTTTCGGCCGGAATGAGGAGCCGAACCCGCTGTCGGGCGGCGGCTCGGGGGACTGGGCGACACGGGGGATTCCGGAGGGGAATCCGGCCGGAATACGGGCGAGTTCCGGACAGAGGTCAGCCGTGTTCTGGACAGGTGGGCGGAAGGGTGGAGCGGGTGGGAAAGCGGGTCGGTGTCCGTGGCTGAATGCTGGTATGCGGCGGCGATATGACTGTGGAATACCCGAGGCGGCAGCCGGGCCGCTGTTTCGTCAGGCGGAGTGCGGCCCCGGAGAGCCCTGGGCGGTCACCACGGCCGGGGTGAGGAATTCCGGCGGGTTGGTGCGGACGGAACGGCGGTCGAAGCGGGCGAGGTCATCGGCGGTCCCGAAGCGGCGGTCCATGCGCCGGACGGCCTGCGCCCAGGTCCCCATGGAGTGCACGGACGACAGGGTCTCCACCACGAACGGGTCCTCGAGCCGGGCGAGCGTGCGCTCCCACAGAACCGACCCCGGCTCCTCGAGGAGGCTGCCGACCGTCCCCTCGTACACGGGGATCCCCCGCACCAGGCCGTCCGGTTCGACCTGCATCACGAGGGTGTCGACGCGCCGGGCGACGCGCTCGGGGTTCATCACCAGGTTCATGTTGTCGGTGGTGTGGACGGAGACCGAGGGCGGGGCCAGGTCGCGCAGGCGGGAGCGGAGCGTCGCACTGGTCAGCTGGGCGACCTGGTCGTCGTCGAGGAGTTCGCGCTCGCAGAACTCCAGCCGGCTCGCCAGTCCTTCGGGCACGGCGGAGTTGAACCCCAGGGTGGCCAGGTGCGGGAACCGGTGGGCGATGTCGGCGGCGAAGGCCTCCAGCTGCGGGAAGTTGCTGCGGATCACCACACAGTCGATGCCGAAGCGCAGCCGCCCCCGTGCGGCCGCGCTCCGTTCCCCCGCCACCTCGTCGAGGAGTGCCAACGTCGCAAGGACCCGGTCGAAGGAACCCTTGCGGCCCCGGATGCGGTCGTGCACCTCGGGCGTCGCCCCGTCGAGGCTGACGATCACCTCGTCGAACCCGTCCGCGAGCCGTTCGGCGAGCGCCCGGCTCATCACCCAGCCGCTGGTGTTGATCGACAGCTTCACGCCGCCCGCCCGCAGCCGGGCCGCGACGTCGAACAGGCCGCGGACGATCAGCGGTTCGCCTCCGGACAGGGCCACGACCCGCGGCCCGAGCGCGACGAGGGCGTCCGCGACCCGCAGCATGTCCTCGGGGGCGAGCTGCCGCGACGGCCGTCGCCCCGATTCCGAATAGCAGTGCGAGCACCGCAGCGGACACGCGTACGTGGTGTCCCACACGACCACTTCCGGACCGGAACAACGACTCATGACAGCCACCCGTTCTCAAGGAATCCGCACCGGCGATTGAGTTCCGAGTGTTCTCGCCGGCGCCATTACGCGGCACCCGGGCACCCCCCAAACCGTATGGCGGTTTTCCTCCATACGCGGTGGATTATTTCCGTGGACGGCCGTCGTGACGACGGCCGATAATGACACCCGTGGCAGGCAGAAGCAGGGGGATGTGCCTTGTCGCGGTAAGTGGCGGAGTGTTCATGCTCTGGGCAACGCTTATCGGGACAACGCAGTTGGAGAACCGCTATGTTCTGCCCTGGGTCCTCGGATCCGTACTCCCGTGCTATTTCGCCGGTCTTTTCACCTGGTGGCACGCCCCGTCGAGCCCCGTGGCCCGCCGCCTCCTGCTGCTCGGTGCCTGGCTGTCCGTCGCCATCGCCGTGCGCCACACCACGAACCTGATGATCCGTGAGCTCGGGTGGCACCTGCGCCCGAAGGTCGTCGGCCCGGTGCTGCCGCTCGACCTGGGCCTGCAGATCACGCACGAGATGTGCAACCTCGCGGTGAGCATCCTCATCCTGCGCCTGCTCGCCCTGCTGCCCGACGGCCGCTATGCCTTCCGCTACGAACGCCACGTCCTGCGCGCCCTGTGGGGTCTGCTCGCCCTGCCGATCGTGCTGCCCCTGGCCGGGGTCCCGCAGCACATCGTCTACTACATCGTCTTCTACTACCCCGAGGCCTGGCTGCCCGGCATCGGCGCCGCCCTCCTCGTCGTGCGCTGCCTGCGCGCCCGGGCCGCGGGCCGCGCCGACATCGCCGCCCTGCTGCCCTGGGCCGCGCTCGGCGCCGCCGTGTTCCTGGCCCGCGCCGCCACCCGCCTCTTCCGCTCCTGGCAGGGCGAGCAGGGCATGTTCTTCTTCATCGGCGCGCTCCTCGGCGCCCTGCCCTACATCTCGATCTCCGTCACCCTCGTCTACGCCGCGTTCCGGCACCGGCTGCTCGGCGTCGACATCGTCCTGCGGCCCTCCGCCGTCTACGGCTCCCTGTGGTTCATCATCAACAGCTGGTACCTCGGCATGGCCCTCACCCTCGGGCTCACCGCCGGACTGTTCTTCCCCGTCGGCCTGTCCCTGCTGGTCGCCGTCGTCGCGACCGCCCTGTTCCGGCCCCTGCGCGACCGGCTCAACACGCTCGTCGAGCGGCGCGTCTTCGGCAAGCGCCTGAGCAGGTTCGAGCTCCTCGTCCAGTTCAGCACCACCCTGGAACACGCCTACGACCTCGACCGCCTCGCCCCCCAGCTCGCCACCGGCCTGCGCGAGGGCCTCAGCCTGCGGTGGGTGCGCGTCCGCCTCGGCGGGAACGGCCTGCCCGTGTCCACCGCCGAATCCGGTGAGAGGCCGGCCGCCGCCCGGCCCGTCAAGCAGTTCCCGCTCTTCTACGGAGACGACTCCCTCGGCCTCATCGAGTACGGCCCGAGGACCGAGGGCCGCTCCACCCCCGAGGACCACGCCATCGGCGGCACCCTCGCCCGCTCCGCCGCCCTCGCCGTGCACAACGTCCGCCTCGCCGCCGAACTCTGCGCCCACGCCGACGAGATGCAGCGCCAGGCCGCCGAACTCGCCGCGTCCCGCGCCCGCATCGTGCACGCCCAGGACACCGAGCGCCGCCGCATCGAACGCCGCCTGCACGACGGCATTCAGCAGGACCTCGTCGCCCTCGTCGCGAAACTCGCCCTCGCCCGCAACCGACTGCACCGCGGCGGCGGCATCGACAGCGCCCTCACCGAGATGCAGGACGACGCCTACCGCGTCATCGACGAGCTCCGCGAACTCGCCCACGGCATCCACCCGCCCATCCTCACCGACCAGGGCCTCGTCGCCGCCGTCACCTCCTGCGCCCGCCGCATGCCGATCCCCGTCACCGTCCAGAGCGGACACTCCCTGGCCGGAGTGCGCTTCGCCCTCGACATCGAGGAGTCCGCCTTCTACCTGGTCTCCGAAGCGCTCACCAACGTCCTCAAGCACGCCCGCGCCGGACACGTCACCGTCCGCATGACCCGCGCCGACGGCCGCCTCCAGGTCGAGGTGTCCGACGACGGCAGCGGATTTCCCACCGCCACCACCCACGGCTCCGGCCTCACCGGCATGCGCGACCGGACCGAGGCCGTGGGCGGCGAACTCACCATCACCAGCCGCGCCGGCTCCGGCACCGTCATCCGCGCCCGGCTCCCGGAACACGTCAGGGAGGACACCCGTGCCTGACCCCAGGCCCGCGCCAGGACCCCCGAGCACCGCACCGCTGCGCGTCGTCATCGCCGAGGACCACTACCTGGTCCGCGAGGGCACCCGCCGCCTCCTCGAGGACACCGGCGAGGCCGACGTCCTCGCCGCCGTCGGCACGGCCGCCGATCTCCTCGAAGCCGTCGCACGCCTGCGCCCCGACGTCGTCGTCGCCGACATCCGCATGCCGCCCGGCCACCACACCGAGGGCATCACGGCCGCGCACGCCATCCGCGAGACCCACCCCGGCATCGGCGTCGTCGTGCTCTCCCAGCACGCCAACGAGAACTACGCCTTCGACCTGTTCCGGCGCGGCACCGACGGCCTCGCCTACCTCCTGAAGGAGCGCATCGGCGAGGTCGACGAACTCCTGCGCGCCCTGCACGAGGTCGCCGCAGGACGCTCCGTCGTCGACCCGCGCATCGTCGAGGTGCTCATGGGCAGCCACGCCCGCGGCGCCGACGCGCCCCTGTCCCGCCTCACCCCGAGGGAACTCGACGTCCTGCGGCACATGGCGGAGGGCAAGACCAACCGCGCGATCGCCGACTCCCTGCGCCTGTCCGAGTCGACCATCGAGAAGCACGTGAACTCCACCTTCGCCAAGCTCGGCCTCGCCGAGATACCGCAACTGCACCGCAGGGTCAGCGCGGTCCTCGCCTACCTGCGGCACGCGCCCCCCGGGCCCCGCTGAGCCCGGCCGCCCCACACAGCGGGGTGCGCGGGAGGGGGCCGCGGGAAGCACTGTGCGCCGCTCGCGCCGTTCACCGCCCCTCGGCTCGCGCCGTCCGTGCGCGCAATGCCCTCCCGTGCCGACGGCGCGCACGGGCCATGCGGGCGACTGACCGTCCAACGCTCCGCCGGGCACGGCGGAGCGGTCCGGGCGTTTGGTGTCCGATGCGACGCGCCCCGCGCGGGCGGGAGGGAGGTGATGCCCATGCCGGTTCCGAACCTCGTGGTCAACGAGATCTTCGGACCCACCTAGCGCTGTCCAGGGCGAGGGTCCTTCCACGGGACGGTCGTGCGCGTTCCTCGGGCTCGGCGGCTGCAATCTGACGTGCCGGTGGTGCGACACGCCGTACACCTGGGACTGGAAGGGCGAGTCGGCCACGGGGGTCGCCTACCGGGCGGCCGAGGAGCTGCACACGCTCACCACCGGCGACGTGACGGAGCGGCTGCTGGGATTCGGCGTCGGGCTGATCGTCGTGTCCGGCGGTGAACCCCTCAGCCAGCAGTATCGAGGTACTGGCGAAGGGCGTGGCGCAGGGCGCGGATGCGCTGGCGGGCGCGGAGGTGTTGGAGAGGGCGGATCCATGGGAGGACATCGCCCGGCGGCTGCTCGTGGAGATCGGGGAGGACCCGCAGCGCGACGGACTGCGCGACACCCCCGGGCGGTTCGCGCGCTGGTGGCGCGAGTTCACCGAGCACGAGGCCCGCCGCAGCAACGTCCTCACGGTGACCGCCGTCTCGGCCACTCCGGGGGCGCCGATGCCGACGATCGTGGCGGGCGCCGAGTCGGGGCTCACCCTGATGAGCTTCCAGAACGAGTACCTGATGTACGCGCACCTGCGCGGAGCGGGCCACCCGATCAGGTCCGTCCGCTGCTCCCTGCGGGCCCGGGGCGAGTTCGTCGCGTACATCGAGTGCGACGAACCGAGCGCGGACCTCGTGCGGGAGGCGATGGCCTTCGACGTCCGCTCGAAGGTGATCGTCTGCGGCCCGGACCTGTCGAACCCGGCCAGACCCTCGCGACCTATGGTTTCACCACGCGCACCGAGCCCTACTACCGCAAGGGCAGGGCGGGAACGTATGGGCCTGCCCTGGTCATCCCGCCCGAGGGCCGACCGACCGAGTACTGACCGAACACCGAGTACTGACTGATCATCGAGTACTGACCGACCACCGAGTGCTGACCGGTCATCGCGTACTGATGCGAGCGCTCGACGACGACGGAACGAGGACGCGGAGCACGATGAGCCGATTCGCAGAGGCACTGCCCGCAGCGCTGCTGGTGGTTCCCGGTCCCGGGGGGACCGTGACGTTCATCCACCAGCTGAAGGGCCCGTACGCCGGCAGCTGGCTGCTGCCCGGCGGCGGCATCGAGCGCGGGGAGGCCGCCGAGTCCGCCGCGCTGCGGGAGGCCCGTGAGGAGACCGGCATCGCGGTGGAGTCCTGCTCCCTGTTCGCCGTCTACGAGTTCACCGGCAAATGGGCGGAGGGCGACTACCACCTGCTGATGTTCGCCTGCCTCGCCGACCGGGCGTACGAACTGCCCGCGGGCTACGAGGGCCACAACGTCGGGGAGATCAGGCAGGCGCGCCTCGGCGACATCGCCATGCACTCCACCGACTACCAGATCCTCACCGACGCCGGTGTCGCCGCGTACGACGACGACACCATCGCGCGGGGGCTCGCCGAGGACGGCATCACGATGCGCGCCCACCGGGTGGGCTCCACCAAGCGGTTCAGCGCGCCTTGAGCGCCCGGGCCGTCGACAGGGCGCGGCAGGTGCTCCGGCGGCACCCGATGGTGACCCGGGCCGCCCGCAGCCCCTGGGCGAGGGCGGCCCGGGGGCTCGCGCCGGTGCTGAGGCCGAGCACGAAGGCGGATGCGAGCGCGTCGCCCGCGCCTGTGTCGTCCGCGCACGCGCCGTGCTCGGCGGGCAGGAACAGGACTTCGTCGTACGGCGCGCAGGCCATGGCGGCCCCGGCCGCGCCCGCGGTGACCACGACCACGCGGGGGCCCAGTTGACGCAGCCGCGCGGCCTGCTCGGCGGGCGTCCCGGCCCGGCACAGGAGGTTCCGGGCCTCGCACGCGTTCAGGAGCAGCACGTCGTACAGCGGAAGGAGACGGGCGCGCGGGCCGAGGGCGGCCTGGCGGGTCGGCATGCAGCACATGAGCGCGCCGTGCCGTCGGGCCCGCAGGGACGTCCAGGACAGGAGCTCCTCGTCGCCGCCCTCGGCGATGACCGCTCGGGCGCGGGCGACGCGGGTGTCACCCTCTACCCCACGTACCTGCACGAGGAGTTCGACGTCCCCACCGAGACCGCGGGGACGCTCACCGGCATCGTGTCGTTCGTCGGCGTCGCCGGTGGCTTCCTGGCGAGCGCCCTGCTGCGCCGGGGCAAGGACGTGAAGCACCTGTTCCTGGTCGCGCTCCTCATGCCGGCCGGAGCGCTCGCCGCCTTCGGCGGGGTGGGCGGCACCTGGGGTTCGGTGAGCAGCGCCCTGGTGGTCGCGCTCAGCGACGCACTGGTGGTGGCGTCGGTCTTCGCGGCCATCCCCCTCGCCGTGCGCGCCACCTCCGACATGGACGCCGCGAACGGCCTGGTCGCCCAGCTCGGCAGCATCGGCGCGCTGGCCGCCCCGCCCCTGGTCGGCCTCGCCGTCACCGCGGCCGACGGCTGGTGGACGGTCGGCCCCTGCCTGCTCGTCGGGACCGGCGCCGGGACGGTGTTGCTGTGTCTCGCGACGCGCGGCGCGCCCGCGCCGGATTTGTCACACGCGTAGCTAGTGGTTCGCGCCGTGCTCGCCGACGGTGGTCCCTCCTGTGCGCGTGGCCGGACTCGGGGAGGGGTTCAACCGTGAGACGTAGGCGATTTGTGGCAGGGATGACCGGGGTGCTCTCGGGGGTCGCACTGGGCTCGGGCCCGGCGCGGGCCGCCGCCTCGGCCGCCCGCGCGCCGGGCTGGCAACCGGTACCGGCACCCGGCAGCACCCCCGCCGCCCAACTGCGCCGCATCGCCGCCGCCAGTGCCCAACTGGCCTGGTCCGTCGGCGAGGAGAACCTGGCCGGACCGTCGCGCGGCCGTGCCCTCGCCATGGTGTGGAACGGCAGTGCCTGGACGAAGACCGACCTGTCGCACCTGGAGCACAGTCGGTTGAGCGACGTCTCCGGTACGTGTGCCACATCGGCGTGGAGCGTCGGCGTGCCCACGGGGACGGCGAGCCCGCTGCTGCGGTGGGACGGGACCACCTGGCGCGCGGCCACGTTCCCCGGGCAGGGCGAGTCGGGCGTCCGCCTGGACGGGGTCGCCGTCGGTGCCGACCGGCAGGTGTGGATCTGCGGCACCCGGGGCGGCGCGGCCCGCCTGCTGCACGGGGACGGGCGGCAGTGGCGGTGGCTCGACCCGCTGCCGGTCACGGGCGCGAACCTGTACCGGGTCGTCATCGCCGCGTCGGGAGAGGTGTGGGTGAGCGGCGACCAGACGTCCGGCGGCGGCTGGGCGGGGCTGGTGGCCCGCTGGAACGGGGCGTGGACGGTGCTGCCCCCGATCACGGGTGCCCGGCTCGGTGTCAGCGATCTGCACCCGGCGGCCCCGGACGACGTCTGGGCGGTGGGCACCGACGCGGGCGTGGGCGGCCCGCCCGGGCGCCCCGGCAATCCGGCCCTGAGCCACTGGGACGGCACGGCCTGGACCCGTGTGCAACCGGGCTTCACCGTCGGCGCGTTGTCCGGCATCGCCGCCGACGCGCAGGGCCGCGCCACGTGGATCTCGGGCTGGAACTACCAGGACCAGAGCCGCACCACCTACCTGCGCAGGGACGGCGACACCTGGACCGTCGTGCGCGGCCCCGCCGGACCGGCCTCGGCGCCCTACCTGAACGATGTCGTCCCCATCCCCGGCACCTCGGGCTACTGGTCGGCGGGGATGACCAGGCCCGTCCCGGCCCCGCCGACCGAGGCGTACACGGAACGCTTCGAAGCCTGAGACGGACTCACCCGAGGGGGACCCATCGGGCCCGCCTGAGAGGCGGACTCAGTGACGCGCCCTGAGACGGACTCAGCGACGCGCCAGCGCCTGAGGCGGACTACCAACGCGCCCGCGCCTAAAGCGGACTCACTGACGTACCCGCACCTGAGCCGACCTCAGTCCACGACCGCGGTGGCTTCGATCTCGACCAGGTGCTCGGGCACGTCCAGTGCCGCGACGCCGAGCAGCGTGGCGGGCGGCACGGGCGTGCTCCCCAGCTTCGCGGCCGCCCGGGACATCCCCTCCAGGAGCTGCGGCATCCTGTCGGGGCTCCACGCGACGACGTACACGGTCAGCTTCGCCACATCGGCGAAGGAGGCGCCGACCTCGGCCAGCGCCGTGGCGACGTTGAGGTAGCACTGCTCGACCTGGGCGGCGAGGTCGTCCGCGCCGACGGTGACGCCGTCGGCGTCCCAGGAGACCTGCCCGGCGATGAACACGAGCTTCGACCCGGTCGCGATGGACACCTGTCGGTACGCGTCGATCTCGGGCAGTCCACTGGGGTTGACCAGAGTGATGGCCATGCTGTCCGCCTCCTTGCCATGTGCACCCGGGAGGCCGCGTGCCGCCGCCCGGACCGGAGCACTGTCGGTTTCCTTCGGTTACTCGGGAACGCTAGGAGATTGGACGCTGAGCTGGAAGAACGCACTTTTCGGTGACTGGGGAACCTCAAGGTGACCCAGCAGCTCAGCGGCACACCTGGGGCCAACCCCCGTACGCCGCACCGGCGCACCCCCTCGCCTCGCACGGGCAAACCCCCTCGCCGATGCGGTGGATCACCTCAATGTGCCCGGGGTGCCGGGGCGGCAGAGTTCCCGTCATGCCCTTCACACGCTCAAGTGCAAGAGTTTCTACGTCCGGCGTGCTCGCCCTGGTGTGCGCCGCGACCGTTTTGGCAGGCACCGGCTACGCGGACGGTCGGCAGGCCTCCTCATCCACCGATCAGCGCGCCTCCGCGCCCACCCCCCGTGCTGCCCACCCGCAGCAGACCGCCGCGCGCGGCTCGGTGGTCTCTGTGACGCCCGTCGTGGACCTGAACGCCGAGGAGGTCGCGGCCCGTATGGAGAAGGCCGGGATCGACGCGAAGCAGGTGCGTCACGGAGTGCGGGCGTACCGGATCGTGTACCGCACGGTCGACACCCGGGGCCGTGCCACCACGGCCAGCGAGCTGGTCGCGGTGCCGAGGAACGGCGACCGTGCGCTGCGCGTCGTGTCCTGGCTGCACGGCACCGAGGTGTTCCGCGGGGAGGTGGCCTCGGTCAACGACGAGTCGACGGACCGGGACACGGCGCTGCTGTTCGCCTCGACCGGCCTCGCGGTGTCGGCCCCGGACTACCTCGGCCTGGGGGAGGGGCCCGGATCCCACCCCTACGGGCACCCCAGGGCGACCGTCACCGCGCCGATCGACGGGCTGCGGGCGGCGCGCGCCTTCGTCCGACGCGACGGCCGCGACCTGGACCGGCGTGTCCTCATCAGCGGCTTCTCCCAGGGCGGGCCCGCCACGATGATGCTGGGCCGGGCCCTGCAGCAGGGCAGCGACCCGTACTTCCGCCTCGGCGCGCTCGCGCCGATCGCGGGGCCCTTCGACCTGACCGGCTTCGAGGCCGCGGCGGCGAACGACGGGATCGAGCGCTCCTCGCTCTACCTCGCCTACTTCGCGACCGCGTGGAACCGCATGTACGGCCTCTACGCCACGCCGAAGGACGCCTTCCGCGCCCCGTACGACAAGACGGTGGAGAAGCTCTTCGACGGCAACCACACCGGGGCCGAGATCGCGGCCGCGCTGCCGAAGACGTCGAAGGAACTGTTCACCGCCAACTTCCTCGACAAGATCCGCAACCCCACCGGTGAACTCCGGCGCAAGCTGCGGGTCCTGGACAGCACCTGCGACTGGCGCCCGCAGGTCCCCGTCCACCTCTTCCACTCCAAGGCCGACAAGGACGTCCCCTTCACGAACTCCGAGCACTGCGCGCGCCAACTGGCCGCCAACGGTGCCGCACACGAGCTCACCGAGGTCGACAAGGCCGACAGTCACAGCACGACGGTCGTGCAGGCCCTGCCGCAGGTGGCACGGGAGTTCCACGCCATCCGCTGATCCCCGCCCGCGGCACCCGGCCCGCCACGAACCGGCGCGTCGGACCCCGCCGTCGTCCCGGCCCTGCACTGGGGTCGCGGCCGGGACGACAAGGTCCGTCCGGCGCGCGGCGGGCATGCGGACGGGCGGGCGCTGCGGTTGCGCGGACGGCCCGCACCAGCGGTCCGGGCGGGCCGGGTACGCGGCGCTCGCGGTCACGGCGGGCGCCGTCCGCGTGATCGCGACCGCCGCACCGCGGTCATCTGGTCGGACACCGATGGCGGCCACCCACCCACCACCCGCGACAACAACCCTCCGGATCACTACACCTAGGCGTGCGGACCCACCGTGACCGTGCCGACGGTCAGCCGCAGCGCCGTGGTGTCCAGGAACGAGCCGATCCGCGCCGCCTCCTCCTCCAGCGCGTGCCGCCGAGCCGCGGTCAGCCGGGTCAGGGGCTCGACGGTCAGGTCCGCCCTGCGCCCGGAGCGCCGCAGATGCCAGACCCCGGCGACCGTCCCGTCGATCAGCAGGACCGGGTAGTTGCCCGCCTGGCCGGTGCGGGACAGCGCACGTGCGGCGGCCGGGCCGGGGAAGAGCCGGTCGCGCGGGTGACAGCCCACCACGTACGCGTCGAAGTAGGGCAGGAGCCGCAGCGTCCCCGCGGCGGGGGCCTCCTGGTCCGGATCCGCGTCGTCGTCGGCGTTGAGCCAGCCGGCGTCGCCCTCGACGTCGACCGGGCGCAGGCTGCCCGCGGCGGCCAGGGTGTCGAACAGGGTGGCCGTCCACGCGGGCGGTGCCCCCAGCCACTGGGCGAACTGCCGTGGTGTCGCGGGGCCGTAGGCGTGCAGGTAGCGCGCTACCAGTGCGCCCAGGGCCTCGTCGGCGGGCGCGGGGCGGAAGCCGGGCAGCCGCTCCTGCGGGGAGAGGTAGGTGGCCTTGCGGCCCCGGTCGGGGCCGAAGCACAGCGCGCCCCGGTGCGCCGCCAAGTGCAGCGCCTGGCGCCAGCGGGGCCACATCCCCTGGAACGCGGGCATCACCAGGTCGCCCGCCCACGGCCCGGTGGCCGCGACGACCGCGTCTCCCAGCTCATCGGCGGTCAGCCCCTCGTCGGCGTCCGTGAGCGCGACGGCGATGGCCTCGACGACCTGCTCGGTCTGGTCGTCCGTCAGGCGCGACGCCTGCGGCAGCCCGTTCGGTCCTGACGGCAGGGCGGATAGCGCCCCGGTCCACATCGGCAGGTCGCGCGCCGCGAGGAGATGCACGGTGCCCCGCGGCCCGAACGTCTTCACCAGGCCGTCCGCCCCGCCGAGCGCCGCCCGGACGTCCGCGCGGGTGCCGCCGAGGCGCGCGCCGACCGACAGTTCGGCGGCGGACATCACCTGGGCGTGCGCGCCGCACATCGCGGCCACGACGTCGGCGACCCGGGACGGCGTCGGGGCGGAGGCGGGCGTACCGGAGAGTCCGTGCCGTGCCATGCGTCGGTCCCACACCTGTCGCCACGACAGCCGCGGGCCCTCGGCGGTGTCGATGTCCGTGTCCGTGTCCGTGTCCATGGGCGCCACCGTAGGAGCAAAGGAGGTCAGTTCCTGTCCTAAAAGGGTCCTGGCGGGGCTCGGGTCGCGTGGACCGTGCCGGGGCGGAAGGCATTCACCCCCTCTGAACTGGGGTTATGGCAAGGTCGTAGATTGACTTTGCGTGGTCTTTACTGTTGTCTGCCGCCATGAACAGACGCATTCGCACCGCTGTGTGCACCCTCGCCGCCGCCGGCCTCGCGCTCACGCTCGGGGCCTGCTCGGAGGCCGAGAAGAAGGCCGTCGACGCCGTGGACAAGGCCGTCAACGAGAAGTACGAGGTGACCTACGAGGTCTCCGGCAAGAGCGTCGACGAGATCGAGTTCGCCGCAGGCGAGGGTTCCGCGTCCAACCCGAAGCTGGAGAAGGTCAGCAAGGCGCAGCTGCCGTGGAAGAAGACGGTGACGCTGCGCGGCATCATGCCGCCCACCGTCGTCCCGATCTCCACGGACCCGACCGGCTCCGACCTCGCCTGCAAGGTGATCTACAAGGGCAAGGTCATCAAGGAGGCCTCCGGCGAGAACGTCGTGGCGGGCTGCATCGCCGTCTCGCCGATGGGCAAGTAGCTCTCCCGTCCCGCACGCGGGAGGCGTCCCGAGGGCCTGGGCGCACCGCTCAGGCTCCGGCCGAGTCCCGCCCCGCGGCCCACCGCGACATGAGCCACCGCGTGCCGACCGCGAGCCACGTGGCCAGGGCCGCCGCCACCCCGTACAGGACGAGGGACAACGCCCGGGCACCGACTGCGCCGGCGCCCGGGAGACGATGCCCGTGGCCATCACCGGCGCGAAGCACGCGGGCGCGAGCCCCCGCCTCCGGTCGAGCGGCCCGCGCCGCATCAGCGTCGGGCGAGCGTGTCCCGCTCCGGCCGGGGCGGCCTGCCCCGCGGACCGGACCGAGCGGTGACGGACCGGCGAGCGTCGCCAGGCCCGGCGTGCCGCCGACGAGCAGCAGCCTGCTCTCGTGCAGCTGACGGGAACAGGCCGTGAAGCCGAAGCGGTCGTAGCGGTGGCGCCGGGCCGTCCCGGTGACGAGGGCGGCGAGAACGAGATGGGGCAGCACGCCCCACAGGGCGATGCGCAGGTGGTTCACCGGCAAGTCCCCTCCGCGTGCGGGGCGTCGGGAGCGCGTGCGGGAAACGGCAGCAGGCCGACGGTCCCCGCGGGCGGGCCGGAGCGGGCCGGGCACAGGGCCGCCGCACGCGTCGCCGGGGAAGGACCGGGCAGGGTGCGGCAGACCGCGTCGACGACGTCGGCGTAGGGGCCGCGGTAGGAGGTCAGGGCGAGGCGCGGCACTTCCGGACCGGGCCGGTGCTCGACTCCGTCGCGGCCGCTGCCCCGACCTGCGGGGGGTCACCGGCGCGCGTCTCGACGAACGGGGGTCAGAATCCTCTCTTCCGGTGTGTGGTGTAGACCTATTCTCGGCCAGTTGGATGTACCTGGACGTTATTTCCGTGCTCTTTGCGATGGTTGATGCAGGGAAAGTCGGAACCGGGACGAATGGGGATCGCCCGCTGGGGCGGTGGCGCCCGGCGTTCGAAAGCGTGATCGCTTGAGTTCGCGATTGCTTGACCGTTCCTTGTGGCCGGGTCGGGTGAGCCCGGACGTGGGCAGCATCGGCGCGGGGAGAAGCCGACTCCGCAGGCGCACGGAGGCGGCGTACGGGTGAGGGTTCGCCTCAGGGCGTGCCGTCGCCCCCGGGGCCCGGTGGCCGGCCCGCACGGAGAGGCCCGCGGCCGAGGGCCGTGTAGAGCGACGCGGAGACGGCGATCCCGGCCGGGAGGGCGAGGTCCAGGCCGTCGAGGGCGTGCGCGATCGGCCCGGTGTAGAGGGTGTTGACGCACAGGGCCGACGCGGCGACGCCGCCCGTGAGGGCCACGGCTCCCGCAGGGTTGACGCCGGCCGTGTACCAGTAGGGGCTCTCGGGGGTCTCGTCCATCAAGGTCCGGCCGTCGTAGCGGTTGCGGCGCAGCCAGATGTCCGTGGCGTAGATGGTCATGGCGGGGCCGAGCAGGACGACGGTCAGCTGGAGGACGTCGCTGACGGTGTCGAGGAAGTCGGAGACGAGGAGGGCGTACAGGGTGAGGGAGACGGCCGCGGTCCCGTCGGCGAGCACGCTGAGGGAGCGGCGGATGCGGATGCCGACGGCCTGGAGGGCGAGCCCCGCGCTGTAGGCGGTGAGCGCGTTGAGGGCGACCGTGCCGAGGATCAGGGCGAGCAGGAAGAGCGGGTCGAACCAGCCCGGCAGGATCGTCTGGAGCCCGGACTGCGGATCCCCCATGTCGACCGCGGTCGCGGCGCAGGCCCCGAGCGAGCAGACGACGACGCCGGGCACGAACCCGCCGAGCGCGGTCCAGCCGAGCACCGCCTTCGCGGAGGTCGTGGGCGGCAGGTAGCGGGCGAAGTCGGCGCTGGTGGTGTACGACAGCGGCGCGGAGGCGATGAGGGTGACACCGGCGACGAGCACCGTCCACAGATCGGCTCCCCGCAGCGGCTCCGGCGGCGTGTACGAGAAGTCGGTGTGCCGCAGCACGCCGATCGCGACGACGGCGAAGACGGCGGTGAGGGCGAGGGTGATCGGCAGGTACAGCTTCATGATCAGGCCGTGGCCGTAGACGCCGATGGTCAGGGTGACGGCGGCGATCGCCAGGACGACGGCGATCTTGACGCCCGTGCTCGCGGTGACGCCCGCCTTCTCGACCAGGGAGAACGCGGCGGTCGCGGCGGCGGCTAGGTTCAGGGCGAAGTAGCAGACGGAGATCATCCAGCCGACGACGGCGTTGTTCACGCGGTTGCCGCGGATTCCGTAGATCGCCCGCGTGATCACTTCGCTCGGCGTGCCCGCGGCCGGGCCGGATATGGCGAGCAGTCCCGTGAGGAGCCAGAACAGGTTGCCCACCAGGATCACCACGAGGGCCTGACCCAGCGTCAGGCCCATGAGGACCAGGGTCCCGCCGACCACCAGGCTCAGGTAGTTGACGTTCGCGGCCGCCCAGACGGAGAACAACTGCCGCGGACGGCCGTGGCGTTCGTGCTCGGAGATGTAGTCGATGCCATGCGCCTCGACGCGGGTCGCTCCGTCGGAGGCGGGCCGTGCCGCTTTCGCGCCGGGGGAGGGTCCTGCTCCCTTCCGTGGGGCGCAGGTGCTCTCTGGCGGGTCGGGAATCGTGGACGCCATGCGGCCCCTCCGGATGCTGGGTTGCGCACCTGCTTGCTTATTGGTCGCACACTCAATAGCATCGATTTCATGGCGTCAAGCGTTCAGAACAAGCGAATCCGCAAGTCTCCAACGGAAAGACGTGCGGAAATCGTTGCGGCGGCCGCGAGTGTGGCACTGGCGGAAGGCCTGGAGTGCATCACGCTCCGGCGCGTCGCGGAGGAGCTGGACGTCCGCCCCGGACTCATCAGTCACTACTTCCCGGCGGTGGACGACCTCGTGGCCGAGGCCTACGGGACCGCCGTGGGCTCCGAACTCGACGAGCTCCTCCCGGCCGACCGGGCCGGAGCCACGCCCACGGCGCATCTGGCGCGGTTCCTCGCCCGTACGACGGGGAAGGCGTACGACGACATCAGCAGGCTGTGGCTCAACGCCCGGCACCTCAGCCGCTACCGGCCCGCACTGCGCGACCGCGTCGCCGTCCAGGAGGACGCCTGGCGCGACCGCCTGGAAGAAGTCGTCCGCGACGGCGTCGAGGAGGGTGAATTCCACACCGAGGACCCACTGGTGACGGCCATTCAGATCCTGGTCGTCCTCGACGGCCTCGGCATGCTCGTCAACAGCGCGAGCGCCGACGACGGCCCACCCGCCGTCCGGCGCCTGCCCGTCACCACGGCGGAGCGTGAACTCGGCCTGCCTGCCGGGACGTTGTCCGTCGACGTGTCCGTCGGCTCGGACTGACCCCTCTCCGTGGGCCCCCATCGCCCCGGCTGCCGGCCCGTGTGCCCCCGCGGCGCTCGCGTACCAGCAGCCCTCCTTCTCAGCGGCCCTCGCGAACCAGCAGTACTCGCGTCCCGGCAGCCCCGCGTCCCAGCAGTCCCGCGAACCAGCACCTCTCGTGTCCAAGAGCCTTCGTGTCCCAAGGAGCCCCCGTGCGCACCTCCCTCATCCTCCTCTCGGCCCGTCTGCTCGACCCCGTCACCGGCGAGCTCCTGCCGCAGACCGCCCTCGCCGCCGCCGACGGACGCATCACCGCCCTCGGGGACGCCTCGGACATCCGCCCGCTCGGCGACGCGTCGACCACGGTGATCGACCTCAAGGGTGCCGTCGTCACCCCCGGCCTCGTCGACGGACACATCCACCCCGTCACGGGCGCCGAACTGACCCACGGCCTCGACCTGTCGGCCTGCGAGGACGTGGACCAGGTACGCGCGGCTCTCGCCCGCGAGGTGCGCGACCTCGCCCCCGGAGCATGGCTGCACGGATGGGGCCTCGACCCCAACGTCTTCGCCGGAGCCCCCGTCGAGATCGCCCCCTTCGACGCGGTGCTCGACGGTGTCCCCGCCCTGCTACTGCTCTTCGACGCGCACTCGATGCTGGCCAGCCGCCGCGCCCTGGAACTCGCGGGCGTCGACGGACCCCGCACCTTCGACCAGGCCACCGCCGAAGTCGTCTGCGACGCCGAGGGACGGCCCACCGGCCTGCTCCTCGAAGACGCCGCGTGCGCCCTCGTGGAACGCCTCGCCCCGCAGCCCACCCGCGACGAGCGTCGCGACCGGCTCGCCGCCGCCCTGCGCGCCATGGCCGCCACGGGCCTCACCGGCGGCCACGCCATGGACGCCAACGGCGACAGCCTCGCCTTCTACTCCGAGCTCGACGCCGCCGGTGAACTCCCGCTGCGCCTGCGCGTCGCACCCTGGTGCCAGCCCGGCACCGACGCCGACGCACTGCGCGCCCTCGTCGCACAGCAGGGCGCGGGCGGTCGGCTGTGGCGCACCGACGGCGTCAAGATCTTCATGGACGGCACCATCGACAACGGCACCGCGTGGCTGGAGCAGCCCGACTGCCACGGCGAGTCCCGGCACGCCTTCTGGCCCGACCCCGAGGAGTACACCCGCGTCGTCGGCGAACTCCACCGCGCGGGCGTGCCCGTCGCCACCCACGCCATCGGCGACGCCGCCGTACGTCATGTCCTCGACGCCGTCGAGAAGGCCCGGGCCGAGGACAGCCGGCCGGTACGGCACCGGATCGAGCACATCGAGACCGTCCCCGACGACACCCTGCGCCGCTTCGCCGACCTCGGCGTCATCGCCTCCATGCAGCCGACCCACTGCTGCGACTTCACCCGCGCCGACCACACCGACAACTGGTCGCGCCGCCTCGGCGAGGAGCGTGCCGCGCGCGCCTGGCGCTGCCGCGACCTGCACGACTCCGGCGCCGTCGTCGTCCTCGGCTCCGACTGGCCCATCGCCCCCTACCCGCCGTCGGCCGTCATGGCCGGAGCCCGCCACCGCCGTCCCAGCCGCGACCTCTCCCAGCCCCCGCACGGCCCGCACCAGGCACTCACGGCCCTGGAGGCCCTCCAGGGCATGACCGTCAACGCCGCCTACGCGGCGGGGGAGGAGCACGAAGCCGGCCGCCTCGCCGTCGGCCACCGCGCCGACCTGACGGTCTTCGCGGAGAGCCCCCTGACCACGGCGGCCACCGAACTCCCGGACCTGCCGGTACTCCTGGCCGTCCTCGACGGCGACCCGACCCACCGCGACCCGCGCCTGTGACCCGCCCCCGCCCGTGACCGGCCCGCGCGCAGGGCGACACCGGGGGCGACTGCCGGGAGGGGCACCGGCAGCCCGCCGATCCGCCGGACCGGGCACCCGCTCCTACTCCCGGCTCAGCAGCGGCAGCTCCTCCGAGGGATTCCGCAACGCCTCCAGCACCGCGCGCACCGCCGCGCGAGGCGGTGAGCCGCGCCGGACCGCCGCCGTGATCGTGCGGGTCACGGGAGCGGCGAGCTCCGCGGTGGCGACCCGGTAGCGGTCGAGGTCCACCGTCAGGCCGGGCAGCAGCGCGATCGAGAGCCCGGCCTCGACGTGCTGCAACGTCATCATGTAGTTGCTGAAGCGGCACACCACGCGCGGCTCGAACCGCGACTGGCGGCACAGCCGCAGCGCGAGGTTCGCCATGTACGACTGAGGCATGTCGAACGCCCAGGGCTGGTCCGCGTACGCCGCGAGGTCGACGGCGCCGCGCCCGGCCGCGGGGTGCCCGGACGGGACCACGAGGAGGATCGGGTCCCTGGCCAGCGGGACCAGGTCGAGGTCCGGGCCGAGCGGCAGCTCGTCGAAGTCGGTGGTCGTGATGATGACGTCCGCGTCGCCGACGCGCAGCGCGGGCATGCTCTCGTGCGGCTCCAGCTGCAGCAGCTCCACGTCGAGGTGCGGATGCGCCCGCTTCAGGCGGGTCACCGCCGGGACGGCCATGGTGTGGATCGCGCTCTGGAACGCCCCGAGCCGCACCAGGCCCGCCGGTTCCTCGCCGAATCCGCGCAGCTCCGCCTCGACGCTGTCCATGTGGTCGAGGATCGCCCGCGCCCGGCGCGCGAGGATCAGCCCGGCCGGGGTGAGCCGCACCCGGCGTCCCGTGCGTTCGAGCAGCTGGGTGCGGGTCTCGGACTCGAGGACGGCGAGCTGCTGGGACACGCTCGACGGGCTCAGGTTCGCGGCCTGGGCGACCGCCCGCACGGTGCCCAGGGTGTCCAGCTGGCTCAGCAGGCGCAGTCTCCAGGGGTTCATCACCCTCACATTGTTGTGCGGATCCTCCGAACAGGACAGCCGGAATTGTGAGATGGACGTGTCGCTCGCGTGCGACCTACCGTCGAGGACATGCCTGCTTCGACCCCCACGGCTCAGCCGTCCCCGACCCCGACCACCGTGCCGTCGCCCGCGTCGACCACCACGCCCTCCACCGAGTCGTTCTGGTCCGACGCCGAGAAGCACCTCGTCCGCTACGGCCCGGAGTTCACCCGCGAGGTCATCGACCGCGCCGCGGGAAGCTTCGTGTACACCGCCGAGGGCCGGAAGATCCTCGACTTCACCTCCGGCCAGATGAGCGCGATCCTCGGCCACTCGCACCCGGCGATCGTCGAGACCGTCCGGCGCGGGATCGGGACCCTCGACCACCTCTTCAGCGGCATGCTCAGCCGCCCCGTCGTCGACCTCGCCCGCCGCCTGTGCGACACGCTGCCCGCGCCGCTGGACAAGGCGCTGCTCCTGACGACCGGCGCCGAGTCGAACGAGGCCGCGATCCGGATGGCCAAGCTCGTCACCGGCAAGCACGAGATCGTGTCGTTCGCCCGGTCCTGGCACGGCATGACGCAGGCCGCGGCCTCCGCCACGTACAGCGCGGGCCGCAAGGGCTACGGCCCGTCCGCGCCCGGCAACTTCGCCATCCCGGTGCCGAACGCGTACCGGCCGGACTTCACCGCGGCCGACGGTGGCCTGGACTGGCGGCGCCAGCTCGACTTCGCCTTCGACCTGATCGACGCCCAGTCGACGGGCAGCCTGGCCGCGTGCCTGGTGGAGCCGATCCTCAGCTCGGGCGGCATCATCGAGCCACCGGTCGGGTACATGGCGGCGCTGCAGGCCAAGTGCCGGGAACGCGGCATGCTGCTGATCCTCGACGAGGCCCAGACCGGCCTGTGCCGCACCGGGACCTGGTACGCCTTCGAACGCGACGGGGTCGTCCCCGACATCCTCACGCTGTCCAAGACACTCGGTGCCGGACTGCCCCTCGCGGCCGTGATCACGAGTGCCGAGATCGAGCAGCGGGCGCACGAGCGCGGGTTCCTGTTCTTCACCACGCACGTGTCCGACCCGCTGGTGGCCGCTGTCGGCAACACCGTCCTCGACGTCCTGGTGGCCGACAAGCTCGACGAACGCGCCCGCTCCCTCGGCGCGTTCCTCCGCGACGGCCTGTGGGACATCGCCTCCCGCCACGAGGTCGTCGGCGACATCCGAGGCCGTGGCCTGCTCACCGGCCTCGAACTCGTCGTCGACCGCGAGACGAAGCGCAGTTCCAGCGAGCTGGGCGCGCGGGTCACAAGGCGCTGCCTCGAACTCGGCCTGCACATGAACATCGTGCAGCTCCCCGGCATGGGCGGGGTCCTGCGGATGGCGCCGCCGCTGACCGCAACCGAGGACGAGCTCGCGCTCGGCCTGACGATCCTGGACCAGGCGATCGCCGAGGCCCAGGCCGCCCGCTGACCAGTCGACAGGGCGCTGAGGGGGCGGTGGTCCGCCGAACGGCCGGTGGCCCCTCGGTCAGCTGCCGGTCCGCCGGCCCGCTGCGGTGCCGTCGGCCAGCACCGCGCTCGCGACGACATCGAAGGAATGATCGGCGCGGGGCGCGAGCGCGGGCTGGAGGCCGCTCCTGACTCTGCCCGTGATCCCGTAGGACGTCGCCCGCGACGTCGATCTCGTGCTCGACACCGTCGGAGGCCCGGGCGCCGGTCGTCTCCTCGACACGCCGAAGCGCGGCGGCGCGGTGTACCCGGTGTTCCCCGGTGACTACGACGCCGAAGAGGCCGCGAAGCGGGACGCCACCGTCTCGGCCACCCAGGTGCGTTCCAGCGGCCCGCCGCTCGCGGATCTCGGGCTGCTGCTCGACGCGGGCACGCTGCGCGCCGCCGTCGACAGCACGTACCCGCTCGCGGACGCGCGCGGCGCCCACGAACGAGCCGCCCGCGGGCACATCCAGGGCAAGATCGCGCTCACGGCCGCCTGAGGCGGAGGCGCGCCGAACGGTCAGGAACAAAGAAGCGGTCCGCGAACCGCCGCACTTAGTGTGGCCGGCATGAACACCACGTTGAAGGTCAGTGCCATCATGCTCGGCGTCAAGGACGTGGAGCGTGCCAAGAAGTTCTATGTCGAAGGCCTGGGGTGCGCGATCGCCCAGGACTTCCCCGGTTTCGTCAAGTGCGACCTCGGCGACGGCTCCTCGCAACTGGCGCTCTACGCCTGGGACGAGGTGGCGGCCGACGCCGGAGTCCCCGCCGCCGGGTCAGGGTTCCGCGGCGCCTCGTACCACTTCCTCACCGACTCCAGGGAAGAGGTGGACGAGGTCATGAGCGCCGCCGCGGCCGCGGGCGGCACCGTCCTGAAGGAGGCGGCCGCCGCCGACTGGGGCGGGTACTCCGGCTGTTTCAGCGACCCCGACGGCCACCTGTGGAAGGTCGCCACCGCGAGCTGATCCCACGCCCGGCCCGGGTTCGGCGCGGGCACCTGGGCCGGGGCGCACGCCCGGGTCGGAGCGTGCACCTGGATCAGAGCGTGCGCCCGGACCGGAGCGCGCACCTGCGTCAGAGCGTGCACAGCGTCAGGACCAGGCCCGTCAGCCCGGTCGCCAGTCCCGCCAGCGCCTGCTTGCGTCCCGCCCCGTCCATGCGGTGGGCGTTGGCCCACCCGGTCACGCCCAGGACGAGGGCGGGCACGGGGATGGTGCCGGTGACCGTGCGGACCGGCGGGATCAGGGCGCCGATGACGGAGAGGGTGCCGTAGGCGAGGGCGAGGGTGGCGAGGCCGTTGAGCGGGCCCTTCGCCGGTGCCGGGGAGGCGTCCTGGGAGGTCCGCTCCCGGGTCTCCCAGGACGTGTCTCGGGCCGACTCCTCGGCAGGGGCGAGGGCGAGCGTTTCCATGGGCATACGACTCCGAGTCATCGAGGACGGCAGGGGAGAGGGCGACAGGCGGACGGCGCCGAGCCGGAGGGGAGTGCTCGGCGCTCCGCCGTCGGCCATGTCGATGCTAGGAAGCCCTCAGACATAGATCAAAGACGTGTTTTCACAGGGAGGCATAGGGTGGGCCTATGGCAGCCCCACCGACCCTCCGGCAGCTCGAATACCTCCTGGCCGTCGTGGAGACCGGCTCCATCACGGACGCCGCGGCCCTCCTGCACGTCTCCCAGCCCACCCTCTCCCAGCAGCTCAAGAGCCTGGAACGCACCGTCGGCACCCCCCTCCTCGAACGCACCCCGCGCGGCGCCCACCTCACTCCGGCGGGCCGCGCCTTCCTTCCCGGCGCCCGCCACGCCCTCTCCGGCGCCGAGCGCGCCACCGGCGCCGCCCGCGCCGTCGCCGACATGGTCCACGGCGAACTGCACCTCGCCGCCGTCCTCAGTGTCGCCCTCGGTGTCGTCCCCGGCGTCCTCGCCGTCTGGCACCAGCGGCACCCGCGCGTCGACGTGGTCCTGCACGAGTACGCCGACCTCGCCTCCTTCGCCCGCGCGATGAGCGACGCCACCGCCGACGTGGCCATCGGCCCGCTCCCCGACGGCTGGGACGGCCCCCACCACCCCCTGGGGTCCGAGGAGTTCGTCGTCATCGTCCCGCCCGGCGACCCCCTCGCCGGACGCAGGACCGTGCGCCTGGAACAGCTCGCCGAGCGCCCCTGGGTCCAGTACGGCCGCAATCACGCCCTGGCCGCCACCGTCGAAGACCTCTGCGCCGACGCCGGATTCACCCCGCACGCCGCGATCCGCTCCACCCAGACCGCCGCCGTCCCCCGCCTCGTCGCCGCCGGACTCGGCGTCGGCCTCGTGCCCGCCAACGTCCTCACTCCCGAATTCCCCGGCACCGCGCTGCGCCTGACCCCGCGCAGGCGTCGCGCCCTGTCGGTCTTCACCCGGCCCGGCCCGCACCCCCTCATCGCCGAGCTGGTCGCCGTCGCCCGCGAGCACGCCCGCCTGACGCCCGATCACCTGGCCGCGCGGCTCTCCTAGTCGGCGCCGGCCCACCCGCCCGGTCGCCTCTCGCCCCGGGCTCCTGCGGCATGCCCCGCGGCACATCCTGGACCGTGGCGGTCCAGAACCTTGCGCGACTGACGCAGACATGCCACTTTCCTTGCTCGGTACGTCCCACACGTACCGCGGTACGTCACACGCCACGCACGTCACCGTCAAAGGAGCCCCCCACATGAGACGCACCACCTGTGCGCGTCTGGGCCTGTCCGCCCTGCTCGTCACCGGATCGCTCGCCCTGGGCGTCACCCCCGCCGGCGCCCAGAGCGAACCGGCGCCCTCCGCGACCCGTCTCAACGCTCTGAACGCCCAGGTCGAACGGCAGCTCGGCGCCGACAGCGCCGGCACCTACCTGGACCGGGAAACCGGAAACCTCGTCGTCACCGTCACCAGCGACGCCGCCGCCGAACGCGTCCGCGCGACCGGCGCCATCCCCGAACGCGTCGAGCGCAGCGCGGCCCAACTAGACGCCGCCATGGACACGTTGGAGTCCCGCGCCAAGATCACCGGGACGTCCTGGGGCGTCGACCCCCGCACCAACCAGATAGCCGTCGAGGCCGACCGCTCGGTCTCCGCCCGTGACCTGGCCCGGCTGCGGCGCGTCGCCGACTCGCTCGACGGAGCCGTCCGCGTCAAGCGTGTGCCGGGCACCTTCGAGCGCGAGGTCGCGGGCGGCGACGCCATCTACGGCGGCGGCTCACGCTGCTCGGCGGCCTTCAACGTCTCCAAGGGCACCACCAAGTACTTCGTCACGGCCGGGCACTGCACCAACCTCAGCGCCAACTGGTCCGCCACGTCCGGCGGCGCGGCCGTCGGCGTGCGCGAGGGGACCAGCTTCCCGACCAACGACTACGGCATCGTCCGCTACACCAACGGCTCCTCGCCCGCCGGCAACGTCAACCTCTACAACGGCAGCTACCAGAAGATCTCCTCCGCCGCCGACGCGGTCGTGGGCCAGGCCATCAAGAAGAGCGGCTCCACCACCAAGGTGACCAGCGGCTCCGTGACCGCCGTCAACGTCACCGTGAACTACGGCGACGGACCCGTGTACGGCATGGTCCGCACCACCGCCTGCTCCGCGGGCGGCGACAGCGGCGGCGCCCACTTCGCGGGCACGGTCGCCCTCGGCATCCACTCCGGCAGCTCCGGTTGCTCCGGCACCAACGGCTCCGCCATCCACCAGCCGGTGCGAGAGGCCCTGTCCGCGTACGGCGTCAGCGTGTACTGACCCGCGTACGAGAGCACGCACCGCCCCCACGACAGGGGGCGCGCGTCGCACTGACCCCCGGCGGCAACAGCGGTTGCCGCCGGGGACGTCAGCGCGCCAGGCCCAGCGGCACATGGACCGGCCGCGCCGCGATCCGCGTCCGGTCCTCGTCCGACGCGAACCGCGCGTCGATGCGCCGCACCGCCTCCGCCCAGTCCGCCCGGCTGTGGACGCTGTTGAGGGTCTCCACGACGAACGGATCGTCCCAGCGCTCGTACGACCGCCGCCACAGCACCTGCGGGTCCTCGGTGAGCAGACTGCCCACGGTGCCCTCGTAGATGGGCATCGCGCGCACCTCGCCGTCCGGCTCGATCTCCATGGGGCGGAAGCTCGGGGTGCGCGCCAGGAACGCCGGGTTCATCTGGACCTCGAAGTTCTCCGTGGTCTCCACCGTGACGGACGCGGGCGCGGCCGCGCGCAACCGCTCCAGGGTGTGCGGCGCGATCAACTCGGCGACCTGGTCGTCGCTGAGCAGCTCGTGCTCGACGAACGACGGCCGGCTCGCCAGGCCTGTGGGCACCACCGCGCCGAAGTACAGCGTCTCCAGGTTCGGGAAGCGGGGCGCCACCCGCGCGCACATCTCCTCCAACTCGTCGAAGTTGCTCCGGATCACGACGTAGTCGATGCCGAAGCGCGGCGCCCGCAGCCCCTCCGCCCGGCGCCGGGCGACCTCCGCGTCGATCCGCGCGAGCCCGGCCGTCGCCCGCGTGAACGATCCGGCGCGGCCACGGATCCGGTCATGGGACTTCGCGCTCGCACCGTCCAGACTCACCACGATCTTCGTCACCACATCGGCGAGCGCCTCGACCGTCGAGGCGGGCAGGGCCCACCCGCTGGTGTACAGGAAGACCCGCACTCCCGCGTCGTCGAAATGCCGCGCCAGATCGACGATCCGTTTGATCGTCAGCGGTTCGCCGCCGCACAGCGTAATCATCTTCGGCCGCATCGAGATGATCGCGTCCGCGACGCGGACCATTTCCTCGTACGTGAGGTTCTTCGCGGGCCGCCGCCCCGATTCCGTATAGCAGTGAACGCAGCGCAGAGGGCACGCGAAAGTGACGTCCCAGATCACGGCGTTGGGGTTCCTGAGCGACTTTTCCATGGACGTTTCTCCAGGCAGAGGGCGGGCGTGCATTCCGGCTTCGCACCCTAGGAACCCCGGCCGAAACCCGTCGTCCGTACCGCGGTACGCAATCACCGCCCGCCCCTACGCAGGCGTTCCGTACGTAAGGGAAACGGCCCGGACCCTTGCGTAGTCGCCTTGCCCCTTTGCGTACCCGAGTACGGATCTGCGGGGCTGCCCGGCCGATTAGCGTTCCTTTCCGGCAACGCAGTGCACCCGAGACGGAGAGGAGGTGAAACACCATGATGTATCCGCCCCCGACCGTCGGCGACTGACGGTGACGCATGCATGCGGTGGCCGCTTCCGAGCCGGAGCGGCCACCGCACCCATTTGGCCACGACGGCCGACGGGTTCGAACCGGCGGAGGGGAACAGACCCATGACAGCCACGAGCGGCGCCAGCGCGGACGCGAAGGCCGAGAAGCCCGGCCCGGTCGGCGCGGTGAGGACGGACGGGGCGAGCAAGGCGCCCGGGAAGAACGGAACGACCGGCGCGGACCGGGCGCGAAGCGCCGTGTGGGCGCTGATACGCCAACTGCCGCGCGTCGCCCGCGGCCTGACCCTCGCCCTCGCCCTGCTGATCCTCGCGCAGGCAGCGGGCAGCGCCCTGCTGCCCCTCGCCACCGGACACCTCGTGGCCGCCCTCACCAGCACCCCGAAGTCGCTGGACAGCATGACGGTGGGGCTCGCGCTGCTCGGCCTCGTCCTGGTCCTCGACGTGGTCCTCGACCCGATCCGCACCATGGTCGCCTCCCGCCTCGGCACCGCCCTCGACGCCGCGACCGCCCAGCAGACCGTCGACGGTGCCCTGCGCCCCGCGCACATCGACCACTTGGACGACTCCGACGTCGCCGACCGCATCGAGCGCGCCCGCGCCGTCGGCCTCGGCGCGCACCCGCCCGGCCAAGCCGTCACCGCCCTGGCCGGGCTCGTCCCGTTGCGCCTGACCGGACTGGTGTCCGCCGTCCTCCTTGGCTGGTTCGGGCAGTGGTGGATGCCGCTGGTCCTCGGCACGGCCTGGGTGATCACCGGCCGCTGGCAGGAGAAGGAGATCGGCCGCTCGGTGTCCGCCCACGCGGGCAACACCGCGCAACTGCGGCGCGCCGCCTACCTGCGTGAACTCGCCACGACCGCGCCCGCGGCGAAGGAGGTGCGGCTCTTCGGGATGCGCTCCTGGCTCGTCGAACGCTTCAGCACGGCCTGGTGGGACGGCATGGTCCACATGCGCCGCGCGCGGGTCAGCCCGCGACGGCACGCCCTGGCGATCGCCTTCCTCCTCGCGGCGCACCTCGCCGTCGTCCTCACCCTCGCGTTCTCGGCGGCCGACGGCGCGCTGTCGGTCAGGGAGTTGACGGTCGCCCTGCAGGCGCTGCTCGGCCTGTTCGCCCTCGGCTTCAGCGGCGACCTGCAGTGGACCCTGCACACGGCGAGCGCCGCCGTGCCCGCGGCACTCGCGGTCGGTGAACTGGACTCCAGGGCCGCGCCCGGGACCCGTACCGCGACGGCGGCACTGCCCGCCCGGGAGATCCGCTTCCACCAGGTCTGCTTCACCTACCCCGCTGCCACCTCCCGCGTGCTCGACGGCCTGGACCTCACCATCCCCGCGGGCTCCTCGCTGGCGATCCTCGGCGACAACGGCGCGGGCAAGAGCACCCTCACCAAGCTCCTCGCCGGCCTCTACGTCCCCGACCGGGGCCGCATCACCGTCGACGGCCAGGACCTCGGCGACTTCGACCCGGCGGCCTGGCGGCGCCAAGTCGCCGTCGTGTTCCAGGACTTCGTCCGCTACCCCTTCTCCGTACGGGACAACGTGGCGTTCGGCCACATCGAAGCGGCTGCCGAAGCGGACGCCGCCGCCGACGAGCACCTCGTGGCCGCCACCCGCCTCGGCGGCTTCCACGGCGTCGCGGAGGAACTGCCGAGCGGCTGGGACACCCTCCTGAGCGGTGCCTACACCGACGGCACGGAGCTGTCGGGCGGACAGTGGCAGCGGCTCGCGCTGAGCCGTGCCCTGTACGCCGTGCGGCACGGCGCCCGCGTGCTCGTCCTGGACGAGCCCACCGCCCATCTCGACATCGAGGCCGAGCACGAGCTGTACGCCCGCTTCCTGGAGATCACCGCCGGACTCACCACGATCCTGGTCTCCCACCGCTTCGCCACCGTCCGGCTCGCCGACCGGATCGCCGTCGTGGACGGCGGCCGGATCAGCGAGTACGGCACCCACGACGAACTCATCGCCTCCCAGGGGCGGTACGCGCGGATGTTCCGTGTGCAGTCCGAACCCTTCGACGTACGCCAGGGGAGTCACCGTGGCTGACAGCCGACGCGGCCCGCAGACAAGGAAGCCGGGGAAGCCCGGGAGCCCGGTGAGCCCGGAGAGTTCGGGGAACGCGGGGAGTCCGGGGAACGCGGGCAAGGCCGCAAAGTCGGGGAAGGGCGGGCCGGGGCGCCGGAGCCGGGGCCGCAGGTGGCTCGCCGGGATCCGGCTGCTCGTCGGCACAGCCCTCCACGTCGACCCCCGTCGCGCCCTCCTCGTCCTGATCCTGTCGCCGCTCCTCAACGTCGTCGCGGCGCTCCAGGCCGTCGGCCTGCAGTGGATGGTCGACGGGACCGGCGGCGACGACCGCGCGCAGATCGTGCGCGGTGGACTGCTCCTGCTCGTGGTCACGGTGTTCGTGCACCAGGCGGCGGCCATCGCCACGGACGTACGACTCGTGCTCCAGCACCGCATCGGGCTCGAGTTCGACCGCCGCCTGATGAACCTGTGCTCGTCGCCCGCGCACATCGGGCACTACCAGGACCCGGACTTCCTGGACACCGCCGAGGTCGTACGCCGGCGCCGCGGCGAATTCGGCACCGGGTTCGCGGCCCTGGTGGAGAACGCCAACCTGGTGGCCCGGTGCGTCGGCGCCCTCGTCCTGCTCGCGTTCGCCGACCCGCTGCTCGCGCTCCTGCCGCTCGCCATCGTGCCGTTGGCGTCCGCCAACCGATGGCAGGCGCGTCTGGTCGCCGAGGCGGAACGGGCGGGCGCGGCGGCCGACCGCCATCGCATGGCCCTGTTCTCCCTGGCCACCGATCCGGTCCCGGCCCGAGAGGTGCGGCTGTACCGGCTGTCCGGGGAGTTGTCGGCGCGCCACCGGGCGGCCTTCCTCGAGGCGAGCACCCCGCGCGAGGCGGCTCGGGCCAAGGGCGCGTGGGCCGTGGCGGGCGGCTGGCTGTTCTTCAGCGGCGCGCTGATCGGCGGCCTCTACCTCATCTCCCGGTCCGTGATCGACGGCAGCGGCTCCGCGGGCCAGGCGGTCCTGGTCCTGCTGCTCAGCACCCGGCTCGTCGGCGCGACCACCGGCCTCGGCTGGCTCCTGGGCTGGCTGCGCCGCGCACTGGACACCGTCGAGCAGTACCTGCGCTTGGTCGACCACCCGCAGGGCGACGTCCCCACCGGCGAGGGCCGTGCCCTGCCGCCCCGGGGCGACCTCGTCCTCGACGGCGTGTCGTTCACCTACCCGGGCCGTACGGAACCGGCCCTCGGACCCGTCGACCTGCGCCTTCCTGCGGGCGCCACCGTGGCCGTGGTGGGCGACAACGGCGCGGGCAAGTCCACCCTCGTCGCGCTCCTCGCCGGGCTGCAACCGCTGGGCGGCGGGCGCGTCACCTTCGGCGGCCGCGACCTCAGCGAGGTGTCGCCGCAGGTGTGGCGGGCCGGGGTGACGGCCTGCTTCCAGGACTTCTGCCGTTTCGAGCTGCCCGTCTGCGAATCGGTGGGCCTCGGCGACCTGAACGCCCTGGAGGACCGCGACGCGGTCCGGGCAGCCCTCGACAAGGCGGGCGCGGGCGATGTCGTGGCCGGACTCGACGCCGACCTCGACACCCAACTCGGCCGCACCTACCCCGACGGCACCGACCTCTCGGCGGGCCAGTGGCAGAAACTCGCCCTCGCCCGCGCCCGGATGCGCACCCACCCCCTCCTCGTCCTCCTCGACGAGCCGACCGCCAGCCTGGACCCCGACAGCGAGGCCGAACTCCTGCGCCACTACCTGCGCCCCGACCGCCCGGACGGCCCCGGCAACGCCGACGGCACCGATCGCGCCCACCCGGACACCATCACCGTCGTCGTGTCACACCGCTTCAGCACCGTCCGCCAGGCCGACCTCATCGTCGTCCTGGACCGCGGCCGGGTCACGGAACTGGGCACGCACACGGAACTGCTGGCGCGGCGGGGGCGGTACGCGAGCATGTACGCGCTGCACGCGGCCGCGTACGCGGAGACCGCCCCGGCCGGGTCCGCCCCGGCACCGACGGTCCTGGCTGAGACAGCCCCGACGCCTGACCCGGTCCCGACGGTCCTGGCCGCGGCGGTCCCGACGTCTGATGCGGTCCTGACCGAGGAGGCCGTGGCGTCTGATGCGGTCCTGATCGAGGAGGCCCCGGCGCCCGACCCCGCTCAGACCGAGGAGGCCCCGGCGCCCGACCCGGGCCGGACCGACACAGCCCCGACACCCGACAAGGTCGGCTCCACCACTCCCGCCCCCAACCCGACGTGCACCCCCAACCCGACGTGCACCCCCGCCCCCGTCCCCGCGCCGGCGGCACGCGCCTCAGGTGCGGTGGAGGGCAGGCGGTAGCTCCTTGCGGGAGTGGACGCCGAGTTTGCGGTAGATGCGGGTGAGGTGGCTCTCGATGGTGCGGACGGACACGCCCAGGCGCTGGGAGATCATGCGGTCGGGCAGTCCCGCGGCGGCCAGCGACGCGATCTCCACCTCGCGCAGGGTGAGCGCTTCGGCAGACGGCCGCGCCGGGGTGAGGCCGAGGCGGTGGCGCAACCGGCTGGCCAGGACGACCGCGTCGCCGTGCCGGCGGCCCTGGGCGGGCAGCGCGGTCGCGGCGTGCTCGGCCAGCCGCCACGCGGGCGCGTGCATGCCGAGGGAGTCGAGGCGGGTGGCGTGGTCGAGGAGCTCGGTGCCGATGCCGCGGGACAGCGCGAGGACGGCCTCGGCCCCGGCGACGAGCCGCGGCGCGTCGACGTGCCGGACGGCGACGGTGAGCCGGTCGACGACGTCGGCGGGCGGCCGGGCGGGCGTCGACCAGGCCGTGTAGACGAGGTACTCCACCTCCACCGCCCAGCATCCGGCGGCCCGCGCGGCCTCGATGGCCGCGCGCATGTGCCCGGTCGCGGCCGTCGTGTCGCCGCGCGCGACGGCCACGGCGGCATGGGCCCACTGCCACCGCCCGGGCATGAGCGAGACCGCGTCCGGCGGGCAGGCCGCGAGCGCGCGTTCGGCGTCCTCCGGCCGCTGCTCTTCGGCCAGGCACACGACGAGCCAGCAGACCGCCTCGGTCCGCAACAGCCGCCTGCCGGTCAGCTGGTGGACCACCGCCTCACGCAGCCGGTCGACCGCGTCGGCCCGACGGCCGAGCACCCACTGCATGCAGCCACCGAGCAGCGTCGCGACAGCACCGCCCACCTGAGCGTGCGGGTCGTCCGGTGTCCCCCCGCGTACCGGGTCGTCGACGAGGGCCTGGATGTCGGTGGCCCGCCAGATCTCGGTGAAGGCGCAGACGGCGGCCGCCCATTCACGCTCCCAGGGACTGCTGGCCGGGTCGGCGGCCGTGGACCCGGCGAGGGTGACGGCGTCGAGCGTACGTCCGGTCAGCGCGAGGGCCACGGTCAGGGCAAGGCGGGCGTAGCCGGGACCCGGCCCACGGGCGTCGTGGCGCAGTACCCGCTCGGCGAGGGCGAGAGCGCCGTCGATGCGTCCCGCGCAGAGCAGGACGAGGGCGCGCATGCCGTCGACCGCGGCCGTGGCCGACGGTGAGGCCGGGCGGAGCCGCGCGAGGTGGAGGTCGGCCGCCGCCGGATCCCGTTCGGCCCAGCACCGGTGAGCGCCGAGCGCGATGGCGGCACCGAGCCTGCCCCCGGGCGTGCGGGCCTGGGCGTGCGCTCGTTCCAGTACGGCACGGGCCTCGGCGGTGTCGCCGAGTTCGACCAGGGCGTGGGCCAGCGGGACGGCGGCAGTACCGGACTGCTCGTGCGCGCGCCGGGCGAAGCGGCAGGCGAGCTGCGGGTCGTGCCCGCGGACCGCCTCGGCCGCGCGGACCAGGAGCCCGGCGTCGACGGGCCCGTGGGCGTCGAGCTGCCAGCGGGCCAGGGTCACCGGGTCGGGCGGGCTTGTGTACGCGTCGAGCAGCGCGGCGGCCAGTCGGCGTCGCCGCAGCCGGGGCAGGCGTCGCCGTACGGCGGCCCCCAGCATCGGCTGCCCCAGACGGACCAGGAGCTGGCGCTGCGGCCCGTCGACGGTGCGGAGCAGCCCTTGGCACTCCAGGTCCTCCAGGCGCTCGGCGAGGCCGGCGGGGGCGACCTTCTCCAGGGCGTGCAGGGGCAGCGGCTCGCCGAGCGCGACGGCCGCCAGCGTGTCGTGGTCGGCGGGGGAGAGGCGGTTCAGTTCGTGGTCGAACAGTTCGGCCAGGCGCGGTGGCACCGTCAGCGGCCCGCGCCACCGCCACAGGCCGCCCTCGGCGACGAGGTGGCGTGCGACGCGGGCGTGGCGGACGAGTTCGGTGAGCAGCAGCGGGTTCCCGCCGGTCCACCGCTGCAGCAGGTCCACGGTGGTCTGTGCGACGGGCCCGCCCGCCAGGCTGCGGATGAGCTGCTGGGTGCCGACGCGGCCGAACGCCGCCAGGTCCAGACGCTCCAGATAGCTGTCCTTCCACAGCGCCACCACGGCGTCCGACACCGGCGGGCCCGCCGCACAGGGCGACTGGGACCGGGCGGCGACCAGCAACCGCACCACCCCCTCCGCGGCCAGCCCCAGCGCCAGCGCCGCGCCCCGGTCGTCCAGGCGGTGCGCGTCGTCGATGACGAGCACCGGTATCCGCGCCCCGGCCCGCCGGAAGAGTTCGGTGTGGAGAGCGCCGTACGCCTGGTGGTCGTCGAGGCGGTCGCAGGCACCGAGGACGGAGCGGAACGCCCCGAAGGGGACCTGCCGGCTCGCCTGCGTCGCGGCCGTCCACACCACCTCGAACCGTGACGTAGCAAGGCGCCGCGCGACGGCGGAGAGCAACGCCGTCCTGCCGACCCCCGGTGGACCGACGATCGCCGTACCCCGCCTGGACACGACGGCCGCGAGTGTGGTGCGGAGCTCTTCGTCCCTGGCGACGAACGCACCCATGCCCTGGTTGTCTCGCATCGGTTTTCTCCCCCACGCGCGGCGCGGCCCGCTGACACCTGACGTCCTGTCCGGGCTCCGCCGCACCGTTTCAGGAGGCCCCCGCGGGCACGGGCGGCCTCCCCATCATGAGCGAACTCGGGTGACCTGCCCGGCAGAACGGGCCTGAGCGGCGCGGACGAGCCGCGCGAGGGCCCCGGGGGCGGGTCGTATGTCCGGTGCTCTCCCGTGCACCGGCCGCGTCACGCCGCGCGCGAGCCGCCCCTTCAGGACGGCCGTGCACCGGCCCTGGGGGCCGGAGCGTTCCGTGCGGCAACACAGCAAGCCCACGGCATCGCAATAAACGACCCATGAATGCCGACTCAACGCCGTCCACGCGCGAGCTGTCCGGGCGCCGCTGTCCGGGCGCCGCTGTCCGGGCGCCGCTGTCCGGGGCGCGCCCAGCGCCTGCCCGGCGTCTGCGCGGCGCCCGATCAGGGTCTCGACCCCGCGTGGGTCTGGCGTCGATAGTGCCCGGGTGCTTGTCCGTGCTCGCGCTTGAAGGCTTTGGCGAAGGCGTACTCGGAGCTGTATCCGGTGCGGGCTGCGATGGTGGTCAGCGGCGCCTGTGTCTCCCGCAGCAGTGTCGCGGCAGTCGTCATCCGCCACCGCGTCAAGTACGCCATGGGAGGTTCGCCGACGAGGTGTGTGAAGCGCCGGGCGAACGCGGCGCGCGACAGCCCGACCCGCTGGGCGAGCGACTGGACGGTCCAGGGTGCCGCCGGGGTCTGGTGTATGGCGGACAGGGCCGGGGCGACGGCCCGGTCGCCGAGGGCCGCGGCCCAGCCCCGGGCGGTGGCGGGAGCCTGGTCCTCCAGCCAGGCCCGCAGGATGTAGAGCAGCAGGGAGTCGATCAGCGCGGGCACGATCCCGGCGGATCCGATACGAGGTGAGTCCAGCTCGGACTTGAGCAGCTGCACCGCCGCGCTCAGCTCCGCGTGCCTTCCGTGCCCGGTGGGCAGATGGATGATCTCGGGAAGCTGTCCCACCAGGGGATGCGGACGCTCTTGGTCCAGGTGGTAGTTGCCGCAGAGCAGACTCGTCTGGGGCCCGTCACCGCCGATGGTGAGGGTGCCGAGGACGGGCCCGGCGCTGAACTGCTCGGGCTGTTCCTCGACCGCCGGGGTGGCGGGGTCGTCGGCGAGGATGTGGCCGCGGCCGTCGCGCAGGAAGACCACGTCTCCCGTGCTGAGGGCGACCGGCGCCAGGTGCGGCGCGTCCTCCAGCGGGACCAGCCAGCACGCGCCGGAAAGCACCACGTGGAACCCGGCCCCCGCGACCGGCGGAAGCCGCAGCCCCCAGGGGGTACGGCCGAGGGTGCGCACGGACGCGGGCCGCCCGGTACGCATCGAGGACAGCGCCTCCGTCAGGACATCCACCAATTCCCCCAGCCCCCGACTCACCCGGCCCCGAGCAGGCCCGGCTCCGGTCCCGACGAACCGGCCCCCACCTTACGTTCCCGCCCCCGCCCCCGTTCCCGCCGTCAGTCGACGCTCAGCACCACCTTGCCCTGCACCCGCCCCGATCCGACGAGCTCGTGTGCCTTGGCGGCTTCGGCGAGCGGGAAGGTCTCGGCGACGTGGGGGCGGATGGCGCCGGTGTCCACGAGCCGCGCGATCGCTTCCAGCGAGGCGTAGTCGGGCTCGACGGACACTCCGGCGAAGCGGCGCCCCGCAGCCTCCACCCGTGCGGCCAGTTCCTGGTCCCCGTGCTCCATGATGCTCACGAGCGTGCCGCCGGGCCGGAGCACCGACAGCGAACGCTCTCCTTCCGAACTGGAGTCGAAGACCACGTCGACGTCTGCGGCCGCCACGGTGAAGTCGGTGGTGCGGTAGTCGATGACCTCATCGGCCCCCAGGCCGCGTACGAAGTCGTGCTTGGGCGCGCTGGCCATGGCGATGACGTGGGCGCCACGGGCCTTGGCGATCTGGACGGCGAAGTGCCCGACACCTCCGGCCGCACGGTGGATCAACACCCGCTGCCCCTCGCTGACCCCGGCGGCGTCGACCAGCCCCTGCCAGGCGGTGAGCGCGGCCAGCGGCATGGCGGCGGCCTGCACATGATCGAGGGCCGCGGGCTTCCGGGCCACCTGGCGCGAGGGCACGGCCACGTACTCGGCGTACGCGTTCGCGGCTCGGGGGAAGAACGGCATCCCGAACACCTCGTCCCCCACAGCGAACCGGGCTCCGGCTCCCACTTCCTCCACGACCCCCGAGACGTCCCAGCCGACTCCGAAGGGCGGCTCACCCAACAGCGGGTAGGCACCCGAACGCACCGCCACATCGACCGGGTTCACCCCGGCCGCCCGGACCCGAACCAAGACCTCCCCGCCGAGCGGAACAGGACGGTCGACCTCGACCACCCGCAGCACCTCGGGCCCACCGAACGTCTCCTGCCTGACAGCACGCATTGACCGATCTCCCTCATGAATCCCGGAGCGCATGAGCACGACCTGTGCCCAGCCCCTCCGACTGGCTGACGCACATCACTCTAGGAAGATCGAACGAGCCGCTGAATATCTACCAGTCTCCCGAAGATGTCTCATCGTCTACACGGAAGCTCATGCCGCCCCCAGGGCGGAGGGCGCGTCGACGGCAGGGTGACGGGCGGGCCTTGCCGCGATGGTGCAGCCGACCGCAAGGACCTTCCGCAGGCGGCGGTGCCTGCCCGGCATTGCTGTCGGGCAGGCACCGCCGTGAGGGCAACGATCCGGCCCCGACCTCGGTCAGGAGGGCTCGGTGAGAACCCACAACTCCCAGACTCCGGCGGGTCGGCACTCGTAGGCGCGGACGCCGTTCTCCAAGTACCACCGGCCGCGCTCATGGCAGCGGTGCTCCTCGGCCGGAGGGAAGTCCGCCACGTGGTGCCAGCCCGGCCCGGCCGCCGGCGTGGACTGTACGGACGCGGGGGCGGACTCGGAGGCCGCGGCAGTTGCGCCGTGGCCCGCCACCAGCAGGGACGCGGCCGCAGCCGCGAGGAGAACGCGTTTCGTGATGTGCATGGAACGCATCCTTCCGCAGCCGACGGGTCCCCATCGCCGGAGACCGCTCCGCCTTCCCTCGATTGGCCCAAGGCTGATGCGCGCGGCCCGACCCGGCGAGCAGGGCCAGTACCTCCGGCGAGGGGTGCCCCGCACGTCTCGGTACGGCGGCTTCGCGTTCGAAGCGTACGAAGCCGCCGCGCGCATATCCGGAACGACCGCCCCCCGAGCTCAGAGCATGATGAGCAAACGCGTCTTCGGCTTGAGTTTCCTGTTCACGGAACGGCTCTGGACGTACACCTCCAGCTTGGGATTGTTCCCCGCCTTCACGGAGACGGTTCCTTGGATACCCGTACCGAACAGGAGACTGCGAGCCGCATCCCCCGTATAGGCGCGGTCGGTGTCCTTCTCGACGACAATGACCTCCTTGTTCTGCTGGACCTGAGCCCGAGCCCCCAACTGGTAGTAGCAGGACCCGCGTTCATAGGTAACCCCGGGGTGGGAGTCGACGAAGGAGCGGATGCCGACTTCCTTGTCGACCTTCAGGAGCCGGTATTTGTCGGCCGGTATCGGCTCCAGGTTCGCCCGCACCTCGTCGACCGATATGTCCTGCCCGACGGCGAACAGGTTCTTCGTGCCCCTCACGCCCTGTTCACGCCCCCGCAGGAAGCTGGTCGCGGCGGCCCGCACCGTGCCGATCGCCTCCTCGACGCCCTTCTGCGAGTCGGCGTCCCAGATGGCGATGTTCCCGGCAGGGAATCCGTAGTTCTGCGCGGTGCGCTTGGCCAGCGAGTTCGGCACGAGGATCGCGGAGGTCCAGTGCCCGGGAAGCCCACCCATCGTCGCCGTGATCCTGTCGAGCCAGGGTCCGAGGACGGCCGGGTCCCCGTCGTGCCGCCGGTCCCCGCCGGAGGCGTTCTCCTCACCGTCCGTGACCACGATCTGGAGAAAGCTGTGCTCGCCGTACTCCTCCCAGATGTGCCCCAAGTCATCGAGTGACTTCAACGAAGCCTCAATGAGGGCCGTAGCTCCATTGTTGACCTGATACAGGCCCCGCATGGACGGCAAATGCTTCACGTCCATGTCCCACACCAGATTCTCCACCCTGTGATCGAAGGAATAGAGACTGATCCGGGTCTCATGTCCGAGGCTGTCCGACTCGGCCTTCAACCCCGCCACGAATTCGTCCACGACGCGAATGAGCTGACTCTCATGCGGCCGCATGGAACCCGAACAGTCCACGACCAGCGCGACGTGATTCACCTTGTGCTGGATCCTGCGTGCGGACATGTTTGTCCTCCCCCTCCGAGGCTCCCCGAGTGATGTATTCACTGTAGGGGGAGGCACTGACAATGCCCTTTGACGTGCCATCGCCTGCGACCGACAGACGTGGCGCCACTCCCTCGGGCGAAGGCGGTCGAGCCTCAACAGCCTGACGGAGCCGACTGGTTGGCGCCTGCGGGCCGGGCGCTGCCGGTCGGGGTGCGTGAGACGATCGGGAATCAGGCCACGAGGAGGGGACTTCCATGGGGGACGACGTCCGGTTGCACGTCAGTGCGGAACTCGCGGGGCTGCTGGAGCGGATCGACGCGCTCGGCGTGATGGTCGATGAACGAGCCGATGCCGCCGAGGCGTTGGGCAGGCTGCCGGAGGACACGGCGCGAGCCCTGCTGGACACGGGGATCGTACGGGCCGAGCTGCCGCTGAGCCTCGGCGGATACGAGTTCGCGCCCCGGCAGCTGATCGAGACGGCGGAGCGGGCCAGTTACCACGACGCCTCCGCCGGGTGGACCATGTTCGCGCTGCAGATGATGACCGGGACCACCGCGGCGTACCTCGCCGAGGACGCGGCGGCCGAACTGTTCCCGGACGTGGCGAACGGGAAGTACGCGCTGCTCTCCGGGCACGGCACGCGCCCCGGCCGGGCCGTTCCCGTGGAGGGCGGCTTCCGGGTCAGCGGCCAGTGGCAGTTCGCCTCCGGGATGGCGCACGCCACCCACGTCCACAGCGCGATCCTGGTCGAGGGCACCGACGAACTGCGGGTCCTCGCCATGCCGAAGTCGCAGGTGACCCTGGACGGCAACTGGGACGTGCTCGGGCTGCGCGCGACCCACAGCATCGACTACCACTGCGCCGATGTGTTCGTGCCCCACGAGTACACCTACGTCGCGACCACGGACACCCCCGTCAACGGCGGCGCCCTCTACCGCCTCGGCCTGGTCAACATGTCGGCGATCGGGCACACGGGCTGGGCTCTCGGCGTCGGACGGCGGCTCCTGGACGAGCTGAAGCGGGTCGCCGCGGCGCGGACGGGATCGCGGAGCGCCCCGGTCGACACCTCCCAGTTCCACGCCGAGTACGCGACGGCGGAGGCCCGGCTCCGGGCAGCCCGGTCCTGGGTGAACGACGTCTGGCAGGACGTCGAACAGACTCTGGACCAGGGTGGGTTGCCGAGCACGGAGCAGGACACGCTGATCCGTCTCGCCCTGAACCACACGACGTCGACCGTGCACGAGGTGGGCCACACCGTCCACCGCTGGTCCGGCTCGGCAGCGATCCGCCGCGGCCCCGTCGACCGCTTCCTTCGCGACCTCGGGACGGGCACGCAGCACATCACCTCGAACCCGGTCGTGCTCCAGAACTGCGGCAAGTGGCTGAGCGGCGCCGGGCCGGACGCCCGGTGGAGCTTCCTCGACCTGATCTGACCTGACCGTCAGGGGCCCCGGCTCCCGAGGACGGTCCCGGAAGGTGTGGCTGATGTCCAGCGCCCGTGACCTGCAGGATCTCGCTGCCTTGTGGAGCATCGGTGAGATCCGCGCGTACGAGGTCGTCCAGGCCGCCTGCGACGCACTCGTCGCCGGGCTCGACAGCCCGGCTCTGCGCGTCCTCGCCGCGTGCACCCGTGGCGAGGCGGCGTACGACGTGCCCGACCTCCTGCCGGCTGCCCTCGAAGAGCTCGGCCTCACGTTCCACCCGCCCGGCAGCGAGGCCGGGCGGGAAGCAGCCGTGCGCTCCCTCGCACGCCAGATGCTCGCGGGCAGGCTGACACCCCGAGAACTTGCCCTGCGCGCCCACCAGCGGTTCGGCCACTGCCTGCCGCCGGCCCAGCGCCTCGCCGAACTCGACGATGAGTACGACGTCCTGGACCACGGAGACCGGACGGCGTCCCGGATCGATGCCGAGGTCATGGCCGAAGCCCGTCGCCTGGCCCGCGAGGCTCTCGCTGCCGCCCCGGCACCTCACCTCAAGAACACTGAGTCCTCGCGCTCACCCCGCCCGGCCTGAGGTCCTCCGTCGCCGGACGGGAACCGAGCCGCCCGGCGACGGGAGGGCAGAGCGCGTGCCCGCCCTGGACGCCTCAGCCCGCGAGCTGGTTGCCGAAGGCCGCGTACCCCTTGACGAGGCCCAGGCCGGCCTGCGTGAAGGCAGCCGATCCCGTGGGGGAGTACGGGGCGGAGCCCGCCGCGCCCGGGAGGTGCCACAGCATGCCCGAACCGTGGTCCGCCTCGGGTGAGGCGATCGTGAGGTCGGCCCGTCCGTCGGCGTTCACGTCGGAGGCGAGCAGGGCCGACCCGAAGGCGTGGCCGTCAGCGCGCTTGCCGGGCACGCCCGCGCTGTCCTGATGTACGGCCGCCGCGCCCGCCGTCGTCAGGCCGGACGCCGAACCGCGCAGGTAGACCACGGCACCCGCGTCGTAGAGGTAGGGGTCCCTGCCGTACGTCTTGCCGGGTACGCCAACCGCCAGGTCCGCGCGGCGGTCGCCGTCGAAGTCGCCGATCGCCACGGCACTCCCGAAGCCGTCCCCGGTCTTCGAGGCCCCGGGCACCCCCGGGCTGTTCTGCGTGAGGGTCTTGCGCCGCGACGTGCTCGGGCCCGACTTCGTACCGTAGATCACGCTGATCTCCCCGCCCTTGGAACCCGACGGCTCGACGTCCGGTTCGTCGGGGTTGCCGAGGACGATGTCGCCGTAGCCGTCGCCGTTCAGATCGCCGACCGCGGCCGTCGTGCCCGCGCGCAGCTTGGTGCCCTTGGCCAGGCCGGACGAGGTGCCCCGGTAGAAGACGGCGGCGCCCAGGACGTCCTTGCCCGTCTGGAGGCCGGTCACGACCAGGTCGGCCTTCTTGTCGCCGTCGACGCGGCCCGCAGTGAGGCCGGGGGATTCGAGCGGGGCCTGGTAGGAGGTGACCTTCCCGGTGCGGCCCTGCTTCGTGAACGGGCCCCGGATCAGGCGGATCCGGTACGCGTTGCGGCCCGTGTCGCTCTGCGCGGCCACGGCCAGGTCCGGCTTGCCGTCCCCGGTGAAGTCGGCGGCGGCAAGGCCGACGCCGAAGTAGCTCCCGTGCAGCGGCTGCGGGTTCTTGACCGTCGTCGCCCCCGACAGGCCGGTGCGGGAGCCCCACACGACGACCAGCGCGCCGGAGCCCTCCTTGCGGCCCACCTTCTCCTTGGGGGTGGACACGGCGAGGTCGCTGTAGCCGTCGCCATTGAGGTCCGCGACGGCGAGCTGCTGTCCGAACTCGTCGTTCTTCTCCGCCGCGCCCGGGACCCCGGGGGAGTCCTGGCTGATGACGGTCCGCCGCGCCGGGGCGAGACCGTGCTTCGTGCCGTACGTGACGACGACCTGCCCGGCCCACTTCTTGCCGCCGACGGTGGCCGCGGGAGCGGCGACGGCGACGTCCCGGTACCCGTCGCCGTCGAAGTCGCCGGTCAGCCGGGAGGGAGCGGGGGCCGCTGCCGCCGTGGTGGGGACGGCGAGGAGGCCGCCGACGGCCAGGGCTGCCGTGGCCGCGGCGCTGGCCAGGCGGGCAGGGGTGGTGCGGGGAGTCATGCTTCGGGTCTCTCCTGGGAACAGTGGTCTGGACCTAGAGGAGACAGGTGGACGGAGCCAGAGGTTGTACACGGGGACAAGGGACGTACGTCACGTCCGGGCGGGCAGTCGGGCACAGCCCGGACGAGCATCCTCAAAGCCCCGCCCTCGCGAGGGGCACCGCTCAGCGTCGCGGCATCCGCGTACGCTCCAACGCTTTGCGGGCAGCGAGATAGCCCGCGATCCTGAACGCGAGCTCGTGCGATCCGAACCTGTCGGCGCGCGCACCCCGCAGCACCACTCGCGTGGCGGTCAGGACCCCGTGCTCGGGCAAGCTCAGCTGCTCCTCGATCCCCGCCGCGGCGGCCGCGAAGAAGCGTGGCAGGTCCTCGGATGGTTCGTACTCCACCGCCAGGCCTCGGGCCACCTCGAAGGCGAAGCCGTCCGCCGCGGGCTCGAAATCCACCGTGATCTCCGCGAAGTGCGGCGCGCAGTTCTGCTTCCGATGCGCCACGCACACACCGCGGATCGGATACGGCGGAAACCGGGGCGGCACTGACGTCATGCAGAAACGCTACCCCCGCCCGGTGCCCGTAGTGACGGACGAGGCAGAAACGTACGTCGACCTCCGGGAAGTGCCCGACGTACGGGATGCCCGCGCCCTGAACCGGCCCACCCGGTGGTCAGCCGACGTACCGGGAACACCCGGTCCGACCGGCACTGTTGCATCGGACAGGGGACCGGCGCCGCACGCGCGGGGAACGCGGAGACCGTGAGGTCGCGCACCCGGCGGGATCCGGCCCCGAGCGCGGTATGCCCGCCGCACGCGTGGACCGAGACATATTTCTGCAGGAGGACTGTTTCATGACTGACCGGCCGTTGACCCTCATGGCAGTGCACGCCCACCCCGACGACGAGGCCACCGGAACCGGAGGGGTCCTCGCACGGTATGCGGCCGAGGGGATCCGCACGGTTCTCGTGACGTGTACCGACGGCGGTTGCGGGGACGGGCCGGAGGGAGTCAAGCCGGGCGATCCCGGACACGATCCGGCGGAGGTCGCCTCGATACGTCGTCAGGAACTCGAGTCGAGCTGTGGCGTCCTGAAGATCAGCGACTTGGAGACGCTGGACTACGCCGACTCCGGGATGATGGGCTGGCCCAGCAACGACGCCCCCGGGTCCTTCTGGCAGACGCCCGTCGGGGAAGGCGCCGCCCGACTCGCGGAACTCATGCGGCACTACCGGCCCGACGTGGTCGTCACCTACGACGAGAACGGCTTCTACGGCCACCCCGACCACATCCAGGCCCACCGCATCACGATGGCGGCGCTGGAGCTGACCGAACTGACACCGAAGGTGTACTGGACGACGATGCCGCGCTCGGGGATGCAGCGGTTCGGCGAGGTCATGCGCGAGCTCGACGAGAACATGCCGGAGCCGGATCCCGCGGAGGCCGCCGCGATGGCCGAGATAGGCCTGCCTGACGATGAGATCTCCACGTGGGTGGACACCACGGCCTTCGCCGGTCAGAAGTTCGACGCCCTGGCCGCGCACGCCAGCCAGGGCGAGAACATCTTCTTCCTCAAGATGGGCAAGGAGAGGTTCGCCGAGCTGATGGGCATGGAGACCTTCGTACGGGTCCAGGACCCCACCGGCACGGCCCTGCCCGAGAACGACCTCTTCGCCGGACTTCGCTGACCCACCCGTCCGCGAGGCCCCGCGTCCACGAGGCCTCCCTCAGCGGCTGCTGAGCGGCTTGCCGTACTTCTGCGCCGCGGACGGGTACGGCAGGTCGAGCGTGCGGGGCGAGAAGGCCGCCGCGCCGCGGGCCGAGCCCTTGGGCAGGAGCCACGCGGCACCCAAGGAGGCGTTCTCGCCAGGGGACCCGACCGTGACGTCCGGTACGCCGTCGGCGTTGTGGTCGCCCGCGGAGACCGCCGCGCCGAAGGCGTCACGGGCCTCGGCGACGCCCGGCACACCCGGTGTGTCCTGGTTCCAGGCGACGGACGAGGCCGCGCCCTGGGCGTCGAGCAGTCCGCGGGCGCCGCCGCGCAGCAGCCAGGCGGCGCCCGCCCCCGCTTCGCTTCCGATGGCCTCGCCGGGAGCGCCCGCGATCAGATCGTCGCGGCCGTCGCGGTCGACGTCGGCGACGGCGAGGGCGGCGCCGAAGCGGTCGCCGTCCTCGGCCACGCCGGGGACGCCCGCGGTGTCCTGGTTGAGGGTCTGGGCGCGGGTGCCGAACGAGCCGCTGGCGGGGCTGCCGTAGTGGACGTGGACGCCGCCGCCCTTCGCGAGCTTCTCGGGGCCGCACGGGTCGTCGATGTTCTCGTCGGCGATCTCACGGCACTCGCCGAGCGCCAGGTCGTCGTTGCCGTCGCCGTCGAAGTCGCCCGCGGCCAGCGCGGTCACACCGGCGTTGTCGGTGTTCCAGAAGTTGGCCATCTCGGACCGGTCGGCGTCCCACTTCCACAGGCGTACGTGGGACTGCGTGCTGGGGGCGCCCGCGGTCCAGTACGCCACGGCCAGGTCCACGACGCCGTCGCTGTCGAAGTCGCCGGTGGCGAGGGCGGGGGCGCGCCCGCCCATGGGGGCGGCGACGACGGTGGTGACCATGCTGTCCTCGCCCACGATGACCCGGGCGACGACCTTGCCCGTGCCGCCGACCACGATCGTCTTGTTGCCGCCGCCGGTCAGGTCGGCGGCCGCGACGGACTTGCCGTACGCGGCCGACGGCGACGGCCCGGTCAGGACCGTCGCCCCCGGACCCGGCCCGCTCTTCGAACCGCCGACGACGATGACCGTGCCCGCGTCCGTGCCGCGGTCCGTGACGTCCTCGCCGGGGGCACCGGCGAGCAGCTCGGCGGTGCCGTCGCCGTTGAGGTCGGTGAGGACCACGGACGCCCCGAACCGGTCGCCCGCCTCCGGGGTGCCGGGAACCTCGGGAGTGGCCTGGGTGACCCGGATGCTTCCGTGGGCGCCGACGCCCTTCGGGCCGCCCCAGACGACGTTCACGTACCCGGCCTCGGCCTCGCCGCCGACGGTCCCGTCCGGGACGCCGACGGCGAGGTCCGCGTAGCCGTCGCCGTTGAAGTCGCTCGTGGCGGTGCGGGGCGCGGCGGTGGCCGCGCCGCCGGTCGGGAGCACGGCCCCGGCGGCGGCCGCGGCGGCTGCGACGGCGCACGTCAGGATGCGGCGGCTGTGTGGCACGAAGGCCCCCACTCGGTCGACGGACACGGCGTTGTGAGGTGTGACCGTCGAAGGGCGGAGCTGGTTGTACGGAGTTCACCGGAGGTTGGCGCCGGGTTCACGGTGGGGCGGTGCGATGCCGTTCCCTCGGCGGGGCCCGCACTGTGTGGCCGGCAGAGGGAGCCGCGCCCACCAGAGTTCGCGATGGACCGGCGCCCGCGACCGGCAGCGTGCCGCACGGACATCACGTCGTGTGAGACAGCCTCTGAGCCTTGACCGGTGCGACCGCCCTGGCGGCCTGCTCGATCTTCGCGCGGTGGGCCGCGCGGGCCTCCTCGTCGATCTGCCTCTCGTTCTCGGCGCGCACCCCGGTCCGGCCGTCGAGGCCCTCGCGCAGGATGTCGGCGTGCCCGGCATGCCGGATGGATTCGCCGAGGACGTGGACGACGACGGCGAACAGGTTCGTGTTGGGGCTGGGCTCCGGCCACCACGGCACGTGGCCGGGGGCGTCGAGGGGAAGCTCGCTGATCGTCGCGTCCGAGTGTTCCCACGTGCGCCGGTAGAACCCGACGATCTGATCGCGGGTCTCGTCCTCGGCCGCCCACAGATCGCTGCCGTCGGAGTCCTGCCACCGGGGCAGCGGTTCCGGGGAAGGGCGGTCGAAGACCTCGCCGAAGTACCTGGCCTCGACAGTGGCCACGTGTTTGACCAGGCCGAGGAGGTTGGTCCCGGTCACTGTCAAAGGCCGGCGGGCGTCGTATTCGGACAAGCCGTCGAGTTTCCAGAGCAGCGCCTCGCGGTCCCGCCGCAGTCTCCCGTGCAGGTTGGCTTTCGCGAACTCATCGATCATGCGGCAGGAGCCTGCCATGGGCTGCCCGTGGTCTCAAGATCCAGTAGGTGGTCCGCGACGACTGGCAGATCCGAGCCCCGGTCATGGCCGCCGCCCCGTCCCGCTACGAGACGCTGGCACAACTTGCCATGTGAGACAGCCTCCTAGAGGCAGGCTTTGAGCACGTCGACCTCGCCGCCCGGCATGTTCGGGTCGAAGCCGTGCTCGACCAGCCACCGGACCCCGAGCAGGCTGCGCAGCGACCACCACGCGCGGATGACGTCGAGGTCGATGTCGGCGCCGTACCCGGCGGCGATGTCGCCGAGGTGCTCCTCGTGGCCGAGCGTCACGGTGGCGAGGTCGTACAGGGCATCACCCTGGCCCGCCTCGGTCCAGTCGATGATGCCGGTGATCTCGTCGCCGTCGACGAAGACATGGGCGACCTGCAGGTCGCCGTGCGTGAACACCGCAGTCCACGGCCGGAGAGCCGCCTCGGCGACCTGCCGGTTACGGGTGACGAGGTCGGCGGGCAGGACCTCGTTCGTCACGAGCCACGCGCACTCGCGGTCGAGCTCCGCCTCCAACACGTCGAGTCCCCGGCCGGCGCGGCCGGGCCACGGCGGCGGTGGAGCGTCGTGGAGCTTGCGGATGGCGGCACCGGCCGCGGCCCACGCCCCCGGCGACGCGGGCGACGGCTCCCCGAGGCGGCCGAGAGCCGTCCCCGGGAGGGCGGCCAGCGCGAGCACGGGCGGCTTGCGCCACAGGATCTGCGGGGTCGGGATCGGCGCCCTTGCCATCGCCTCGACCTCGACGTCGGTGCGTGCCTGATGAGCGTCGACCTTCAGGAACACATCGCCGACGCGCAGCGTCGCGCACTCGTGATGGGCGACGACGACCTTGACCTCATCCATGGCGGCCAGCATCCCTGATGACCGTCGGCGGCGCTGGGATTTTCCCGCGGCACCGTCCGGCCGCGCGGCTCGCCCCGAAGCCGCCCTCCCGCGAACCGATCGCGGGCCACACCCCGCACGGCCCAGGGACGCGGGCAAGCGACCGAGGCCCTAGCCGGTCGGGCACACGGTGTGGCTCCAGGCGCCGAGTTCCCGGGGCCCTGATACGTGCGCGGTGGCGAAGCTGCCCTCAGGCGCGAGGGGCGCCGTCGACCACGTGCCGCTGGGGGAGTCGCAGAACAGGAGAGCACCGCGGCCCGTGCCGACGAGGTGCCTCCAGTGCCCGAACTCGCCGGGCTCGGAGACGAAGACGCCGACGCTCGCCGCAGCACGCCGTCCCCGCCACGCTCAAGGCGGGGACGGCGTGCCGACGAGCGAGAGAGCCCGTGGCCGCCACCTGGCGGAGGGTCAGGTCCTTTCCCGTACGCGGGTTCCGCTCCCGTCGGACCTGCCTTGGCCGTGTGGCGCGCGGCCGTGTCGTCCACCACGCGCTCCTGCCCGACCCTGTGCCCCTTGGCCTTGACCTGGAGGCCGACCAGGTCACTGCCGGGAGACGCCCTTCGCGGGTGTGGGTCAGGGAGCGGACGTCAGGCGGGCCGCGGCCCGTTCTGCCGCGAGGACGACCTTCTCGGTGTCCACGCCCACCAAGGCGCCGCCGGACTTGCGCAGTCGGCCGTCGACGTACACGTCGGTGACGTTGGGCGGCTGGCCGTTGAGGACGATCTGGCTCGTCCAGTCGAAGCGGGGGGCGAAGTTCAGGGTGCCCGGGTCGAGGACGAGGACGTCGGCGCGTTTGCCGGGGGTCAGTGACCCCACCTGGTCGGCCATGCCGATGGCCTCGGCGCCGCCCAGGGTGCCCATGCGCAGCACGGCGGGCAGCGTGGGCTGGATCTGCGGGTCCTCGTGCACGGCCCGCTGGAGTCCGACAGCGGCCTTCATGAGGGCGAACATGTCGGAGGTGTCGTTGGTCCCGCCGTCGTGACCCAGGCCCATCTTGACTCCGGCCTTGTGCAGTTGCGGCAGAGGCATGACCCCTGAGGCCAGGCGCATGTTGCTCAGCGGGCAGTGCGCCACCCGTACGTCGTGGTCACCCACGAGGGCGATCTCCTCGCGGCTCAGGTGGACCGCGTGGTTCATCAACAGGGCGGGACCGAAGGCGCCGACCTCGCGCAGAGCCGCGATCTGTTCCTCGTCGCGATCGGTGCGGTGCTCCAGGACGTGCGAGTTGAGCATCAGCCCCAGGTCCTCGGCCTGCTTCCAGGAGGCGCGCAGCGAGTCGATGCTTCCCCTGCGCGCGTGCACCGCGACCTGGGCGGACGCCAGCGGCAGCGGGTCCAGGAGGCGTTCCTTGACCGTGCGGACCTGATCTTCCGCGCCCTTGGCGGAGGCCATGGCGTACACGAAGCGCAGACCCGCGTCGTCCAGCGCCTGCACGTAGCGCTCGCTCGACGCGTACGGCATCGCGTGCACCCAGTCGACCAGGGTGGTCACCCCCGCCTGGAGCGCGTCGAGCGCCGCCAGGCGCACGAAGGCGTACATCCCGGCGGGGTCGATCTTCGGCAGCGTCGACAGGTTGCACGACTTGAGCCAGCCGACCAGGTCCTGGTCCGAGCAGCCGCCCCGGATGCTGGACTGCCACAGGTGGTTGTGGATGTCCACGAACCCCGGCAGCACGAAGCGGCCCGAGACGTCCCGCACCCGGGCGCCCCGCGGCGCCTCCAGCTTCCGGCCGACCTTCGCGATCCTGCCGTGCTGCAGCAGCACATCGGCGTCCTTGAGCAGGCCGAGATCCCCCTCGCCGATGCGGGGATCCATGGTCAGGACGAGCGCGGCGCCCCGCAGGAGGGTGGCCTGCCCGGGCCGCTCGGGCGCGGCGGCCGCGGGACCGGCGGTCCTGGAGACAGCGGCCAGAGAAAGACCACCGGCCCCGGCGAGAAGGCTGCGACGGTTGAGGCGCAAGGGGTTCTGGAAGGTCATTGTGACGTTATACCGCTGGACGTCACGCGATCGACAGACGGCATGAAGACCACAGGCCAAGAAGGGAGTTCCGCGGTATGGACGCCGCCAGCAGGGCCGTGCGGCAAGCACGGCCGTGCGGCGCAACAGCCCCACAGCCCTGGCCTGTTCGGGAGCCAGGTCTCCGGTTCGAGTCGTGCGCGGCGCCCTGGTGCGGGCGTCGGGGTGTGACGCGACGTGCGTGAGAGTCGTGAAGAGTTCGCGCGAGATTCTTGGGATTCGGTCACAGGAGCGGAAAACTCGGAGGGCTCACTCGGCGCTTTCGAACAGGTCGGGCGCCGCTTCACGCGATGGGAGATCGATCAACGATGTTCAGTCTGGTACGGAGCAGAGTGCGGACGGCCGCGCTCGCGCTCTCGGCCGTCACGGCCCTCGCCCTCGGCACGACCGCCATGACCGGCGCGGCGGCGGCCCCCGGCCCCGCTCCTGCTCCCGCGAAGCAGGGGCCGACCTCGGTGGCGTACGTCGAGGTGAACGACAACAGCATGCTGAACGTCGGCAAGTACACCCTCGCCAAGGGCGGCGGCAACGTCTTCGACGTCGCCGTGATCTTCGCGGCGAACATCAACTACGACACCACCAAGAAGGCGGCGTATCTGCACTTCAACGAGAACGTGCAGCGCGTCCTTGACAACGCTGTCACGCAGATACGGCCGCTGCAGCAGAAGGGCATCAAGGTCGTCCTGTCGGTGCTCGGCAACCACCAGGGCGCCGGTTTCGCCAACTTCCCGTCCCAGCAGGCCGCGTCGGCCTTCGCGAAGCAGCTGTCGGACACCGTGACCAAGTACGGCCTCGACGGGATCGACTTCGACGACGAGTACGCCGAGTACGGCAACAACGGCACCGGCCAGCCCAACGCCAGCTCGTTCGTGCACCTGGTGTCGGCGCTGCGCGCGAACATGCCGAACAAGATCATCAGCCTCTACAACATCGGCCCGGCCGCCTCGCGCCTCTCCTACGGCGGCGTCGACATCTCGTCGAAGTTCGACTACGCCTGGAACCCGTACTACGGCACCTGGCAGGTCCCCGGCATCGCCCTGCCCAAGTCCAAGCTGTCGCCCGCCGCCGTCGAGATCGGCAGGACCTCGCAGAGCACGGCCGCGAACCTCGCCCGCCGCACGGTCAGCGAGGGCTACGGCGTCTATCTGACGTACAACCTCAACGGCGCCGACCGCAGCGCCGATGTCTCCGCGTTCACCCGGGAGTTGTACGGCAGCGACGCCGTCTACACGCCGTAGGACCCCCCGCCGGAAAGCGGGTTCGCGTGTCCGGCGTGCGGGGCGGGAACCCGCGGACATGAGCTGAGTCGGCGCGGCCGCTCATGGTTCGGCTTCTCGGCTCACCGGCAGCACAAGGGAACGCCCTCGCTCGGCGGATGTCCTGTCCGTCGACCGAGGGCGTTCTGCGTGACTAGACCTGGTCCAGGGCTCGTTCGATCGCACGCCGGGCCCGGCTCGCGGCCGTCGGGTCGTGCTGGAGCTGCAGGGCCGCGTTGAGTGCGAGCCCGGCGGCGACGATCTCGAAGAGGGCCTGGTCGACGTCGAACCCGGCGGGCAGCTCGCCGTTGTCCACCGCCGCGGCGAGATCCGCCCGCAACTGCTCCCGCCAGCGCGACCACACCTCGGCCACCGCGTCCCGGACCCGCCCCGGGCGGCCGTCGTACTCGGAGAGCGCCGCGGTCATCAGGCAGCCGCCGGGCAGCAGCGGTGCTTCCAGGTAGTCCACGGAGTTGGCGCACACCGCGCGCAGCCGCCGCAGGCCCGGCTCCTCGGCCAGGGCGGGCTCGACCACCCGGTGCCAGAAGTCCACGAACGCCTTGTCCAGCGTGGAGATCTGCAGCGTCTCCTTCGTGCCGAAGTGCTTGTGCACCCCGGACTTGCTCATCTCCAGCTCCTCGGCGAGCCGGCCGATGGTGATGCCGTCGAGGCCTTCCTCGGAGGCGATCTCGGCGGCGCGGCCGAGGATCCGTCCCCTGGTGGCCTGCGCGTCTGCCGCTGAGCGTCGTGGTGACATGCGGCAAGGATAGCGTACGACCGTACGCTATTGATTTAGTGAACGTGCGTACGCTAAATTCCGTCGCGCCGACCGGAAAGCGCCGGGACGAGCCGGAACGAGCCGGAACGAGCCGGAACCAGGACGAAGGAGTTCGGGATGCGGGTGCGACGACTGGGCTGGGCAGGACTGGAGATCGAGGCGGACGGGCAACGGCTGCTGATCGACTACGTACGGGACCTCACCCCGCTGTTCACCGGGTGGAAGCCCGGCACGGGGCTCGTGGAGCCGACCGGGAGGGCCGACGCCGCGCTGGTCACCCACCTGCACCGCGACCACACCGACGCCTCCGCGCTCGCGGACGTGCTGACGCCGGGGGCGCCGGTGCTGCGACCGGCGCCCGGGTACGGCGACGAGGTGGACAACGTGACCACGCTGTCGGCCGAGCGTGAGCTGGCCCTGCACCGGCTGGCCACCGAGACCGTGGACGCCTGGTGCACCCGTGGTCTCGGGCCGTTCCGTGTCACCTCGGTCCCGGCCGTCGACGGACTGGGCGACCCACAGCTCAACTGGGTCGTGGAGGCCGACGGACAGCGGATCTTCCACGGCGGCGACACGATGTTCCACGGCTCGTGGTGGCTCATCGCGCGCCGGTTCAGCCCGTTCGACGCGGTGTTCCTGCCCGCCAACGGCCCCGTGGTCGACGCGCCGCACCTGCAGCCGCCGAGTCCGCTGCCCGCGGCGATGGACCCCGGGCAGGCGGCCGCGGCCGCGAAGATCCTCGACGCCCGACACGCGGTGCCCGTGCACTACGAGCCGGAGCAACCGGACAAGATCCCGGGCTATGTCGAGGTCACCGACCCGGAGGAGGAGTTCCGCGCGCACGCCGGGCGGCGCGCCCGCGTCCTGGCCGTGGGGGAGTGGCTGGACCTGGCCGACTGAGCCGGTGCCACGGCGTGACCCGGACGTCGAACGGCCGGCAGTCGGTCCCGGTGGGACGGGGATCCGGACCGCGGTCCATGCCCGTGCCGCCGAAGTGACCGGCCGGACGCGCCCTAGTAGGGCCCGTTGACGTTGTCGATGGAGCCGTAGCGGTCGGCTGCGTAGTTGCAGGCCGCGGTGATGTTGGCGACCGGGTCGAAGCTGTCCATCGACGTGCCGGGCAGGCGGTACGCGGCGAAGGTGGGGTCGATGACCTGCAGGAGGCCCTTGGACGGGGTGCCCGCGGCTGCGTTGGAGTCCCAGTTGTTGGTGGCCAGGGGGTTGCCGGAGGACTCGCGCATGATGTTGCGGTGGATGCCCTCGTAGGAGGCGGGGATGCCGTGCTGGGCCAGGATGTCGAGGGACTCCTTGATCCAGCCGTCGAGGTCGTTGGTGTACGACTTCTTCGCCGGGGCCACGGCGGGCTCGGCGGCGGACGCGTTGTCGCGCTCGGAGCGGTCGGCTCGCCCGCTGTCGGCGCCCGCCTTCTGCGCGGGCCCGGCCGCGCTCTTCCCGCCGAGGGTGAGCTTGAGGCCGGGGCGGATCATCGCGGGGTCGTCGCCCAGGGTGGCGCGGTTGTCCTCGTAGAGCTTCTTCCAGCCGCCGCTCAGGGAGTGCTCCCGGGCGATCTTGGAGAGGGAGTCACCCGCGACGACCACGTAGGTGGCGGGTGCGGCGGCGGGCTGGGCGACCGCGGCGGGCTGCGCGGCGGCCGCGTCGGTCGCGCCGAGTACGGGGAGCGCGAGCACGGCGCCGCCGGTGCCTGCGGCGGCGATGCCCCGGCTGAACGGGCTGGACTTGGGGCGACGGTGCTTTCCCTTTGCGGGCATGACACATTCCTCTCCGTCGCCTGCGAGGTGAGCTGTCGGGTTCGGACGGGAGATGTCCGGCCGCACGTGGGCGTGCGACTTCACCCCGAGCCGTTCCGGGATCCGGATCGGCGTCTTACCTGGGTCCCCCGCTCCTGCCGTGCGAAGTGAGTGTGTGGGTGGGGAGGGATTCCGGACAGCGGCAGGATTCGGCGTTCCATCCGGATGGACGGTGACGTTAAGCGAGAAAGCACGGACGGAACAAGGCCGGAAATCAACCAGGAAAAGAACGAGGTCCTCCCCTGGCGGCCGCAATGCCTCACGCCCTTTGATCCAATAGCCCAACTTTCTTTGCGCGGAACGGAAATGCGCTCCATGCTTCCGGGCGGCGCGCAGTCTTCGGCGTGACCCATTTCACTGGAACGAGCCCGGGCTGGAATGCGTCTGCGCGACGCGAGGGAGCGTGCTATTCCGTACGAGCGTCACTCAATGCGGGCAGCGCTTCACGTATGCCATGAATGAAGCGGAAAGTAGATTCTCCGAGCAAATTGGACAAAGTGTCGAGCCTTGCTCGATTGTGCGCTGCGCCGGGCGGGTCCGTGCGCTGCCCCGGGCGGTCTGCGCGCTGCCCCGGGCGGGTCTGGGTCTGCGAGGAGAACGGGCGCTTCAACGCGTCCATGAATGACTCTCGCGATGCGTGTCCGATGTGTGGAAACGGGCCGGGGCGGGAAGGCCACGTTCGTCGTCCACCCCGGACTCGGCCGACACCCCATCGACCGTTCCTGCCGGTGAAGAGCAGCGGATTCAATGCCTCCGCGCCGCTGGCCAGTTGAGAAAGTCACCTCACTCGACGGCGAGGAGAGTCGCCTTGCGGACCGGAATCGTCACGACGGCAGGGCCGGGCGCGGAACGCCTGGCCGCCCGCGCGGAGGAACTCGGCTTCGACAGTTTCTGGGTGTATGACTCACCGATGGTCCACGGCGACCCGTTCGTGAGTCTCGCGCTCTGTGCCTCGTCCACCCACCGGATCAGGCTCGGCATCGGCGTCACCTCACCGGCGCTGCGTGCCGCGCCCGCGGCGGCGGCGGCCGTCAGCAGCCTCAACGCCCTGGCCCCCGGCCGGATCGTCTGCGGGGTCGGCACCGGCAACACGGCACGCCGTACGCTCGGCATGCGGCCCACGAAGACGGCGGAGCTGGAGTCGTTCACGGCGGCCCTGCAGGACCTCACCGCGGGCCGCGAGTCGGACCACCGCGAAGGGACCCGGTCGAGCAGGGTGCGATTCCTGCACGTCGGGCCGTACGTCAATACCGAAGCTCCCGTGGAGTTCGTCGTGGCCGCGTTCGGACTGAAGGCCGCCGCGGTCGCCGGCCGACTGGGCGCGGGATTGATTTCCTTCGGGTTGCACGACGCCGCGGCCTGGTCCGCCCTCGGCCAGGCCCGGCGGTCGGCGGCGCAAGGCGCGGGCAGCGCCGAGAAGGCCCGCTCGTACCTCATGTCCTCCCTGCACGTCCTCGCCGACGGAGAGGACCGCTACGGCGATCCCGTCAAGGACTCGGTGGGGCACATCGCACTGAGCGCACTGATCCTCGGCGCGGAGAACCCCGACTTCCGCGCGACCCTCCCTCCGGAGGAGGCCGCGGCCGTCGACCGTCTTCTCCACCTGCGCGGCACCACCCCCACCGACCCCAGGCTCCACCAGGCGCTCTACCGCAACTACCTGGGTCGCATTTCCCCCGAGGACCGCGAGCTCATCGTGCCCTCCCTGGTGGACAAATTCGGCCTGGTCGGCACCAGGTCCGAGATCGCCGAACGGATCACCGCGCTGGAGAAAGCGGGGGTGGACGAACTCGTGATCCAGCCCGTCGTGGACCCGGAAACCGAAATGGCCGAGCTGGCAGGGCTGTTGGCCTGACGATTCTCACAGGTCTCACGGGTGCGACAGGCATTCATCCGCCCGAAAAGTGTTCCCGCGGAAGCTCGGACCTCGCGAGTACCTTCGCGACTTCCGGTTGGTTTCGGCGCGCTCTGCGGACGGGCCGACCGCAGAGTTACCTTCTCTTCGCCGGGCTCCGACCGGGCCGTGTTGCCCCTCATGCTGGACAACTCGGTTCCGGAACCCGGGAGATGACGTTTCTCGGTCCCCGCTCCCTGATCCCCAGTGCGCAATTGTCTCGCCCGGAATGGCTCGATTCTCGTTCGGAAAGGGGCGGCAAAGGGAGTACTGGTCAGGGGTGTGGATATCGCGTCATGCGCAGGTGGCCCGTCATGTGCGGTCGTGGAGTGTGAGCTGGTAGCCGTCGGGGTCGGCGAAGGTGAAGGTCCGCCCGAACGGGCCGTCGATCGGCGCGGAGACGATGGTGTGGCCGTCGGCGAGCAGGGCGTCGTGAATGGCCTGCGCGTCCGTGGCGTGGAGCCAGATCGCGGCGCCGATGCCGGGCCGGCCGGACGCGGCGACTCGCCCCTCGGTGACGCCGACAACGTCCTGCCGCAGTCCGAGCGCGGCAACACCTGGCACACCTGAGGCCCTGAGCCCGCCGCCTTCGAACTCCCACCCGGGGCACGCACGGCATCGTGCCCCGGTGGTACGTGGCGGAACCCCGGCGGGTCCCTGGTGCTGTTCGCGTAGTACCACGGTCCCGTCCTGACCCGCCTGCTCAACCGTGCACCGCGAGGCCGACGTCACACGAACCACAGGGGCACACCCGCCCCTTCGGAGACGTCGACCTGAAAGGCACCACCCATGAAGCAGCGGACCGCAGCACGTACCACCTCACTCGCGATGGCGGTGGCCGCACTGGCGGGGGCAGTCGTCCCTTCGGCGCACGCTGCGGAGCGGACGGACCGCGGACACGAAGCGACCCGGGCCGCGATGCGTGCGCTGGTCGAGCAGGGGAAGCTGCCCGGAGTCGTGGCCAAGGTCCGAGAGGGCAACAGGAAGTGGTCCGCCACGGTCGGATACGCCAACACCGCCACGGGGCGCGAGCGGTCGACCGCGGAACACTTCCGCGGAGCCAGCACCACCAAGACCTTCATCGCGACCGTCCTGCTCCAACTGGAGGCGGAGCGGAAGCTGAACCTGGACGACAGCGTCGAGGCATGGCTGCCGGGCCTGGTCCAGGGCAACGGGTACGACGGCGCCAAGATCACCCTGCGCAGACTGCTCAACCACACGAGCGGCATCGCCAACTACACCGACGACCCCACCATCGCCCACAACTCCACCGGCCCCGGCTTCCCGGCCCACCGGTACGACACCTACACCCCCGAAGAACTCGTGGCGGCCGCCCTCAAGCAGCCGCCGCACCCCGACCCGGAGAAGTCGCCGCTGTACTCGAACACCAACTACGTGATCGCCGGGATGGTCATCGAGAAGGCGACGGGCCGCAGTTACGCGCAGGAGGTCACCCGGCGCATCATCGACCCGCTGAAGCTGCGCGGGACGTCGTTCCCCGGGACGGATCCCCGGATGCCGAAACCGCACCCCGTCGCATACTCCCGGCTCCACCAGGAAGCCCCCGACGCCGAAGTGGTCGACGCCACCGAGCAGAACATGACCTGGCTGGGCGCGGCAGGGGACATCATCTCCACCCCCGGCGACCTCAACCGCTTCCAACGCGCCCTGATGCGCGGCGCGTTGCTGCCGCGAGCCCAGATGAAGGAGATGCTCCACGAGGTACCGGACGGCGAGGTCTTCGGATACGGCCTCGGCGTCGAGTTCGCGAAGCTGTCCTGCGGGGTGCGGGTGGTGGGCAAGACCGGGCGCACGAACGGCTCGCTCTCGGCGATGGTCGGCACGGCGGACGGCAAGCACCAGCTGACGTTCAACATCAACGGCGACTGGCTGCCGAACAGCTCGCTCTACACCAACGTGATCGAGGCCGAGTTCTGCGGCAAGATCCCGGCACGGGCCGGGCAGGAGTGGCGCCGAGGTTCAGGATCCTGACGTGGCGCGATGACGTCGCCCCGCCGGCAGGGGGTGCGGGCGGGGCGCTCGCAGCCAGGCAGAACGTGCGGCTGACCAGTGCGACCAGGAAGGGAACTTGACGCCCGTTCGCTACCAGCTGGTGATGGACTGTGCCGATCCCGACCGACAGGCCCACTTCCGGGCCGCCGCACTGGGCTACGCACTCGCTCCCTCGGCTCCGGAAGGCAGCGGGTACGCCGTGGGCGGACGCGGACAGCGGTTGCCGCCCCGACCACCCGAGCAGAGGCAGCCCGGCCGGGGCCGCACATGCCCGGAGGGGCGGACGGACCGAACAGGGTCCGTCCGCCCCTCCGGGGCGTTCGCTTGCTAGGGGAGGCTGTGCACCTTCGGGCCGACGGCGTTCGACCACGCGTGGCCCGCCGTCGCGTCCCAGTTCGTCGACCACGTCATGGCGCCGCGCAGCGACGGGTACGTCTTCGACGGCTTGAAGGAGCCGCAGCCGGTGCCGCGGGTCAGGCAGTCGAGGGCGTTGTTCACGACCGACGGGGCGACGTAGCCGCTGCCCGCGCCGCGCGTCGACGCCGGGACGCCGATCCCCACCTGCGACGGGTCCAGGCCGCCCTCCAGCTGGATGCAGGCGAGCGCGGTCAGGAAGTCCACGCTGCCCTGGCTGTAGACCTTGCCGTCGCAGCCGAGCATGGAACCGCTGTTGTAGTACTGCATGTTGACGACCGTGAGGATGTCCTTCACGTTCAGCGCCGTCTGGAAGTACCCACCGGACGTGGACTGCATGTCGATGGTCTGCGGTGCCATCGTGAGCACCATCTTCGGGCCCGCCTTCGCCGAGAGCTGGCGCAGCGCCTTCGTCATGTAAGTGGGGTTGATGCCGTTCTCCAGGTCGATGTCGACACCGTTGAACCCGTACTCCTGCATCAGGGCGTAGGCGCTGTTGGCGAATGCCGTCGCGGAGGCGTCGCTGTTGACGGAGATGGTGCCCTTCTCGCCGCCGACCGAGAGGATCACGGACTTGCCCGCGGCCTTCTTCGCGGCGATGTCCGCCTTGAAGTCGGCGGTGGAGGCGTAGCCGACGGCCGGGTCCAGGTTGAAGGTGATCTGCCCCGGAGTCGGGGTGGCGTCGGCGAACGACACGGCGATGATGTCGTACTGCGAGGACACGTCCCGAATCTTCTGCACGGTCGCGCCGTTGTTGAAGTTCTGCCAGTAGCCGGTCACGGCGTGCCGTGGCACGGTGCCGTCGCCGCCACCGTCGCCCTTGGGCGTTGTCACGGACACCGCCGTCGACTTCGCCGATTCACCCGCCGCGTTCGAAGCGCTCACCTGGAAGCTGTACGTGGTCTCCGGTGTGAGGCCGGTGACGGTCGTGGAGGCGCCGCTGGACGAGGCGACCTTCGTGCCGTCGCGGTAGACGGTGTACGCCGTCGCCGTGGACGACGGCGTCCAGGACAGGTCCACCGACGTGGGCGTCTTCGTGCCCGCCGCGAGGCCGGCCGGGACGGGCGGTATCTCGACCGGGTCGGTGCCGCCGCCCCCGTCGGGTCCGAAGACGCTGACGTCGTCCACGTAGTACGCGCTCTGCCCGTACCAGCCGTGCGTGTACACGGTGACGGACGTGGTGTTCGCGCCGGTGGTGAAGCTGGTGGAGAGCTGCTGCCAGGAGGAGGTGCCCGGAGTCCAGGTCGACACGTCGGTGGTTCCGGTGCCGCGGGCGCCGAGGTAGGCGTAGCTGCCCTGCACCCAACTGCTCAGCTTGTACGTCGAGTTCGGCTTCACCGCGACGACCTGGGAGCACTCGGCGGTGCCCTGGCCGGACGGGGTGGCCTTGAGCGCCTTCGCGCCGCCGTGCACGGGGGACGTGACGGCGGCGCCGCTGTTCGCGGCGCACGTCCAGTTGCTCAGGTCCGCCTCGAACCCGGCGTTCTTGGCGACGTTGACGTCCGCCGCCTCGGCGCTCGCGGCCTTGGCGCCGGCCGCGTCGGTCTCCGCCGACTGCGCGGGCGCGGCGAGCGCGGTGACGGCGAGCGCGGCGGCCGCACCGACGGCCATCGCCGCGCTGATCCTCCGGCGGACGCCGGGTCTGCCCTTTCGCACACGGTCCACAGGGTGCCTCCTGGGAGAGAGGTGAAGCACGTAAGCGACGACGATGGCCACCGCTGTTGCGCGCAAAGTTGGTCCAGACCAATAGAGTTGTCAAGACCTCTGGAGAGGAGAACCCGCAGCGGACCACTCGATGGCCGAGGCAGCCGTCATCGTCGGCGGCCGGCGCGCACGCCTGCGCGGCGACGCTATGACTCGCCGGTGATCCTGGCCGAGCCGATCGTCGCCGCGACGATCGCCCTGGCGGCGGTCCGGGTCGACGAGCTGGAGTTGAGGCTGCTCAGCGATGCCTGGTTCAGCGCGTGGACGACGAACTCGTAGGTGTTCACCGTCGACGGCGAGCACGGGCCCTGGTAGCCGTAGAGGCCGGCACTGCCGCGGTAGTAGACCTGCCGGGCTCCCGCCGGGGCCGAGGGCCGGTAGGCGTGGTCGACGTTCTGGGGGAGCGAGGTCGCGCTCGCCGGGATGTCGTAGATGACCCAGTGGATGAGGTCGGAGTTGTCGAGATCGCGCATCACGATCGCGTAGCTCTTGGCGGCGGCCGGAGCACCCGCCCAGGCCAGGGGAGGGGACTCGTTCCTCTTGCCGGGATCGCTTCCTCCGCCGCTGGTGCACTCGTGGACCTTGGGGATGACGCCCCCGTCGGCGAACGCGGTACTGGACAGGGCGAACCCGCTCCGGGGGACCGACGGCGCCGACGAGGCCGCCGAAGCGGTGGTCGGCGCGAGGCCGGCGGCCCCGGCGACGAGCAGAGCACAAAGGGAAATTCCCGCACTTCTCACTGGACGCTCCCGAGGAGGAAAAGGGGTCGCTGAGGCGTCCGCGGCGCCAGAGCGGCATGCGTGCGATGGACCCAACGTAGGCATCGTGAGTGCTGATGGCATGTCACTCATCGCCCTGATCGCTGCACTTTTCTCGCTGGCGGCCGACGCCTGTCCGGGCCGCCGCCGAACGCCTCACCGGCATCGCGCGGCCCGCACTCGCGGCGACTCCTCCGACTCCTCCGGCCGTTCCGGTCCCGCTCATGCCCGGCACGCTGATCCACAGCTCCTCCACCGGCAAGGGCTTCATGGCCACCCTCGTGCACGTGCTCGTCGAGCGCGGCCTGATCGACTACGACACCCCGATCGCCCACTACCGGCCCGAGTTCGCCGCCCACGGCAAACACCGGGCCACCGTCCGCGACGCCCTGACCCACCGCATCGGCATCCCACAGCTCCCACCCGGCATCACCCCGGCCGAGCTGTGCGACCGGGACACGATGTGCGCCCTCGTCGCGGACGAGAAGCCGTTGTGGGAGCCGGGTTCGGACACCGGCTACCACGGCTGGACCTTCGGCCGGATCCTCGGCGAGCCGGTACACCGCATCACCGGCCTCACTCCCGCCCAGGCACTGCGCACGTACGTGACGGAGCCGCTCGGTGTCGCGGACGAACCGCACTTCGGCATCCCCGAAGCGGACCTGCCCCGCGTCGCACGGCTGATGGAGGGCAACTGGGCGGCATGGCTGGCAGACCTGCCCCCGTCCGTGCCCTTCCGCCGTCTCGTCGTACCCAACCGCAGCGTGTGGACCACCGCCGACCTGGCCAACGACCGCGACCACCTGCTCGCCGACATCCCGGCGGGCGGCACCACGACCGCCCGCGCCGCCGCACGGATGTACGCGGCGCTCCTGGGCGAGGTCGACGGCGTACGCCTGATCTCCCCGCAACGCCCGGAGCAGGCCACCGCGTTCGAGGGCAAGGACCAGATGCTCCTGGGCCGGTTCGCCAAGGGCCTCGGCTACTTCCTCGGCCTGCCCGAGACGGGCGGCGAGCGGACGGCCTTCGGACACCACGGCAACGGCGGCAGCATCGCTTTCGCCGACCGTGAGCGCGGCCTGTCCTTCGCGCTCACCCGTACCCGGCTGGTCGGCGGCGACGCGGACCGGGCCGCGCAGCTGGCGGCGGACGGGATCCGCGCCCTCGTACCGAAGCCGAAAACGCCCCAGCCGTAGGCCGCGGCCTGGCCAGCCGCATCATCGACAACCGCGTGCGCCGGACAGGCACGGGTGCGGCGAGGTGATGCTGCCGCTTCTTATGATCACGACGGACCAGAACCGGAAGCTGACCATCTGCGGAGGCGAACGAGCATGTCGGAACAGCGTGTTGTCCTGGTGACGGGCGGGGGATCGGGGATCGGGGCCGCCACTGCCCGGCTGCTGCGCGCGGCGGGGCACCAGGTCGTGATCTCCGGGCGGCGACCCGAGCCACTGCGCCGGGTGGCCGAGGAGAGCGGAGCGCTGGCCCATCCTTCCGACGCCGCTGACCCCGAGGCCGTGCGCGAACTCGTCGAGACGACGGTGACGGCCTACGGGAGGCTCGACGGTGTGGTCCTCAACGCCGGCATCGGGCGGGGCGGCGCGGTCGGTGACACCGAGGTCGAGGACTGGGAAGAACTCATGCGGACCAACCTCACCGGCCCGTTCCTGCTGCTGCGTGCCGCGCTGCCGCATCTCCTGGAGGCCCGCGGCGCGGTGGTCGCCGTCGCCTCGGTCGCAGCTCTCCGCAACAGCGTCGGCAACGCCGCCTACGCGACGTCCAAGGCGGCTCTGCTCCACCTCTGCAACTCCCTGGCCGTCGACTACGGACCCCGGGGTCTGCGCGCCAACACGGTGTGCCCGGGCTGGGTGCGTACGGAGATGGCCGACCAGCGGATGGCGCGGTTCGCGTCGGAGGCGGGGCTGGCGGGCGGCGTCGAGGCGGCGTACGAGGAAGCGAACCGGCTGAATCCGGCGGGACGGCCGGGGGAACCTGAAGAGGTGGCCGAGGCGATCGACTGGCTGTTGTCGCCCGCCGCGTCCTACGTCAACGGGGCCGTCCTGACCGTCGACGGCGGGGTGACCACGGTCGGTGTGGGCGGTGCCGCCTTCGACCACCGGATCGAGGCGCGCACCGCGCACCGCTAGCGTACGGTCGGCCGGGCCCGTTCACTCGCAGGTGCTGGAGCCTTCCGCAGCGAGGGCTCCCGTCCCTCGGGGGACCGGGAGCCCCCTCACGGAGACGTCACTGGTGGGGGAGCGTCATCTGGTGCCCGGGTCCGGCGCACCCGGGGTCGGGAACTGCTCGACCGGCGCTCGGCTCACGAGGCGCCGTCGAGGACCTGGCGCAGCCGGTGCGCGAACTCGTCCGGCTTCCCCGGATATCCGAACTCCCCGTCGCAGAACCCGCCGTGATGGCTCGGGAACACGGCGACCCGCTGCCCGAGCAGTTCGGCCGTCGCGACGGAGGTGCGTCCCGTCTGCACGTTCTCGGACTCCTCGCCCACAGCGATCACGACGCGGGTCGGCGCGGCGGTGATCGCTTCGACCTCCGGCCGGTAGCTGCTGACCGCCCATGACCGGTCGGACAGCAGCGGATCGTCACGTGAGCCGTCGTCCTCCGTGGGCATCCCGAACGCGGCGGGATCGGCCTCGGGCTGCGCGAAGTACGCCTCGGTGAACTCTCCCTCCCACGAGGCCATGGCCACGAACGCCGCCATCCCGGCTCCCCATCCCCGCTTCTCGTACGCCTCCCGGACTCCGGCCCGCGCCCGCACGGCAGCCGGGCCGTCCGGCGTGAGGGTGATGAGCGGCGGCTCGTGCGCGACCAGCGTGGTCACGTCCGCGGGATACTTCGCCACGAGCGCGAGCGCGGTGACCGCACCGCCACTGCTGGCGAACATCTCGACCGGCCCGGCCCCGAGCGCCTCGATGACGGCGTGCACGTCGTCGGCCTGGGTCTGCGGCGTGTACTCGACCCGCCCGTCCTTGCGAGTGCTGCGACCGAGCCCGCGCGGGTCGTAGGTGACCACGGTCCGCTCGGGAAAACGCGCGGCGAGCGCGGCGAACCCGGAGGCGTCCATGGGCTGCCCGATCATGAGCAGCGGCGGGCGCCCATCTGCGGTCGGCAGCGGCCCGCGCACGTCATAGACAAGGTCCGCGCCGGCTGTCTCAAGTGTGTGAGTGTCCATACCCATGCAGACCGGCTCCGTCCCGGAAACTCATCGGCGCGGCGACCGCTGCTCCTGCGGCGACGACTGCGGCCACCGTCGCCCTGCCGGTACTCACTCTCACCACCTACCAGCGACACTTGGCCGGGAGAGTCCCGCGGGGAGGGCCAGGGCGTCGGTCACAGTCCGGCTGGCTTCGCAGACGCTGTTGTCGTCGGCTATTTGTCGAGGAAGTATCCGGCATACGTGATCAGCGTGATCACCAGCATCGTCACGCCCAGCTTGGCCCACGGAGAGATACGCCGACGCGGTGCGGGCTTGGGCCTGACGGTGGGTCGCGCCGCGGCCTTTCCCACGGCGGGGCTCCACGCCGGCATGGTGGGAGGTGGGGACGCAACGGGGGCCGCCTGGACGTCAGTTGGCGCGGCGATACCCTTCAGCCGGGCCTCCAGCTGGTCGATGGTCAGGCGCGCCGCTGGATCCTTGTGCAGCAACCCGTCGAGCACGGGGCCGAGCACCCCGGCCCGTACGGCCGGAATCGGCCGCTCCGTCGCGACGGCGACCAGGACCGCGCTCGGGGCCGTCCCGGCGAACGGAGGGTGGCCTTCCACGGCGGCGTACAGCGTCGCGCCCAGGGACCAGAGGTCGGACTCGGCCGTCGCGGGCAGGCCCCGGACCTGTTCGGGCGCCATGAACGCGGGCGTACCCATGATCATGCCGGTGGCGGTGAGGGTGGCGTCTCCCTCGAGGGCGGCGATCCCGAAGTCGGTCAGGACGACCCGGTCGTCCTCGAGGAGGATGTTGGCGGGCTTGATGTCCCGGTGCGTGATCCCCATCCGGTGTGCGGCACCGAGCGCGGCCGCCACTTGCATCCCGATGGCGGCGGCCCGCTGGGGCGTGAGCCCGCCCTGTGCCTCGACGAGGACGGCCAGGGACCCGCCGTCCACCAACTCCATGACGATCCAGGGCCGTCCATCAGGGCCGGATATCCGGTCATGAACGGTGATGATCCCCGGATGCTTCAGCCGTGCGGCGGCACGGGCCTCGCGATCGAGACGGGCGATCCAGTTCCGCCGCTCGGCCTCGCCCAGATGTCCGGGCAACTGCAACTCCTTGACAGCGACGTCCCGCCCCAACTGCTCATCGTGGGCCTGCCAGACAGCGCCCATGCCGCCCTGGCCGAGCAGCCGGTGCAACCGGTAGCGGCCCGCGAGAAGTTGCCCGTGATCGTCATCCACGCAGAAAATATAGCCGGGCCGCTCGCACGGGACGCTGGCGTTCAGGACCCGGAAGGACTCTCCGCGCAGGCATCGCGGGCCGATGGCCCGCGTGCCTGGTGCGGTGCTCCGCGCCGGATCAGCACGTGGAGCTGCGGACCTTGGCGAAGGCGTTGTTGGCGACCTTGACGTAGACGGTCTTCTTGTTCTTGCGGTTGTACTTCTTCGAGAAGTCGCGGCCCGGGGTGAGCTCGAAGTCGACCTTGAAGCACCGCCCCTTCTTCACCTGGAAGACGTCCCAGTCCTGAGTGCCCCGGGTCCGCTCCCCGGGCTTGAGCCAGTTCCTCTTCTGGTTGTTGCAGGTCGGCTTCTTGATGGTGGCAGTGCCCGTGGTCCCGCCGTTCAGGCACCAGTTCTTCAGGGCGTAGAAGCCCTTCCCGCTGTCGTTCCAGGTCTGCGAGCACAGGGGCGGACGGCACCTGTCACCCGCGCTCGTCGGGGGTGCCGCGCTCGCAGAGGGGGCCGGGCCCATCAGGGTGGCGGCGGTCCCGATCGCCACCACTGTGGCCGCGGTCCTGGCGTGCTTGAGCACGGGCTGTGTGGACACAGTCATGTTCTTCCCCCTTGTTCGGTGGCCGGCCCTCTTGGACCGGCAGATCCGACGCTATGGCGGTCGCAGGGGCCGTCACGAGGCCTTTCGGGCGGGGCCGAAACTCAGTCGGCCGGCTGGGCCGAGCCCCGGTTCGGAGGCGGGCGGGAGGCGGCGTGGACCTTTCCGTACGCGCTCGCGTACGAGCCGGTGATGCCGGTCGGTGGCGGCCGCCTGCTCGATCTGGGCCGTGCTCTCGGGCAGCGCCCGGTAGTACGAGAACGCGCGGCTCAATGCCTGGCGGCCTGGGTATGCGCGGACGAAGGCGTCCCGGAGGGCGGGGCGCACCCCGTCGCCGAGCGTGCCGGCGCCCGCAGGAACCAGTCGACGCAGGCGGCCTCGTGGCCCTCCAGCACGGTCTCGGCGAGGCCGGGCGCGGCGGAATGGAAGCCGAACCACCACGGCGGCCCGTCGGCGAGGAAGTCCTCGGCGCCGGGCAGCGTGCCCAGAAGGCATTCCACGACGACCAGGCGCCGGACGAGACCGGGGCGACGCAGGGCGAGGAGGAGGGCCGGCGCGGTACCCGCGTCGATGGCCACCACGACGGCCGAGGACACGCCGAGCGCGCTGAGCAGCGCCGCGGCGTCCTCGGCCAGGGCGCCCGCGTCGAACCCGGAGGCGGCCCGGCTGCTCGCGCCGAACCCGCGCAGCTCCGGCGCGATGACGCGGTGGCGGTCGGACAGGTCGGACATGACGTCCGTCCACAGCTCCCAGGTGTGCGGGGGACCGTGCAGCAGCAGTACGGCCGGGCCCGATCCGGCGAGAGCGACGTTCAGTTGGCCGACGGTGATCCCGTCTGCGTCCAGGCGCTGTCGGAGCGCGGTGGTTGGCAGCGTGGGGACCGGCTCCAGGAGTGGCTGGCGGCTCACCGCGCGCCGTTCACGGCTGCTCTGTCGAACTGACGGGCTCAGAGGTGCGGGAGCGAACGCAGGCATCCGGGGGCGGGCTGCTCGGTGGCGTACCGGACGCGGGGGAGTCCCTCCCACCAGAACCTCCACGCGACCCGCCAAGAGCCTGATCACTCGGCGGTCGTGAACACCCTCATTCCGGTGACCGGAAGGAAGGCGACAGCGAGGATCCCGAAGGTGCCTCGTAGGGACTCGGGCGAGAAAGCGCGCGCAGGCCCCGGTCGGTGAAGGCGATGAGCCACTCGAAGCTCTTGTCGATGTCAGCGCTCCACTGGAAGGCGTTCGCCACCTGCAAGGTGGCGAAGCCGTGGCAGAGGCTGCGGAGCATGCGCAGGGCGTGATCCTCGTCGGGCTCGGGGATCCGGTAGCCGCGCAGGACTGCCGTGAACGCGCCGAGCAGCCGCTGACCCGCGGCGGCCAGCGGATCGTCCGGTCCGTGCGGCTCCACGCCGATCGTCGCGGCGTACCGGCCCGGATGTTGGAGGATGAAGGTACGGAAGGCGCCCGCCGCGGCCGCCAGGGCGTCCCGGCCCGCGTACCCCTGGACTGCGCCGCCGACCGCGTCGGCGGCCTCGTTCAACGCCAGGGCGGCAATGCGCCGGTTGAGGTCTTCCTGGCCGCCCACGTGCTTGTACAGGGACGGGGTGCGCACGCCCACCCGCTCGGCCAGCAGACCCATCGTCAGGTTGGCGAGGCCCACCTCGTCGGCGAGGGCGGCACCGGCCGCGACCACGGCCGCCGGATTCAGGCCGGCCCTAGGCACGAGCGGCGCCCGAGCGAAGGAAGCCGAGCATGAGCGAGACCACCTGGTCGGGGAACTGGTCATGCGGGTAGTGCCCAGCGCCCTCGATCATCTCGAGGGAACCGAGGCCGGCCGGCAGGGCGTCAACGATCGCCGATCCCTCGGCGTGCGGGTCGGCCCAGTCGGGGTCGAGCGTGCCCATGACGACCAGGACCGGGCAGCGGACGCTGTCGAGTTGCGCTCCGGCGTCGGTCGGGGCGCTGCGGCCCATGCTCTGCACCGCCTTCATCCGCCCCGGCTCCCGCAGCAGGGCGCTGATGCGGCCGAGCCGCTCGGCCCAGTGGGCCGGCTTCACGCCGGGGTAGGCCACGTCGAGGTAGGAGCGCCACAGCGGCAGGCTGCCGAACGTGACCGTGCCGAGCAGCCGCAGCATGCCCCGCCGGAATCGCTTGCCCCGCAGGTCGCCGAAGCGGATCGACTGCTTGCGGGTGAACGGCGCCAACTCGACGACCTTGGTGATCAGCGAGGGCTCCTGTGCCGCTGCGATGGTGGCGGCGCCGCCGGAGATCGAGTGGCCGACGAGCACGGCCGTGCCGCCCAGGTGGCGGATCACGGCGAGCAGGTCCCCGGCGATGGCGGTGCGATCCCAGGCGGACCAGTCGACGCTGGACTCGCCACAGCCACGCAGGTCGACCGCGGCGACTCGGTAGCCCGCGGCTACCAGCCGCGGGATCACGGCACGGTACGCGGCGCGACTGTCGCCGATGCCGTGCGCGAGAACGATGAGTGGGCCGGACCCCTCCACCTCGTAGGCGATCGTGCCGCCGTCGACCGCCAGGTACTCGCTCATGACATCCCCTCGCCCAGGCTAATGAAGTTAGCTAAAAGCTAATGGCATTAGCCTGCTCTGTCAACGGCGGAATGTCCGGCACGGCCGGGAGGGGCGGCGAAGGGCCGCGCAGGAGGGTGGGGCGAGTCGGACCAGGCGTTCCGGTCGCGACGCTGTCCTGCTGCGAGGGCGCAGCTTGCGGCTCGCCGACCGCGCACCACCCGGCTGACGGGCGTACGGCGACGGCGCGGCAAGTGCCTGGCCTCCGTCTCAACATCACCGTGCGCGGCGCGGACTCGAAGGTCACAGCCCTGAGCGCATGGACGAACTGGCCATCAGACACCTCGGCGAGACCTACGGGGAGCACCTCAGGGAGTCGCGCGTCGCCCTCTCGGAACTGGCACCGTACGGCGTCATCCCGGAGAAGATCGCGGCCCGGTTCCTGCGATGCGAGAGAACGAGCAGGGGGTACGACGTTGAAGGCCTACGCCAGCACCGGCGGCACGGGCGCCATGGGCAGGGCTCTCGCCCAGACCTACCTGGACCGAGGCCAGGCGCCGCGGCGTGACCATGCGCATGGTCTTCGGGCCCTGACCAGAGGAGATACCGCTCGGCAGCCTGAGCTTCCCCGCTCAGCAGGGGTCGGACAGAAACGTGGTGACCGCGTCGGCGAACTGCTCGGGCGCATCGTGGTGCACGACGTGACCGGCCGCCAACTCGACCAGGCGGGCCTGTCCGTCGCGGCGGGCGACCATGTCCCGGGCGTGATCGTCCGCCAACTCGTCACTGCGGGTCCCGCGGATCAGCAGGGTGGGGCAGGACACCGCTGTCCAGTCGCCCCAGTGGTCCCCGTTGAGCGCCTTCTGGGACGCCACGGTGTCGTCGATGCCGAACGAGAAACCCCAGCCCTGGCTCCTCTGCCGGAACGAGCACTCCAGATACGGCGCCGCCGCACCCAGAGCCGTGATCAGTGCCTCTCGGGACGGCGCGGGAGAGGGCAGTCTCGTGGTGAACGACCAGTCGCAGTCGACGACCGCGCCGATGTCCTCCACGATCAGCTTGCTGACCTTGTCGGGGTGCCGGGCCGCGAACTGGTAGGCGTTCACCCCGCCCAGCGAGTGCCCCAGCACCGCCACGGGGCCAACTCCGAGATGCTGGTGGAAGGCGTCGACATCGCCTATGTAGTCGTCGCGCTCGTACCTGGGGGCACGGTCGGACTCTCCATGCCCGCGCTGGTCCAGCGCGAGCACCCGCCACCTCGGCGCCAAGACCCCCGCGAGCGACGCGAACGCCGCTGCTTCGTTGTAGTGCCCGTGCAGGGCAATGAGCGGCCTGCCCGGACCGCCGAAGTCCAGATACGACAGCTTCCGTCCACCCGCCATGAAGAACTCACGCATGACGTGGATCCTAAGCATCGGTGCCGACAACCTCGCTGAACAGTGACCCGGTCACAGCCTGTCCGCTTCAAGGGGAGGCCCTCATGTGCCTCTCGACGTGAAGCAGCAGCGCATCACCGCGGCCTCGGCCGCTTGCTCACGCATCCGGCGGTGCGGCGGCTGGTGCCGTTGATGCTCACGGCGCCGACTCCTGCGGGCCGGACCGGCGGTGATGGAGCAGCTGGTCGTGGACGGCTGGTGAGGGCAGCGGCCCGCGGTCGGGTGGCAGGCGCGTCAAGCGGTGCTCCGTCAACGACGTGACGGCTGAGGGCCGCCTGTGGTGGGCCTCCTTGACTTTCCCCGCCGTCCCCGCCGCCGCTGTTCCGCCTCGGACTGTTGCTTGTTGAAGCGGAGGCACGATGACGGACGCGGGGCTCAGGCCAGGAACTGCGTCAACAGACCATTGAGCTCGGCGGGCCGCTCGGTGGGAAGGGAGTGGTGGGAGGCGCCCGGCAGGAGGGCGATGTCGGCCTCGGGAAGGAGGTCGCGGGCCGTGGCCGCCACCCGTTGCACGTCGTGGGCCCGGCTGTGCTCGGCCAAGAGCACCAGGGTCGGAATGGTGCAGGCCCTCAAATCCTCTGGCCGGGGGCGGCGCATGGCGATGACTTTGGATCGCACCGCCGTGGTGGTGCTGTCCTGGAAGTCCTGCCACGCGAGGTCTTCGGGGGTTCGACCGGTCTCCCACGCCAGGAAGGCCCGCTGTCGCGCGACGGTGGGCCTCAGGAGCGTGGGAAGGGCGCGCAGCAGATAGCGCCAGCTCAGCCCGGCGAAACAGGTGGTGGGGTCGAGGAGAGCCAGTCGGCTGACGCGGTGGGACGCGTGCAGCGCGTAGTTCAGCGCGATCGCGGCCCCGTAGGAGTGCCCGCACAACCGCGTCTGCGCCAGGCCGAGCCCCGCCAGAACCGCGTCCAGCCACGCCATCAGGTCCCCGGTGCCACGCAGCGGTGCCCCGTCGTGGACGCTGCGGCCGATGTCGCCCATCAGATCGACCGCGTACACCCGATGGTCGCGGGAGAGGTCTTTGACGTTGGCGAACCACACCATGGAGGTGGTTCCGCCTCCGGGCAGCAGCACGAGCGGGGTGCCGCTTTCCGGGCCGCAGACATGGACCCGCGTGCTGCCGTACGGCGACGGCACGTCGATACCGGTGACGTCCACGGGCCAGCGTCGCAGCATGGCGTCGTACGCCGCGAAGAACGTCGCCTGGTCGCCGGTGTTGCCCCGCCCCATGTCCTGCCTCCTGATGCCGTACCGCTGCTGTCGTGGTCGCCTGTAAAATACCTCGGTCAGCAATTATCTCGATGAACAAGATGATAACGCGAACGACGAGGACGGACGAGGAGTGCGAGGAACGTGGGAGATCGGTCTTCGATGCCGGGCGAGCAAGACCCCGGTCTGCAGTTGGTGCACCTCCTACGGGCCATCACGGTCGACCTTGACTTGTTCGGTGCCGAGTTCGCCGCCCGCAACGGGCTGCACCCCACGGACGTACGCGCCTTGATCAGCCTCCTTGACGCCGCCCGGTCGGACACCACCGCCACCCCGGGATGGCTCGGCGCGCAACTGGGGCTCAACTCGGCGGCCGTCACGGCCCTCGTCGACCGGCTCGAGCGGATGGGGCTCGTACGCCGTCAGCGTGACACCCGCGATCGGCGCCGGGTACTGCTGGTCGTCGAGGACAAGGCCGTGACCTTGGGCTGGTCGTTCTTCGGGCCGCTGATCAACGAGATGGTCGCCGCGATGCGCTCCTTCGATGAGAAGGACCTGGCCGTGGTGCAGCGCTTCCTGCTGGCCATGCGCGATGTCGCCGCCGCTGGGCGACGAACCCAACGGAACGGCCCCACTGGTCATTGATCACAAGTCCGCCGAGCCTCGCGGGCGTTCTCCTGCCGCTCCCAGGCGAATCCGATCACCTTCCCGGCCGCGGCCTTCAGGCTGTCGTAGCGGATCTTGCCCCTTGGAACCCCTCAAGCCACCGACCGCGCTGGGAGTGGGGCCATGGGAACAAATGTGTCGAGGAGCTCGGCCGGGCCGATCTAGGGTTGGCGCCATGGTCTCCATGAAGCTCTTCGACTCCGAGCGCCGCGTCATCGAGGCTGCGGAACGGCTCGCCGCGGCCCTCGGGAGCGACTCGAACCACACCGTAGCCGCAGCGGCGATGGACACGGCCGGCACGATCCACGAGGCGGTCAACGTTTACCACTTCACCGGCGGACCGTGTGCCGAGCTCGTCGTACTCGGTGTCGCAGCAGCAGCGGGAGCCGGCCCACTCGTCACCATCGCCGCCGCGGGAGACCAGGGCCGCGGTCTCATCCCGCCGTGCGGCCGCTGCCGCCAAGCGCTTCTCGACCTCCACCCTGACGTCTTCGTCGCCGTACCGACCGACGAGGGGCCCGCACTGCGCCCGATTCGGAAGCTTCTGCCGGACGCCTACTTCTCCCCCGATGCGGATGCGCGTCGAATTGTCCGGTTCAACAAGCGCTACTACGAGGACATCGCCACCGCGCGGAAGACCTCCACCGTCCGCCACGACGATCCGATCGCGCTGGGTCCCGCAATCTTCCTTTTCGAGGACGACGAAGCCCAGCGCACGTTGAACGGCACCGTCACAGGCATCGAACGCCACCGGCTCGATCGCCTCACCGCCGAGCAGGCTCGGCTTGATGGCTTCACGAGCGTCGACCAGCTCAAGAAGGGCCTCCAGGACCACTATCCCGGCCTGCCCTCCGATGCCGAAGTCGACTTCGTGACGTTTACGGTCGAAGCGCCTGACACCGTGCAGTGATGCAGCGTGGATGCCCGGATGCGCTGCACGGAGCTCACAGCGCGACTCCTCGGCCGGTACAACTCCGAAGAGAACTGAACACCTGTGACTGGAACCGATGTGGCCCCGCCGCCGGTCGCTTGCAGCCGTAGGTCCAGCCGCATCGGACGCCGAGCCTGAAGTGGGATCATGACCGCTGGATCGACGCCGTGCTGATGCAACGAACGCTTGGCCCGACACCGGACGGATGCCACAGACCTGGATCTGTGACCTGCGAAGCACGAGGTCAGAGGGCATGGCCCTTTCCGGTCGTCATGAGGTGATCCTGGTCGACTTCCGAAGGTGGCGACCGCGTCGCCCAGGGCGACGAACCCGTCCGGCGAGTCGGGAAGTCTCTCGAAGCGGCGGCGCCGATCGGCGGTGGCGCGGGTGATGTGGACGTCGGTCAGTGCTCGGCACGGGCGATCAGGTTGGCCCGCCGGAGGCTGCGTCGAGTTGAAGGCCAACCTGCGGTTTCCGGGCCGCGCCGCACAAGCCGTGACCGGACGGCTCCGTCCGCCCCGCCCAGCCACCCGTCGGCGGGGCGGGCCGGACGGCTTCGCCCGGCCGGGGTGGGCCCTATGCCGCCGGCGTCAGGGTCGGCGCCAGGAGTGCGGGCGCGGCGAGGTCGGGGGCGCCTTCCGGCACGGGTACGGCGGCGAAGAGTGCGTCCTGCTGCGCCTGGAGTTCCTTCTTGCGCTCCGGGCTCGTCGTGGGCAGCCGCTGCTCCTCGTACAGCTTGTGCGTCGCCTCCTGCGCGTACTTGCTCGCCGGGGTGTGCAGCTGCACCTCGAACCGTTGCCCCGAACCGGGCGCGCGCCAACCCGAATTGAGGCCCTTGTAGCCCTTGGCGCGGCCCCAGGTGTTGCTCCACTTCGTGGTGTCGTTGCCCCGGGCCGACAGGACTTCGGAGGCGATGGTGACGCCGGTGACGTACCGGTCGTCGGGCCACTGGAGGGTGTAGCGCACCGCGTCGCCGAGGCGGGCGAGCGAGTCGTCGACGGTGTTCTCGGGGTGTTCCTTCAGGTTGGTGGCGACCTTCCGCTTCAGTGAGTCCGGGGACTTCAGGCGGTGGTCGAAGCCGACCAGCTCCGCGTCGCTCAGCCGGGCGGCGGCCCGCACGCCACGGCTGATGGCGGGCTCGGCCCGGCGGGCGCGGTCGAGGTAGGCGTTGACCTTCCGGTTCTCCGCCGGGCTCAGCAGCAGCCCGTCGCCCTGCCAGCTGCCGTCCGGCTCGTCCCGCGGGGCGGCGGTCGCGACGGTGTGCGTGCCGGTCTTGCTGGTCCTGTCGGCGCTGTCGGCGGCGTACGCGGTGAGTCCGGACGTCGCCGAGGAGAGGGCGAGGGCGGCCGTCAGGACGGTGGCGCTCCGGCCGAGGGGGTGCCGTGCGGTCATGGGTGGGTGGTGTCCCTTCCGAGCGTGTGCCACCGGCCGGTTCTCAGCGGGGAGTTCGGGCGGTGTCGGTCGCCGGGGACAACGGGGAAGCGTCGGGAAGGTGTCGGGCAGACCGGTCGGTCGGGGGGAACGTGGCGCGAAGACGTCGTACGTGGACGCGGGCACACCCCGCCCTGCGGTGTGGCGGTAGTCACGCTCCGGTGGTGTCACGTTGGACGCCGCTGCCGTGTCTCCATGCGGAAGGCGAGAGAAGGGATCATGAGGATGAAGGCCGTCATCGTGTGCGCGTCCGTGTCGCACGGCAATACGCGTCGGGTCGCCGACAGCATGGCCCAGGTCCTGGGCGCGAAGGTCGTCCCTCCGGAGGAGGCCGACCCGGCGGAGCTGGCCGGTGCCGATCTCGTGGGATTCGGCTCGGGTGTCTTCTACAGCAGGCTCCACCCGCACCTGACCGGCTTCGTCAAGGCGCTTCCCGCCGGTCGGGGCCGGGCGTTCGTGTTCGCGACCAGCGGGCTCCCGGAGCTGCCGGTGGCGCCGTTCACCCGCCCTCTGGTGAAGGTCCTCGAAGACAAGGGATACAAGGTGGACGGAAGCTTCTCGTGCAGGGCGTTCGACACCTGGGCCCCGTTCAAGCTCGTCGGCGGGATCAACAAGCAGCGGCCGAACGCCGGGGATGTGCAGGCGGCGCGGGCGTTCGCGGAGGGATTGCGGGACGGGCACGGGCCGGTGACCTGACACGCGCCGGAGGGGAAGCTTTCACGGACCCTTCACGGGGCCTGGGGCAGCAGGGCAGGGACGCGCAGGGCCCCGCACGAGACCGGGGGAGGGGCCGGGGGGTCACATGCGGGGCCGCTCACGGCGAGGACCCGCGCTGGACAGCGCCCCGTCTCGCGCACCGCATGGGGAACGACATCGCCTACGAGCTCGTCGTCGGCCGGTTCGGCTCCGAGTCGCGCAGGGTCTCGCTGACCTGACCGACATCCGTCCCCTGACCTGCGGAGGCCTCGCTGCTCGGGCGCCACCGCATCCACAGGTCGCCCCCGTCAAGCCGGTAGCGGTCTCCGTCGTCCAATCGCACCTCGCCCACAAGCCGCCGAACACGGTCGGGCGGCCGACGGTGCGGCACGAGGAGCGAATCCAGTTCGTCGTAGCGGGCATTGACCCCTCCGTTCGCCGGGTGCTCATCCCTCCCGGCGTCGGAGACCTCATACTCGACGTAAATCGCCCACTGCTCGCGCTCCATCGCCACGGCCGCCTCGCTCGCGGGCCACACGTCGTACTCGTCGGCCGCGTTGGCCGGGTCGTAGTCCCAGCCCTCGAAGTAGTGCGGGACGCCCCGGATGACCGCGAGTCCTTTACGGGGCCCGTCGTACCAGTCCAGGACGGTGTACGTCCGCTCGAAACCGTCCGCGATCAGTCGCTGCTCATTCCAGGGCTGAGACACATCGGCAGGCTACCGATCCGCGACCTCTGCATCCATGATCACGGTCTGCGTCTGGAGCACCAAGGACGATCATGCGCCGACGAAGCTCACGGCCTCGGAGATGTCGGCTCGTCCGGTACGCGGCTGCGGTGCGTACCGGACGTACGCGGCTGCGGCGCGTCTTCCTTCCCGATTTCCCGAATCCCACAGAGACGCCGCAGAAATGCGCGAGGCTGCGATGGGCCCCCGCCACGGCTGGAGGTTCCCGCTCGACGGAGCCCGCGTCGCCGTGGCCAGCAGGCGTTCGAGTACCTTCCCGGCCTCGGGAGCCGCTCGAGTGTGCTGCCGCCACCCTCGTGCGGCAGACTCGACACAGGGGCCCGTTCCAGGCGCTCATTGCGAGGCCCACATGCTTGCTGTGCCGATCTGGCTGTGGGGAGCGTTCGCCGCGACCGTCATCGTGTCGCTGGCGATAGATCTGCTGGCCCACCGCAGTGCTCACGTCATCGGCTTCAAGGAAGCAGCCGCGTGGAGCGGTCTGTGGGTGGGGCTCGCCCTGACTTTCGGCGCGGTCGTCTTCCTCGTCCTGGGCGGCACGGCGGGCACGGAGTACACCACCGCGTGGCTGCTGGAGAAGAGCCTCTCCGTCGACAACCTCTTCGTCTTCGCCTTGATCTTCGCGTACTTCAAGGTGCCCCGCGCCTACCAGCACCGCGTGCTCTTCTTCGGCGTGATCGGCGCCCTGGTGTTCCGCGGTATCTTCCTCGCGGCCGGAGTCGCTGTGGTGAGCCGCTTCACCGCCGTCCTTTTCGTCTTCGCCGCCATCCTCTTCTACAGCGTCTACAAGATCCTCAAAGGTGAGGAGGAGAGCTTCGATCCGGGCAAGAGCTTCGCCGTTCGGCTGCTGCGCAAAGTCATCCCCGTGCGCGACACGTACGCGGGTACGAAGTTCTTCGTCAAGGAGGCCGGGAAGCGCGTCGCGACACCGCTGCTCGCTGTCGTCGCGGCGATCGAGGCCGCCGACCTGATCTTCGCCGTGGACAGCGTTCCCGCGGTGCTCGCCGTCAGCGATGACGCCTTCATCGTCTACACCAGCAACGCCTTCGCCATCCTTGGCCTGCGTGCGCTGTACTTCATGCTCTCGGGCCTGCTGGACCGCTTCCACTACCTGAGCCAGGGGCTTGCGATCATCCTCGGCTTCATCGGTGTGAAATTGGTCCTCCAGGCATGCCACAAGCTGATCAGCGACTCCGTGCCGGAGATCCCCTCTCCCGTGAGCCTGGCAGTGATCGTCGTCGTGCTGGCGGTGTCGGTGCTCCTGAGCATGCGACGGCCCGCATCTGCCGACCCCGATCCGCCCCCCGAACCGCCTCCCGAGCCACCCCCGCCGAACAAGCATGGTCCGCCCGCTCGCCCCTGAATTGCTCACTGGGAGCGGACGCGGGTTGCTGGGATCCGCGGCGTACGGGGATGTCGAATTCGTATGCTTCTACAATGAAAAAACAAAGTAGAGGTAAAGGCTTCCCCAAAACCTCTCGCGCGCTTAGCGTGGAAGCATGACCAGCAAAATGCGTGAGACCCGTACGCCGACCGAAAGCAAGTGCCCGGCCTGCGAGCATCCCGTTTCCAGGGAAATAAAGAGGCACAAGACCCTCGGGGTCTTCGTCCCGCGCTGGGGCCCGGGCCCTTGTCGAAACCCCGACTGCGTCGAGTACGAACCTGCGCGGCACAGACGAACAGCCCGCTGAGTGGCTTCTACGGGTGACGGTGCTGCTCGATGAGGGTGCGAGCCATCGCCTGGGCCCGGCGGGCCGCCTCGACGTCGCCCTCCGCCGCCGAGATGATCGACCCTTTCATCAGGATGTGCCACGAGCGGGCGAAGGAGTCCGTGTCGCGCAGTCCCGCCTCCTGGGCCATGGAACGCACGATGCCCCGGATGTTCTCCAGATGCTGGATGCTCGCCCGCCCCAGCGGGTGGTCCCGGCCCATCTCCAGCAGGACGTTGATGAACGAGCAGGCGTCGAAGTCCTCACGGCGGAACCACTCGTCGAACACGTCGAAGACGGCGAGCAACCGCTCCTCCGGGGTGCGGCCGCGGTCGCGGGCGCCGGCCACGACCGTCCCGAGGGCCCATCGCTGCTCCCGGCAGGCGAGGAAGGCGAGCACCAGGGCGTCCTTCGACGGAAAGTGCCGGTAGAGCGTGGCCTTGGCCACCCCGGAGCGGGCCATGACCTCCTCCACCCCGACATCTCGGATGCCGCGTTGCGAGAAGAGCTCATAAGCCGCGTTCAAGATCCGCTCACGGGGCGGGAGTTCTGCCTGCATCGTCTGTCCAGAATAGGGCTGTACGACGCCACTCGCCGCTGCCAACGTGGACTTGCGGTAAGAGACAGACCGGTCTTTCTCCCTCAGTCCCGGCTCGCCCGTGCGCGGACGCTGCCGAGAACTGTCGACTCGGACCCGGGCATTGCCACAACAGTCGCCATGGGTCCGCCTTGTGGCCTGCGCTTGCCGCCGGGAGACCTTCCGGCGGCAACTGTGAGCGTCAGGATCAGCGGGCGACTCCTGAGGCGGGAGGCCCTCCCTGTGCGGAGTGCGCGGGATCGCGGTCCGTACAGGGAGGACAAGTGCCCGGCAGGACGGGGAGACCCCGGCGGTACGGGGTGAGCTGAGCGCCGTGCGCACCCTCAGCCAGAGCCTTAGGTCCACCTTGTGGGCCAGCAAGGGGCACCGCCGAAGCATGCCCAGAACCGGCTCGGTGGCGCAGCCACGGCGTCGTACGGGCGATCAGCCGGCCGGAGCCTGCCCCACCCGGTCGACCACGCCGACGTCGAGGAGCGCGACGTCGTCCGAGCCGAGGTAGGCGAGACGCTTGTCGAAGACCCAGACCTGCCGGTCCTCGCCGTCACCGAAGGCGAGCCCCACGCCGGAACGGCCGGACGCGTCCTCGGCGTCGTCGACCACGGTGATGCCGGGGATCCGGGCGGCGGCGCGGTAGAGCGTGGCTCCCACGTCCGGCAGCAGAGTGGCCCCCTCGAGCATGCTGCCGATCATCTCCAGGGCGGCTTCCTCATGGGTGGGCCCCTGGCCCTCGGTCGCTGACCAGACCTTGTCGTACAGCGCGCCGGGGTCGGTAGGCAGGGCCTGCAGCTCCCGGTAGGTCGTGGCGTTCGGGTCGGCCTGAAGCCGCATGTCCGTCGTGCCCTTGCCGGAGGGCCCGGACAGGACGGTGGTACGGGCGAGCCCGTCACGGCGGCCGTCGACGGCATGCCAGTCCGCGCGGCGGAAGGTGTCAAGGCCCTTGTCCGTCAGGTCGTCGGTGCCCTGGATCAGGGTGTAGACGTACTGGTCGTCCCGTACGGCGGGAGCGTCCTTGGCGGCGGTGACCTTGGCGATGCGGTCGAGGAGCGCGACGGCTTCCGAGTCGGTGGCGGGCTCGGCCGGGCTCTCGCCACCGACGGTGAGGACGGTGGTGAGGACCGCGGCGGCGGCGACGGGTACGGCCAGCAGGGCCGCCCGCCGCAGCCGCCGGGGCGGGACCCGGCTGGCGTCGGCCGGGCCAGGGGTGGGGGTGGGGGCTTCCTTGGTGATCTCCTGCATGAGGTGGGCCTCCATCAGCGTCATCCGGTCGCTCGACAGGACAGGGGCACCCGGGCTGGGCAGCAGCCCGGCCAACTCCTGGCGTTCTGTGGGATTCATCGGTCTCTCTCCTGTGCCGACCGGGCCGTCGCGGCCCGGTCATCCGGTTCCTGTCCGCGGGCGGGGAGGCGTCTCGTTCTTCCGCCGCTCACGGTCATGTCCCTTCCGGCCGGTGCTCCGGTACGACCAGCCAACTCGCTCTCGGCCAGCTGCCGCAGGCGCTGCCGGGCGCGAGCGAGCCGGGAGCGCACCGTGCTGACCGGGACCCGCAGGGCCGTGGCGGCGTCGGCGTAGCTCAGCTCGGACCAGACGCACAACGCGAAAACCTCGCGTTCGCGGGGGCGCAGTTGGCGCAGGGCAGCCGCCGCGGCGGCGAGCCGTTCGGCGTCCTCGAGACGGCCGATCAGGATGTCGGCGAAGTCGGGCACCGTCCCGGTGCCGGGCCGTCGGTCGGGGAGTCGATCGAGAGCGGCCTTGTGCCGCCGGGCCGCGCGGCGGGTGTTGCGCAGGACGTTGGTGGCGATGCCGAACAGCCAGGCCCTCAGGCCGTCGTCGTTGTCGTTGGTGCCGTGCCGGGTCCGTGCGGCGAAGTCGTCGTCGTCCAGCAGTTTCTCCCGCAGTCGCCAGGCCTCCAGGAAGGTCAGCGAGACCACGTCCTCGGCGGGGCCCGGATCACCGAGCCACCGTGCGGCGTGAGCGTGCACGGCCTGCGCGTGCTGCCGGAAGAGGAGGGCGAACGCCTGGGCGTCACCGGCTCGTATGCGAGCGCGTAGGGAAAGGTCCACGCCCCCTCCTGTCCACCCGCCGCAGGCCGTCCCGGTGATGTGCGTCACGGCGGGCCCAGCGGCACCCACCGATCACCCGAGTCAACAACGCTGCGGGTCATAGGCCGTGTATCGAAAAGGCTGGTCAGGACCATTTGGGCTGAGGCAACCAGGACTAGGACCAGCGCCCGATGGCGCACAGCCACTCGATCTCTAAGCTCGCTGCTGTCCAAGCTCACGGACACAGTCGCTGGGCCTGTCCCTGTCACGAGGTAGAACGATGACGGCCGAATCCTCAGCTCATATCCGCATAGCCCGACCCTCACGCGACCTCCGAGCGGCGGAACGCTTCTGGGTTTCAGGTCTCGGCCTCGATGTCCTGTATCAGCATGCGGCGGACCGCTCCCTGGGACGGAGTTCGCTCCTGATGGTCGGCTGGCCCGAGGCCGGCTGGCATCTGGAACTCGTACACGATCCTGCCGCTCCTCTGGAACCGCAGCCAACCGTTGAAGACCTGCTGGTCATCTACCTCGGCGAACCGGTGCCCGACTCCCTCGTGGAGCAACTTGAGCGGCATGGCGGTAAGCGAATGCCCGCCCATAATCCGTACTGGGACACCTGGGGCGTGACTTTCCAAGACCCCGACGGCTATCTGCTGGTGCTGTCCACTCGCGCCTGGTCCAACTCCTAGGTACTCACAAACATGCAGGTCAAAGCCACTCGTTGATGACCGCGACGAGTGCTGTTGCCTCGTAGCGGACGGCGAGCTTGTCGTACCGGGTGCAGAGCACGTTCCTTTTCCGAACCGCTCACGTCGCTGATCCCGCCGGGCGTCGCCCATGCCGACCGACGCTGTCCGCGTTGAGGAGCGATACCAGAATGGTGACCGCGTCACCGAGCCCCAGCGGGCGGATCGTCTCCGGAATGTGGGGGCACGCTGCCCAGCCGGGCCCTGCGAGAAGGACGGCCGGGTGGGCTCGGGCGCCCCTCACGCCCCATTCCGTTCTCTTGAGGTGCTCGGCGAGTGGGCGACTCGCTGTGCTGAGGGACTGAGCCCACAGCACTACGGCGGCGGGGCCGAGGCGGCGGACGGCATTGTCGAGAGCCTCGGCCGGCAGCGCGGCACCGAACATGCGGACCGGCAGGCCGCGTTCACAGAGAGCGGCAGCCAGTGCTTCGATGGGGAGCGAGTGCCCCTCGCCCGGCGTGCAGGCCAGCAGAACCGGTGCTCCCACCGGTCGCCCATTCCGCTCCACGACCACACGACGGAGCGCCGTCGACACGTGCCAGGACAGCAGGTGCTCCACCTCGACGAACCGCTCCCCGGAGGTCTGCCACTTGCGGCCCACCGCGTGCAGCGTGGGCATGATCACCGTCTCCCAGGCGGCCACCAGACCCAGGTCGGCGATGGACCTGGACAGTCCCTCGTCGACGGCCTGTGAGTCGAGGCGCAGCGCCGCGCGGCTGAGCCCCCGCTGACGCGACTGTGAGGACGCGCCGGTGGGCCCGTCGGGCGAGCCGGTGCTGTCGGTGGGCGAGCCGGTGCTGTCGCTGCGAGTCGAGGCGGGGACGGGCTTGGGCGCGCTCCCGGGCCCCGCTGAACCACTCAGTGCCGCCTTCGCCGCCTCGGACGGCGGCACTCCCTCACCGGTCAGTCGGCACATGCGATCCAGCACGGCGATGTCCTGCTGCCTCCATCTCCGGTGCCGCCCGCCTTCCCGGGAGGCCGGGCCGATTCCATAGCGGCGGTCCCACGAGCGCAGCGTCGTGGGAGAGACGCCGAAGCGGCGTGCCACAGCGCCGGTGGTGAGGCCCACCTGGCGGTCGCCCTCCACGTGCGGAGGCTGTTTCTCCGTCATCGCTTCAGCATACGACGCACTATCGATGCACGTTGCTCGGCTGTTCCCTCGTGGCGATCGTGGTGCGCAGCGGGAGGCCGGGCGATCCGGGTCTCCTCCCGCCTCGGCTCGGTGCTCCGCTGCCTCTCGGCGCAGCGGAGAAGTCCGGAGCGAAAGCCATGGACCGTCAGGAAGGTGAAGGCCGTGGGCGTGACCAGAGCAGTCTCCGGTGGCGTGACTCCGACGTACGCTCCCGTCGAAGACGCTCGGGAGATCGAGGAGATCGTCGCCGACTTCGTCCAGGGCGACGAGCGGAGCTTCGCCCTCCTGTACCGCCGCTACGGGTCTTTCGTGTACACGCTCGCGGCGCGCTCCCTGGGGGACGCCAGGGAAGCCGAGGACGTCACGCAGCAGGTCTTCCTCGCGGCGTGGCGCGGCAGGGGCGGCTACCGCCCGGAGCGCGGGACGATTTCCGCCTGGCTGGTCGGGGTCACGCGCCGCAAGACCGCGGACGCCCTCTCGGCGCGGACGAGGCGCACCGAACTGTGCTCCGCCCTCGGGCTCGCCGACAGCGGGGCGGGAGGGGGGATGAGCGGGCACACCGACGGGCACACAGAAGCCGCTCTCGACCGAGTGCTCGTAGCCGAGGAACTCGCTCGGCTGACGCCTGTCCAGCGGGAGGTTCTCGGTCTCGCCTTCTACGGGGACCTGACCCAGGTGCAGATCGCCGAGAGGACCGGGCTCGCCCTCGGCACCGTGAAGAGCCATATCCGGCGCGGACTGCACTGTCTGCGGCGCTCGCTGGAGTCGGCCCGCGCGGAGGCGTAGTCCCGGTCATGCCGGGTCGGCGGACTCGCGGAGCCAGTATCGACGCACAAGCGATGCGGGAGGCTCAATGGCGCCTCCCGAGCCACAGTGAGACCACAGCCGGAGGGGGAAGCTCGTTCCGAGGACCGAGGAGACCGCATGAAACTGCACGACGAACTGCCGGTCGACCACCGTCTTGCCACCGTGTACCGAGCCGGCGCCGGACTGTGCGGACTGGTTCTGCTCGTGTTCGGGTGCCTGGGGTTCGCGGACCGGCTCAGCTTCTTCGACACCAGCGGGGACCGGATCGCGGGTATGTCGACCAACGGAGCCCTGAGTCTGATCTCCGTCGTCGTGGGAGTGGTGCTCATCGCCGCCGCGGGGATCGGCGGGAACGTCGCCTCCACGGTGAACATCGCCGTGGGCGTGCTCTTCCTGGTGAGCGGCTTCGTTCATCTCTTCGTCCTCGACCGGGCCGCCAACATCCTCGACTTCAGCATGTCCAACGTGGTCTTCAGCTTCCTCATGGGCCTGTTGATCATGACGTTCGGCATGTACGGCCGGGTGAGCGGAGGCCTGCCCCACGACAATCCGTACTGGCGCCGGCGACACCCGCAGGAGACCCACCGGCACGACGAAGCGTCCCGCGTGCCGTGCGTCCCTGGGCGCCTCCGCGCCGGAACGCTTCCTGACGCAAAGGAAATCGACTCCGACACGCAGGGAGCCACACTCCATGAGGCGAGCCCGTGAAGCCGCCGTATCCCTCGCCGCCGCGCTGCATCCGGCAACTCCACGTCCTCGGAAGTAGTGGTGAGATCCCGGCCCGACCGGGGTCCATCGCGAAGGGAATCCCCTCATGATCTCGCGCACCCACGGCCTCGTCGCCGGAACCGCCGGCGCCCTCACCCTCGCGCTGGCCGGAGCGGCCCCGGTCGGGGCCGCTCCGCAGGCCGACGACGGCAAGGCCATGGTCTCCGTCTTCCACGGAGTGCCCGGCCTGACCGTCGACGTCTACGCCAACGGCGACGAGCTGATCCCCGACTTCAAGCCCGGAACGCTCACCGACCCGCAGGAACTGCCCGCGGGCTCCTACGAGATCAAGGTCTTCAAGGACGGCGAGGGCCCCGACGGCACCCCCGCCATCCAGAAGAAGGTGGACGTGCCCGCGGGCGCGAACGCCACGGTGGTCGCGCATCTGTCCGCCGACGGCAAGCCGCAGCTCGACGCCTTCGTCAACGACGTGTCGAAGGTGCCCGCCGGGAAGGCCCGGCTCACCGTCCGCCATGTCGCGGCGGCACCCGCTGTCGACGTACGCGCCGGGGAGAAGCCCCTGTTCAAGAACCTGGAGAACCCCAAGGAAGCCAAGGGCGAAGCTCCCGCGGGCACGGTGTCCGCCGACGTCGTCCTCGCCGGGACGGACAAGGTGGCGATCGGCCCGGCCGACCTCAACCTCAAGGAGGGCACCAGCAACGTCGTGTACGCCTGGGGCAGTGCGAAGGACAAGAACCTCGCGTTGAAGGTGCAGTCGTTCGAGGGGATGCACTCGGCCCCCGGCGGAGTCGACGCCGGGGAGTCGGGCGCAGCCACCTCCAACTCCTCGCACGCGGCGCTCGTCTGGATCGCGGGCGCCGGCCTTGTCGCGTTCGGCGGAGCGTTCGCTGTGCGCCGCGCCGCCCGTGAACGTGGCTGACCCCACCGGTGCCTGGTGGGGCCGGATGCTGCGCTCCCACTGGTTCGTGGTGGGCGCCGCCTTGTCGGCGGCGCTCGCCACCGGCTTGTTCTTCGTTCTGATGCCGTCCGGGGACCAACTGCCCGACGAGTTCGGGCAGCGCACCGGCGCCGAGGGTTCGCCCGCACCCCGAGAGTGGGGACCGGTGGACGTACGTTCCTCCGACTCCCCGGCCACCACCGGCTCGCCACCAGCGGCCGGTGAGCCGGTGCGGCCCTCGGGCGGCGGCGGCCGCATCGGGCCCGCGGACGGCACGAAGGACACGGAAGCCCCGCCCACGCGCGTACGCATGCCCCGCCTCGAAGTCAGCGCGCGGCTGCGGGCCGTCGGCGTCGACTCCGACGGCCGGGCGGAGGTCCCCGCCGACCCCGGGACGGCGGGCTGGTACCGCTACGGACCAGCTCCGGGCGATCCGAGCGGTTCCGCCGTCCTGGTGGGCCATGTCGACTCCCGCACCGGCGACCTGGGCGCCTTCGCGGCGCTGTACGACGTCCGGGCGGGGGACGACGTGATCGTGGACCGCGGTGCCGCCGCCCCCGTCCGCTACCGCGTGTCGGCCCGACAGATCGTCCCGAAGAAGGAACTGCCGGACGAGGTCTTCCGCCGTGACGGCAGGCCCGTGCTCACGCTGATCACCTGCGCGGCCCCGTTCGACAGGGCGCGCGGCGGCTACCAGAAGAACCTTGTCGTCACCGCGGAACCGACAAGCAGAGATTGAACGATGCGGGACCTGGAGGGTGATCGCCGCCGCTACGCTGCTGCCGTGTCTGAACCCGGTTCGGCCGACGAACAGCCGGGGAACCGCTTCGCCACGAGTCCGCGCACCCCGCACAGCGCGGACACCGACCTGGCGAAGCGGTTCCTGCACGGCGACCAGGACGCCCTCGCCGAGGCCTACCGACGCTGGGGCGGCGCCGTGCACGCGCTCGCACTGCGCTTCCTGCCGGAGCGGACCGCCGAGGAGTCGACGTCCCGCGTGTTCGTCGACGCCTGGCGCAACCGCGCCTCCTCCGACCCCGCGCACAGACTGGGCCTCCTGCTGCTCGACGGAATGCGCCGTGAAATCGTCCACCGGCGCCCCGAACTCGACCACGACGAAGCCTTCGAAGCCGCCACCGAGCAGGCGGTGCTCAGGGCACTGATGAGTGAACTTCCCCCGCTGCGTGCCGCGGTCCTGGAGCTCACTCTTCATGAGCTGACGGCGCCGCAGATGGCGGAGCGGCTCGGGATCCCCACGCACATGGTCAGGCTCGAGCTGGGCGAAGCGCTGGCCTCCCTGAAGCCGCGAGGAGGTGGCAAGCCATGAGGCATCTTGACCACGCGGAGCTGGCTGAAATCGCCCTGGGCGAGATGGACGACGGCCAGTCGCCTCGCTCGCTCCACCTCGACCGGTGCGCGACGTGCCGGACCGAGCTGGAAGAGCTGCGCAGGGTCGTCGTCGCGGCGCGTTCCCTGTCGGCCGACGACGTCCTCGCGCCCCCGCCCGACAGGGTGTGGGAGGCCATCTCAGCCGAGCTGGGCCTCGCTCCGGGTTCCGGCGGACGGAACGACGAGGAAGCGGACGCGAGGTCCGCAGACGGTACGGACCCGGCGGTCGACGCGCGGGAGCGGCGATCACGCCTCGCCGAGGTCTCCGCCTCGGCCATCGCCGGTGCGAGGGGAAGCGAGGCAACCGGTGCGCGGCCTGCTCGGCGTACGAGATTCGCGGTACTGCTCGCGGCGGCCTGTCTGGCGGCCGGAGCGGCCCTGGGCAGCGGTGCCACGTGGTGGCAGCTGCGCGACGACGACGCGGCAGCCGCGCCCACGGGTGTCGGGTCCCCGCTCAAGCCCATGGCCGATGGCGACGCGCAAGGAGTGGCCCGCCTGGACACCGCGGACGGCGCCCGGCGGCAACTGCGGATAGACGTGAGCGGCCTGCCCGGGACGGACGGCTACTTCGAGGTGTGGCTGATGGACCCGACCCACAAGAAGCTCATCGCCATCGGCGTGCTCGGCCCCCGGGGCTCCGCCACCCTCCCCCTGCCGAAGGGCGTGGACCTGGCCGACTACCCCCTCGTCGACGTCTCCGACCAGGAGTACAACGGCGACCCGACACATTCGGGCAACAGCGTGGTACGCGGACTCCTGAAGCGCTGACCTCACGTGCTCGCTCGGTCGGCTCGGGGGCGGTGACGACGCGACCGGCAGCGCATGCGCTCGCGGACCGTGCTCGCCCCGCTCGGGCGGACCCCGTACCGGCCCCACGGCCGAAGGCATCCGACGCGTCCGTGGAGGAGCACGCGAAGTGGCGCGGAGGCGGCGCGGCGGTGGACCACCGCCCCGGCGGATGTGGGTGGTGACCGCGCTGGCGCTCGCCGCACCACCCGCAGGCTTCGCTTCCCCGCTGTCGGCCAAGGACCAGCCCCGGGCCTGGCGACCCGATTCTCCGGCCCGCCAGGACAGCGAATCCGGCGGGACCCGGGCCGACACCATCCGATCCGGACCGACACCCACTGATGTCGGAGGTGCCTGCATCCATCCACGCACCCGTGACGGAAGAGTGGCAGAGGGCTGAATGTTCCGGTTCGCCCTTCCGGAGGAGACGCGCATGCACGAACCAGCCACTGTCCGTTCTCGTGCTGCCGCTGACAGGTGGGAGCGGCTCCCGGACGACCTCGAGGCCCCGGTGGCCGAGCTGCTCGGAGCTGAGCTGGCGCGGCGGACACTGGGCCTGGAGACGGTCACTGCGCTCCTCGTGGTGTCCATGAGCCGCCGGGGAAGCCGCTCCTTCACGGCCGTGTGCCAGTGGCCCCGCCTGCATCCCCTGAACGAGCGGGCGGTCGCCGTGCGCCACCACCCGCTGATCATGGTCGAGTCCACGCGGCAGCTCGCGATGGCGTTGCGGCACCGGCGACTCCCCGAGAGCGGCACGCCACCACTGCGGGCCGTCTCGGTCCGCCTCGGTCTGCACGCCGCCGCACTGCCGACCGAGCAAGGAAGCGCCACCGACGTGGCCGTACAGCTCACCGTCAGTGACCTCGCGGCAGACAGCGGCGGCCTTGCCGCCTATCGCGTCACCGCGGAGTTCGCCCATGCGGCGAGGCCTCTCGGATGGTGCTCCATGCGCTTCGCCCGAGCCACCCCGCAGCCTCCGCCCGCCGCCGAAGCCGGTCCCCGAGCCGGTCTGCTGCATCCGCCGGCCGGGGCCGTGGGCGCCGCCGCCGACACCGACGTCCTGCTCGCGCGAGCGCCCCAGGCGGGGCTGGTCATCCTGCCGCGCGACCCCGGACATCCGATCCTCCTCGCGGGCCGTCCCGCCCTGCTGCCCGCGCCGACGGTCCTGGAGGCCGGACGACAGGCCGTGATGCTCACATCCGGCAGCACCGCGGAAGCCGTGGTCGGGCTGAGCGTGGAGATACGGGCAGCGGTGCCGTGGCGCGGCGCCGGTGTCGAAGTGACGACGGAGCCGTGCGGGGCACGGTTCGCCGTGACCGTCGGCCCGCAGCTCTGCGCCACGGGCACGGTCGCCCTGCTGCGCCCCTGAGCGGACGTCGTCGAGCACGGAAGGAATCGATCATGGAAACAGTCCGGCAGCCCAGCCGAAGGCCCCTGAACTGCCTGGTCACAGGGGCATCCGGGTACGTCGGCGGGCGACTGGTGCCCGAACTCCTCGAAGCCGGCCACCACGTGCGGTGCCTGGCCCGCGCACCGGACAAGCTCCGCGATCACCCGTGGGCCGGGGACGTCGATGCGGTGCGGGGCGATGTGACCGACGAGGAGTCCGTGGCGGCGGCGATGAGCGGTATCGACGTCGCGTACTACCTGGTGCACGCGCTCGGCTCCGGCGCCGGATTCGAGGAGACCGACCGTCGCGCGGCTCGTGTCTTCGCCGAGCAGGCGCACGCCGCCGGTGTGCGGCGGATCGTCTACCTGGGCGGGCTCACCCCCCGGGGCGTACCCGAGGACGAACTCTCCCCGCACCTGCGCTCCCGCGCCGAGGTCGGACGGATCTTCCTGGACGGCCCGGTGCCCGCCACGGTGCTGCGGGCCGCCGTGGTGATCGGCTCAGGGTCGGCCTCGTTCGAGATGCTGCGCTACCTGACCGAGCGGCTGCCGGTGATGGTCACTCCCAGCTGGGTGCACACCCGCACCCAGCCCATCGGAATCCGCGATGTCCTGCGCTACCTCGTCGGTTCCGCCACGATGCCGCAGGACGTGGACCGGGCCTTCGACATCGGAGGTCCGGACGTCCTCACCTACCGTCGGATGATGCGCGGCTACGCGGCCGTGGCCGGACTGCGCAAGCGGATCGTCGTGCCGGTGCCGATGCTCACCCCGAGGCTGTCCAGCCACTGGGTCGGGCTCGTCACCCCGGTGCCCGCCGCCATCGCCCGTCCACTGACGGAGTCACTGCGTCACGAGGTCGTCTGCCACGAACACGACATCGCGCGGTACGTGCCCGACCTTCCCGGTCGGCCGCTGCCGTTCGACGAGGCGCTCGCCCTCGCGCTGCGCCGGGTGCGGGAGGCGCAGGTCGCGACCCGCTGGTCCTCCGCCTCCGTACCCGGCGCGCCCAGCGACCCGCTGCCCACCGACCCGGACTGGGCGGGCGGCAGCCTCTACGAGGACGAGCGGCAGCGGGCGGTCGACGTGCCCCCGGACGTGCTGTGGAAGGTGATCGAGGGGGTCGGCGGCGACAACGGCTGGTACTCGATGCCGCTCGCGTGGGCGGTCCGGGGCCGGCTCGACCGGTTCGTCGGAGGCGTCGGCCTGCGGCGCGGCCGCAGGGACGCCGCGCGGCTGCGGGTGGGGGACTGCCTGGACTTCTGGCGCGTCGAGGAGATCGAACCGGGCCGTCTGCTGCGGCTCCGGGCGGAGATGCGGCTGCCCGGCCTCGCGTGGCTCGAGATGTACGCGGAGTCGGACGACGCAGGGCGCACCCGCTACCGGCAGCGCGCCCTGTTCCACCCGCGTGGCCTGCTCGGTCACGCCTACTGGTGGGCCGTGTTCCCCTTCCACGCCGTCGTGTTCGGCGGCATGGCCCGCAACATCACCCAGGCCGCCGCCAAGGGCCTGGACGCACACCGGGACACGTCCCGCTCCGGCCCCGGCCTGCCCGTGCGCTCCGGACGCACGGACCGCCGGTGACACGACCCGCACCACACCACCCCAGGGGAGCCACTCCATGACCGTCGCGGTCGTCCTTTTCACCTCCGACCTGCGCCTGCACGACCACCCGCCGCTGCGGGCCGCGCTCGCGGCCGCCGACGAAGTGGTGCCGCTCTTCGTCCGTGACCCCGCCGTGCACGCGGCCGGCTTCGACGCGCCCAATCGCAGCGCCTTTCTGGCCGACTGCCTCACCGACCTCGACCGCGCGCTGCGTGAGCGCGGCGGACGTCTCGTCGTGCGCGGCGGACCCGTGGCCGAGGTGGTGTCACGGGTCGTCACCGAGTGCGGGGCGAGCGAGGTGCACATGGCCGCCGGTGTCACCACGCACGCCCACCGGCGCGAGCGGCGCCTGCGGGACGCCCTCGCCACCTGCGGCGCCGCCCTGCACCTGCACGACGCCGTGATCACCGCCGTCGCCCCCGGAGCCCTGACCCCCGCGGGCAAGGACCACTACGCCGTGTTCACGCCCTACCTGCGCCGCTGGTCGCAGGAGCTGCTGCGGCAGGTCCTCCCGGCACCGCGCGCCGTGCGCGTCCCCGACGAGGTGCACGGTGAACGGCTTCCCTCCCGCGACGGTCTTTCCGGCCTCTCGCCGGACCTGCCCGACGGCGGGGAGACGGCAGGGCGCGCACGCCTCTCGCGCTGGACGCGATCCTCCCTCGCCGGATACGAGGACGGCCACGACGACCTGGCGGGCGACACGACCTCGCGGCTCTCTCCCTATCTGCACTTCGGCGCCCTGTCACCGGTCGAGGTCGTCCAGCGGGCCCGCGCCCACGGCGGCGCGGGCGCGGAGGCTTTCGTACGTCAGGTGTGCTGGCGCGACTTCCACCACCAGGTCCTCGCCGCCCGCCCTGACGCCTCCGTCCAGGAATACCGCGGCCACCGGGACCGCTGGCGGACCGAGGCGAACGCCGCCGACGACATCGCCGCCTGGCGGGAAGGGCGTACCGGCTATCCGGTCGTCGACGCCGCCATGCGGCAACTGGCCCACGAGGGCTGGATGCACAACCGAGGACGCCTGCTCGCGGCCGGCTTCCTCACCAAGACGCTCTACGTGGACTGGCGGATCGGCGCCCGGCACTTCCTGCGTCTGCTGGTCGACGGCGACATCGCCAACAACCAGCTCAACTGGCAGTGGGTCGCGGGAACCGGCACCGACACCCGCCCCCACCGCGTCCTCAACCCCGTCCGCCAGGGCCTGCGCTTCGACCCGACCGGCGCCTACGTACGCCGCTGGGTGCCGGAGCTGAAGAACGTGGACGAGCGGCTGGTGCACGAGCCCTGGAGGCTGCCCCGGGCCGAGCGCGCCGCGCTCGACTACCCCGACCCGCTGATGGACCTCGCCGACGGTCTCGCCCGTTTCAAGCGCGCCCGGGACCGGGACTGAAGGGAGACCCGCGTGCACTGGCTCTTCGGCGACCAGCTCGGGCCCCACTTCCTCACACCCGCGGACGACGGCCCCGAACGCGACACCCCCCTGCTCATGATCGAGGCGAAGTCGGTGTTCCGGCGGCGGACCTTCCACCGCGCCAAGGCCCACCTCGTGCTCTCCGCGATGCGGCACCGGGCCGCGGAACTCGGCGACCGGCTCACCTACGTACGGGCCGACACCTATCGCGACGGACTTCAGAAGGCGGTGGGCGCCGCCGCGGTGACGGTCCATCACCCGACGTCCCATGCCGCCCTGCGCCTGGTGCGCTCCGCGCCGCACGTCACGGTGGGCCCGGCGCGCGGATTCCTGCTCCCCATGGACGAGTTCAGGACCTGGGCGGACGGCCACGACGGCAAGAGGCTGCGGCAGGAGGACTTCTACCGCTGGATGCGCCGACGACACGAGGTGCTGATGGAGGCGGCTGCTCCGGTGGGCGGCCGGTGGAACCACGACCACGACAACCGTGAGCCACCGCCCCGTCGAGCGGCCCGCCTGGGAGTCGCCGCTCCCTACCGGCCGCGCGAGGACGACATCGACGAAGAGGTCCGCCACGACCTCGACCGCTGGGAGCGGGACGGCGACGTCTCCTTCGTCGGCCGCGACGGGCCACGCCTCTTCCCCGCGACCCGCGCCGAGGCGCTCACGGCACTCCGCCGTTTCATCGACCACAGGCTCGCCACCTTCGGGCCGTACGAGGACGCCGTCCTCGCGGCCGACCCGGTCATGAGCCACAGCCTGTTGTCCGCCCCGCTCAACCTGGGGCTGCTCGATCCCGCCGAATGTGTCGAGCGGGCCGAGACGGCCTGGCGGGCGGGCACGGCGCCACTGAACAGCGTGGAGGGCTTCGTCCGGCAGATCGCGGGCTGGCGAGAGTACGTTCGGGCGGCGCCTACCTGAACCGCATGAGCGACCTGTGCGGACCCTGCCGGTACCGGCAGGGCGAGCGTGTCGGCGACCACGCCTGCCCCTACACCGCGGGCTACTGGACGTTCGTCGACCGGCACCGCGAACGCCTCGCGCGCCATCACCGCACAGCGCAGCCGGTGCGACAGCTCGACCGGCTCGGCGATCTCGCCGAGGTCCGCCGACAAGAGCACGAACGAGGTGACGCGCCGCCATGAGACCTGGACCGATCCACCGTTGGTGTGAGCGCCGACGAAGGTGACCGCGCACCGGGAAGGAATCAGCGCATCCGCCCGCGGGGCTGCCGCAGAAGTACTGGTGTACAGGTGACCGAGCGTGAGGAAGGTCTTGGAATGCTAGGACTGCGGCAGGACGCGGCTCCCCACGCCGGGCTCATGGACGCCCCGCGCACGGTCCAGCAGGTCACCGAAGCCGTGGAGAGGGTTCTCGGCGACGTTCTCGACACCGGACTGCGCCGCGCCCACGAGATCGACCCGGTGTACGCCCGCGACGTCGTGGCGCGCGTGACCGCGTTCGTGCGGCGAGGCGGGAAGCGGCTGCGCACGGCGTTCGTCTGGTCCGGCTGGCGCGCGGCGGGCGGTTCGGCCGACGCCACGGCCGTGCTCGCGGTCGGGGCCGCTCTGGAGCTCCTCCAGGCGTGCGCCCTCGTCCACGACGACGTGATGGACGGATCGTCCCTGCGCCGGGGCGGTCCGGCGATGCACGTCGACTTCGCACACCAGCACCGGGCGGACGGCATGGACGGCGCACCGGAGTCCTTCGCCGACTCCGCGGCGGTGCTCGCCGGGGACCTCGCGCTCGCCTGGGCCGACGACCTGCTCACCGAGGCGGCACTGGGCTCGCCGCACGGGGTGCGGCTCCACAGCGAGTGGCGGGCGATGCGCGGGGAGATGGTCGCCGGGCAGTACCGCGACCTGCACGCCCAGGCGACCGGCGCCCGCGGCCTCGACGAGGCCGTGACCATCGCCACGCTCAAGAGCGCCCTCTACACGGTCGAGCGCCCGCTGGCGCTCGGCGCGTCCCTCGCGGGCGCCGACGCGCGCACCCTGGACGCGTTGCGCTCCGCGGGCCGGTGCGCGGGGTTGGCGTTCCAGCTCAGGGACGACCTTCTCGGGGCCTTCGGGGACCCGCTGCTGACCGGGAAACCGGCCGACGACGACCTGCGCACACGCAAGCTCACCTACCTGCTCGCCGTCGCGCTGACCCTCGCCGACGCCTCCGGAGACGTCGACGCCACGGCCGTGCTCGCACCGGCTGCGGAGCCTCGCTCCGACGCCACGGTGGAACGCATGCGCCTCGCGCTCGAACGCACGGGCGCGCGCGCCATGGTCGAGGCGAAGATCGACGAACTCGCGGCCAAGAGTCTGCGGTACTTCGGCGAGAGCGGCGCGAGCCCTGAGGCACAGGGCGAGTTCGCCGCGCTCGTGGAGCGCGCCTCGGGCCCTGCCCCACAGCGACGAGGGGCGGCACGGTGAAGGCCCTACCGGGCCCCACCGACCACGTCGTCGTGGTCGGTGCCGGGCTCTCCGGGCTCGCCTGCGCGCTCCACCTGCTCGGCGCAGGGCGCCGGGTGACGGTCGTCGAACGGGACGTCGTGCCCGGCGGCCGGGCCGGACGAGTGGACCTCGACGGCTACCGCGTGGACACCGGCCCGACGGTCCTGACCATGCCGCACCTGGCCGACGAGGCATTCGCCGCCGTCGGCGAGAGCCTGCACTCCCGGGTGGACCTCGTGGCGCTGCACCCGGCCTATCGCGCGAGCTTCGCCGACGGCAGTTCCCTGGACGTGCACACCGACGGCGAGGCGATGGAAGAAGAGGTCAGACGCTTCGCCGGCCCCGGCCAGGCCGCCGGCTACCGCAGGCTGAGGCAGTGGTTGGAGCGGCTCTACCGCGCGCAGATGCGGCGCTTCATCGACACCAACTTCGACTCGCCGTTCCAACTGCTGCATCCGGATCTGGCGCGGCTCGCGGCCCTCGGTGGTTTCGGGCGCCTCGACCGGCGTGTAGGGCGGTTCCTCTCCGACCCCCGGCTGCGCCGCGTCTTCACCTTCCAGGCCCTCTACGCCGGAGTCGCGCCCGCGCGGGCACTCGCGGCGTACGCCGTGATCGCCTACATGGACACCGTGGCCGGAGTCTGGTTCCCCAAGGGCGGCATGCACGCGCTGCCCCGTGCGATGGCCGACGCCGCCGCCGGGGCGGGCGCCGACTTCCGGTGGTCCACCGAGGTGAGCGCGCTGGAGCGATCCGCGGGCCGGGTGCGTGCCGTACACCTCGCCGACGGGCAGCGGATCGGCTGCGACGCGGTGGTCCTGTCCTGCGAACTCCCCTCCGCGTACCGCCTCCTGGGCCGGACCCCGCGACGCCCGGTGGGGCTGCGCCACTCGCCGTCCGCGGTGATCCTCCACGCCGGGACCGACCGCACCTGGCCCGCTCTCGCCCACCACACGCTCTCCTTCGGCGCGGCCTGGGAGCAGACCTTCGACGAGCTGACCCGCACCGGAAGCCTGATGAGCGACCCGTCCCTGCTCATCACCCGGCCCACGACACACGACCCCGCCCTCGCGCCGCCGGGACGGCACCTGCACTACGTGCTCGCCCCGTGCCCGAACACCGACACCGGGCCCTCGGCGGCGGCCTGGCGCGACCTCGGGCCCCGCTATCGCGACAGCCTGTCCGCCGTCCTGGAGCGCCGGGGCCTGGACGGGTTCGGGGCCGCCGTCCAGAAGGAACTCCTCGTCACCCCGCTCGACTGGGCGGCGCAGGGGCACGCGGCGGGCAGCCCCTTCTCGGTCTCCCACACGTTCGCCCAGACCGGCCCCTTCCGGCCCCGCAATCTGGTCAGCGGCCTCGACAACGTCGTGCTCGCCGGCTGCGGGACCACTCCCGGGGTCGGCGTGCCGACCGTGCTCATCAGCGGCAAGCTCGCCGCGGCGCGCGTCACCGGCGCCGTTCCCCGGAGACGGCCGGGCAGGCCGTCGGCGACGGGCACCGCCGCGTCCCACACTCCCGCGAGAGGCACCGATGACCCGTCGTGAACTGGACGCCGCCGGGATCGCCGATCCCGCGTTGCGCGCCGCGTACACCCACTGCCGGAACCTGAACGCACGCCACGGCCGGACCTACTTCCTCGCCACCCGGCTGCTGCCGGTGGAGCGCCGCTCGGCGGTGCACGCGCTGTACGGCTTCGCCCGCTGGGCCGACGACATCGTCGACGACAGCGACCGCCGCCTCACCCCCGCCGAGCGCGAGCGGCTGCTCGACCACCTGGAGGACGACCTCGCGCACGGTCTGCGCACGGGAGGCGGCGACCAGCCCGTGGTCCGCGCCGTCGCCGACACGGCCGCCCGGTACGCCATCGACCACACGCTGTTCGCCGACTTCCTCGCCTCCATGCGCAGCGATCTGACCGTCACGGACTACCCCGCCTACGCCGACCTGCGCGCGTACATGCACGGTTCGGCCGCGGTGATCGGCCTGCAGATGCTGCCGGTCCTGGGCACGACCGTGCCGCGCGAGGAAGCGGCGCCGCACGCGGAGGCCCTCGGAGTGGCGTTCCAGCTGACCAACTTCCTGCGGGACGTGGGCGAGGACCTGGACCGGGGCCGCGTCTACCTGCCGGCGGACCTGCTCGCCGCCCATGGCGTCGACCGGTCCCTGCTCCAGTGGAGCCGACGCACCGGACGCCACGACCGGCGCATCCGTGCCGCGCTGATCGCGGCCGAAGCGCTCACCAGGAACGTGTACAAGGACGCCGAGCCGGGAATCGCGATGCTCGACCCGCGAGTGCGCCCCTGCATCCGGACCGCCTTCACCCTGTACGGCGGCGTCCTCGACGCGATCGCCGACCAGGACTACGCCGTGCTGCACCGCCGAGCGGTGGTGTCCCGCAGGCGCAGGACGGCGACAGCCGCCGCAGGAGCCCTGCGCGTCGTCGCGGCGCGCTGCCGCGCCCGCCTCCCGGACACCCCCCTGACGACCGCACCGGGCAGCAGGGCACTTCAGCGGCACGGCACGTCAGCGGAAAGGACAGAGCAGTGACGGACGGTCGGAGCAGGTCCCGCTGGACACCTCCGTTGCGCCGCCGCCACGGGCCGGGGTGGGCCGCACAGAAGCCCACCTGGCAGGCCGCGCGCCCCGCCCTCATCGCCGAAGCGCTCAAGCGGGCCTCGGCACGCCCCTGCGGGAACTGGTTCGTGGTCGGCGCCTCGCGGGACGTCCGAGCGGGCGCGGGGCCCCGCGGCCGGACGGTGGGCGGCGTCGAGATCGTGCTGTGGCGCTCGGACGACGGTGAACCGCACGCGGGCCCGGGCGCCTGCCCTCACCTGGGCGCGCCACTGCGCGACAGCCGGGTGGTCTGCGGCACGCTGGTCTGCCACTGGCACGGACTGGCCCTGAACGGCGCCCCGTTCGCGGGCTGGGAGCCCTTCCCCGTCCACGACGACGGGGTGCTGTTGTGGGTACGGCTCGACGAGGTCGGCGGCGAGGAGCCGACGGAGTGCCCGTCCGTACCGGCCCGTCCGGCACCGAGCTCCGCTCTGGACGCCGTGTTCACCGCGGTGGGAGCGTGCGAGCCACAGGACGTCGTCGCCAACCGCCTCGACCCGTGGCACGGCTCGTGGTTCCACCCGTACTCCTTCGTGGACCTGACCGTCGCGCGCACGCCGACCGGCGACGGTGACGACGCCTTCGTCGTCGACGTCTCCTTCCGGGTCACGGGACGTCTCGTGGTGCCGGTGAGGGCGGAGTTCACCGCGCCCGGTCCGCGTACCGTCCTGATGCGCATCACCGAGGGAGAGGGCGCCTCCTCGGTCGTGGAGACCCACGCCACCCCGCTCACCGCCGAGGGAGCCGGGCGGCCGAGGACCGCGGTGGTCGAGGCGGTCGTCGCCGCCTCTGACCGCAGGGGGTTCGCTCTGGCACGGGTCGCCGCCCCCGCCCTGCGGCCCCTGATGCGCCGCACGGCGGGTCGCCTGTGGCGCGACGACATCGCCTACGCCGAGCGGCGCTGGACCCTGCGCAGCACCGGGCGCTTCCCTGGGTGAACCCGTCTCGTCGGGCCGGGCGCCTCCTCGCGCAGGCTGCGAGGAGGCGCCCGACAGCGTGGCGAGGGGATCAGCGCTCGGCGAGTGCTCCCAGCGCCCGCAACGCGGCCGAGCGCCCGGCGCGCGGCACCGTCCACAGCACCTGCCCGCGCACGCCCCAGCGGGCGAGCAGCTCGTTGGCGGCCAGGAAACCGGTGGTGGCGGCCCGCTCCATCAGCGCCACCGGAAGGTCGCAGCGCACCGAGTCCCCGGCCAGCGTCAGCCAGGCGTGCGGGCCGCGCACGGTGGGACGGCGGTGGTACGACCCGAGCGGGAAGAGCGGGCAGTCGCAACGCCACACATGACGGGCGTCCACGATCCCGGCCTCCCGTGTCTCCGGATACACCTCCCGCAGTCGCTCGACCAGTCCGGCCTCCACGGTGCTGCGGTCGGCGGCCGGATCGACGGCGTAGGCATGCAGCTCGACCACACAGCCGCCGGTCCGCGCGGCCCACAGGGCGGCCTCGCTCTCGTAGCGGTCGAGGACGCTGATGTTGTCGAGGCCCCCGTATCCGCTGGTGCCGAGGAACGCGGCCCGGTGGGCGCGAACCGGCCGGTCGAGCCAGAGCCTGGTCACGAGGAACGGCGGCGCCGAGCGCAGAGCCGCGATGTCCTCCCGCCAGGACGGAGTGCCCAGTTCGGGCGACGCGGCGACCACCTGGCGCAGCCCGCCCGCGTCGAGGGCGAGGACGACCGCGTCGTGGACCTCGGCCGATGCCTCGGTGCGCACCTCGGCCCGCTCGTCGTCACGCGGTCGCACCTGGCGCACGGCCGTGCCGGTGCGGACATCCGCACCGAGGCGCTGAAGATAATCGCCCAGGGGATCCCAGAGGGCCTGCGGGAAAGGAGCGTCCGGGACGTCGAAGAGAAGCCCCTCGGCGGAACCGAGGAAGTAGATGTGGAACATCAGGAGCAGTTCGGCGGCCGACAGTTCACGCGGGTCGGCGAAGAAGCTCCGCGAGAACACCTCGAACGCCAAGTGGTGGGCCGCTTCGGGGAAGCGGACCTGTTCGAGGAACGCGGTCGCGCTGACGGAGTCGAAGCGCTCGTAGACCTGCGGCACCCGCACGTCGAGGAGCGGCAGGGCCGCCCGGGGGTTCATGGCGGCGAGGTCCCGCCAGCCGAACGTGGGGCTCAGAGCGACGAACCCCAGGGCGCTCAGCGGCGGTGTGCGCGGGACACGGGCAAAGCTGTCGGTGAGCCCGCCGCTGTGGCGCAGGGGATAGTCGGGGACCGGCGTGAGCCGGGTGAGACCCGGGTCCGTGCGCCGCAGCAGCCCCCGCAGGTTGTAGTACTGACGGAAGAAGGCGTGGAAGCCACGGCTCATGGTCACCGCGGAGCCGTCGGTCAGGCGCGTGCGCCATCCGGCCAGGCGGCCGCCGAGCGCCCCCTCCCGCTCGTACACCGTCACGTGAGCGCCGCGTTCGGCCAACAGGACGGCGGCGGCGAGACCGGCGATGCCGCCCCCGATCACGGCGACGCGCGGTGCGTCCGCCGACGCGAAGCGGTCCCGGCCCGGCCGGGGCATCAGGACTTCGGCCCTGCGGTCCCGCCCCCGCCGGGCCGCGCGCGGTGGAGCGCTCATACGGCCTGCTCCTTCGCCGCGGCGGATGCGCCGTTGCGGGCCAGGAACGTGTGCACGATCCCCGTCTGCCAGCCTGCGACGGGAGCGGTGCGCACTCCGGTGAACCCGGCACGGGACAACCGGTCCGCGAAGGCCGGCGCGGTGTCGAACGCGAGCACACTGCGCCACAGGTGGCGGTAGAGGGCACGGTCACCGCTGAGCGTCCCCACGGGGATGATCACGCCCTGGCACACGGCGGTCCACAGCGCGCGGTGGACGATCGAACCGCTGAGGCTGTACTCGTGGACGACGAGCCGGCCGCCCGGTCGCAGTCGGCTGCGCACGGCCGCGAGGACGCTGTCGGGGTGCGTGACGTTGCGGAACAGGTAGGCGGCGAAGACCGCGTCGAAAGGCCCTTCCTGCATCCCCGGCAGCGACTCGGCGGCCTGATGCACGAAGTGCACCCGCGCGGGCCAAGCCTTGGCCCGCGCGCGCCGCAGCATCCCGGCGGAGGCGTCGACGGCGGTGATCCGGGCCTGGGGCGCGGCCCGCAGCAGCGCGCGCGTGGAGGCACCGGTGCCACAGCCGAGATCGAGCACGTGCAGTCCCGCGCCCTCACCGGGCAGTCCGAGCCGGCGCGCCGAGCGGAGCAAGTCAGTCCGGTAGCCGGGGTTCAAGGCGGTGAGGAGGTCGTAGGTGCGCGCGGCGTCGTCGAAGGCGTGGGTGAGGTCGTGGTCGTGCAACAAGGCCATCAGGGGCTCTCTTCGCCGGGGGGAGGGGGAGGGGGAGCGGGGGCGGTTCGCTGTCGCCCGCGCAGGAAGGGGAGTTCGGCCGCGGTGCGCAGCATGGGCCACACGGGGCTGCACAGTCCGATGCTCCACTCCTCCCAGGGGCTCGTGGCACCGTCGAGGAAGCGCAGCAGACGCTCGGCCGGGGTGCGCCGGAAGAGTTCGGCGAAGAACGCGGGGCCGTCGATCCGCCCGGTGTCCAGCGCCCGCAGCAGCACCGCGTCGAGCGCAAGGGCCCGCCGACCGTGAGCGGGAGGCACGGCCACGCGCCCGCGGCGCACACTCTCGGCGATGGCCCGGCTCTGCCGCTGCACGGCCGCGAACGTGTATCCCGTCGCCGGCCGGGTGGCGCCGCCCGCTGCCCCGATCCGGTAGACGCAAGGACTCACCCGGCGCGGGAAGCGCCCGTCCGTCATCGGGATGACACCCTGCTCCGCCGCTTCCACGGTCCAGGCGCCGAGCCCGAGGACTTCACGGCTGTAGTGGGCCAGTGCCGCGTCGTAGGCGTCCGTGCTGAGGGGGGCGCGGGAGAACTGGGTGTACTCCACGAGCGCCCGGTCCGGGGCCAGCGGCAGCACGTACCCGAAGGCGAGCCCGTGCCGGGGCTGCGGGACCCGGAAGTCCATCAGGTCCGCGACTGCCGGGTCGAAGCGCTCCGTGGCGGTCTGCACGAACCAGCCGCGGAAGTGCTGCAGCAGGCGTGTCCGGGCAGGGGGGAGCTCGGGCACGGGGCGGGAGTCGAAGACCAGGCCGGCCCGCAGCGTCAGGGTCCCGCCGCCGGGAAGGGCGCAGTCGACCTCGGCGCCGTCGCCCGCGTCACGCACCGCGCCCGCGGTCGCCCGCACCACTTGTGCGCCGGGGGACTGGGCGAGGCGGGCGTGCACCAGCCGCTCGAACGCCCCGGACCGCAGCATGCGGTAGCGGAACGGGTCGGGGGTGACGGTCACCGGGCTGCCGTCGGCGGAGTGCACGCGCAGGCGGGACCAGGAGGCGCTCACCGCCTCCTCGAAGTCGCCGGTGCCCGTCTCCCAGAAGCACCAGGTCCGCTCCGGCGGTCGCAGCGGCCCGTCGGGGGCCTCGACGACGGTCACCGTGGCCGAGCCGACGGCGGCCAGCCGGTGCGCCAGGCTGAGTCCGGCCGCGCCTGCGCCCACGACGACCACGTCGGACCTGACGTCGGAGGGGCGCCGGGGCGTCGGGCGCGTCACCGGGCTCGCCGCTCGATGGTGGGGGATCCGTCCGCGGTGGTGCGCAGGAGTTCCGCGTTCCGGGCCATGGCGTCCACCATGGCTGCGACGACCGTGTTCACGTCGGTGCCCGCGGGCAGCGGCGGGGCACTGCCGGTGACGGGCCGGTCGGTGAAGCCGGTGTCCAGGTGGCCGGGCCGGAGTCCGAGCACCCGGACACCCGCGGTTCGTGTCTCTCGGCGCACCGCGGCGAGCCAAGCGCTCAAGGCCGCCTTGGAAGCGCTGTAGTCGGCCATCCCCGGTTGCGGGCGCTGCGCGACGACACCGGTGACGGCCGCGATCAGCGAGCCGGGACCCATGACGCCCAGCGCGGCGCCGGGACCCATGACGCCCAGCGCGGCCCGGAAGAACGCCGCGGGCGCGGGGAAGTCGACCGCCATCAGACGCTCGGCCACCTCGTCACCGACCGCCTCGACGCTGCCGAAGGCCACCGATCCGAACACGGTCACGACGGCGTCGAGACCACCCGGTTCGGCCGCCGCCGTGTGCACGGCCCGCGCACAGGACGCCGGATCGTACGCGTTGAACACCGTGGTCGGCGCCGTGCCATGGGCCCTCGCGGCGGCGGCCAGACGATGCGGGTCGCGTCCGGCCGGCGCAGGGCGCGCTCCCCGGCCGACCAGCTCAGCGGTGATCGCACCACCGAGAACGCCGGTCGCACCGGCCACCAGCACACGTGTGCCATGCCGTTCCATGCCTCACCCCGGATCACCCACTCGCCCTGCCGCATTCTCACTTCAGCCGTTCACCCGCCAACGGATGCACCGGGCCGTGACCGCAGGCCGTCAGGGGCGTGCGGCGTCTTCGAGCACCTCGCGGGCGGCCCGGCTGCCCGGCGCCAGCGCACCCTGCACCGACCCGGTCGCGCGATGGTCCCCGCACACGTACCGGCCCGCAGCGAAGCGGCTCGAACGGCTCAGCGGCAGCGGCGGCCCCGTCGCGGGCAGGGCTTGCGCGACGGTGTGGGAGGCGAGCTGCCGCCAGCCGCTGGTGTCGGTGCCGTACAGCTCGCCCGGTCGCCGGAGCACCATGCCCGGCGCGTCTGGTCTGTCGTCGCCGAGGACGGAGCTGGAGATCAGCGAGATGCTTCGTGGTGCGTAGGTGGGGGCGACCTCGCTGAGGGCAGGTGTCTCTCGCGGTGAGCGCCGTGAGCGCCGCCAGGTCGCGAGGAGACAGCGCTCGCATCCGGCGGCCCACATCGTCGGACGTCTCCAACAGCGCTACCCGCCGTTTGGAACGGCACAGATCCGGTGCGCAGGCGGGCCCGGCGAGTCCGGCCCCGACGACGATGTCCAAAGCCGGGTGCTGCTGAACGGTCATCTCACTCCTTGGCTGACGAACCACCCTCTACTCACCCAACCCGAAGGCCCGCAGCAAGGCACGCCGACACCAGCCCGCAAAACGGATCGAGACCGCGGGCTCCTTTGGACGCGACGGGGGAGGAGGCGGGGTCCGGGGTGCACACGGCGCCGGCATCGATGACGCTCGGATCGACGCCGTCCGCGACTCCGCGGACGGCACCCTCGGAGAGCGGGGTGAGCGGCGGGTGAACCCGTCGGTGCGGGGCAGGCGTTGGGGTCATTGTGCGGGCTCCGGGAGGTAGGACGGCTCTCCGTGGTCGGCGAGCGGCCGTAGGACCCGGGCGTGCGCCCGCACCAGCGGCTTGTCGAACACCGGGAAGTGATCGGTGAGGCCGTCCGCGGACTCGCCGTCGAGTTCTGCGAGGCCGCTGCGGAGGAGGGCCACGTTCTGCCGGACCTGTCCGAGTGTGCGCAGTGCGGAGGGGCCGTCGGTCTTGCGCGGGTTGGGGGTGTTGTGCGCCAGGGCCAGGGCCAGGGCACCTGGCGCTGTGCAGGGCGGCGCTGCGCCGTACCGCTTCGTATCTGTCCCTGGATGAGGAGGCGCGCTATGGCAGGCGGCTGAGACAGCGTCATCACTGAGCTTCTTCGAGTTGGCCACTGATCGGGTGACGGGCCGTGAAGCGCAACGAGCGAGGCCCCCGGGCTGTTGATCGAGATGTCTGACGCCTCAACCATGCTGCTCGGGGGCCTCGTTGGTCATCCATCCTGCCGCATGGACTCGTGGAGCGGGTCACCATGCTGCTCAGCACCCGCGAGGGTGACCGGCGCTGCACGCTCCGCCCGTTCCAGCGCGCGATGGTGGCACTGGTGTACCTGCGCGGACACACCACCCTCGCGAAGATCACCGCCGGGTTCGGGATCAGCGAGTCCACCGCTCACGCCAACACCCGCACGGTCGTAGACCTGCTCACCGCTCGTGCCCCTGATCTGCTGAAGACGCTGCGCGAGCACGACCCCGACTTCGTCCTGCTCGACGGCACCCTCGCCGAGTGCGACCGGGTCGGCGACAGCCGGGCCGGCTACTCCCACAGACACCGGCGCCACGGCGTGAACGTGCAGGTCGTCACCGACCCCAACGGCCGGCTGCTGTGGCTCTCGCCCGCCCTGCCGGGCCGCACCCACGACCTGACCGCCGCCCGCACCCACCTGATCATCCGGATCTGCGAGCGCCAAGGCGTTCCCATCCTGGCCGATCTTGCCTACCAGGGCGGCGGCACATGGCTCACCACCGGCATCAAGCGCAAGCCCCTGCAGGATCTCACCCCTACCGAGAGGACTCTGAATCAGGCACTGGCCGCAGCGCGAGCACCCGTCGAACGCGGCGTCGCGAGGCTGAAGTCCTGGCGGAACTTCCGCAGGTCCCGATGCAGCCCCCATCGCATGACGTCAATCGCCAAGGCCATCCTCACGCTGGAGCGGCAACGCAGAAGAAGCTCACGGATCCCCGGCTCTGCACGGCCATCGTCGACCGGCTGACCTTCAACGGCACGATCATCGAGACCGGCACCGACTCCTACCGCCTCGCCCAGTCCCGGGCCGAGGCAGAACAAGCCGCCGCGACCTGAACAGAGCCGGGGAGCTTGCAGTCAGTTCACCATCGCGCGATAGCGAGCTTCGCGGAGGATGCGGTCGGCGCTCTCCTCGGGAGAGAGGGCGGCGGTGTCGAACCACCAGCCGGCATCGCCGAGTTCGCGTTTCATGTCGGCATCGAGATCTTCATAGCCGTCGAAGTCGAACCGTTCTCGTGGATCACGGAGAGTGTTGCGGTGTCGGCATGCTTGGATACCCGGTGCGAGGACGACGAACAGAACATTCCTGGCCGGAAGGAGCGAGACGAAGAAGTCCAACTGCTTGCGTTCGGGGATCACCCAGTCGATCACGGGCGTGAAGCCGGCGTCGGCAAAGTTGTTCGCCAGCATGCATAGATTGCGGTTGCACAGCTCCACCTGCCGCGCTGCCTCGTCGGCCGGTTCACCAAGGGCCCAGACACGGCCGCTGACGATCAGCCTGTTGATGAAGTCGCCGTCGAGCCGGGCGGAGCGCGGCAGGCGCTCGGCGACGAGCCTGGTCACCGTCGACTTCCCGGCCCCGGGCATCCCCGTCACGATCAGGCAGTCCGGCGTCTCAGCAGTGATCACGCTTGAAATCGTGCCAGCGTGCCTGGTGGCCAGCAAACGTATTTTCAAGGCGTGGTCCTCATGAGCCGTTCGCTCCGGCCCCCCCCGGGGCGAGAACGCCCGCGAGGCCTCTGGCGGTCCGCGGGCGGCGGGAGCCCGCACAGCGCATGGCCCGACGGCCGTCTGCCCATGCGGTGTCCCTGAAACTCGCCGACATTTCTGCGGCCGAGCCCCTCAAGCGTTCCTGGAACTCACCATCACACGTTGCTGCTTCCCACCGACACGATCACACCCTCGCCGACAACACCGTGCTCCTGTTCTCCGGCTCGGATGTGCACGTCATCGACGCTTCCGATGGTGAGAGAAGCACTCAGATGAAGAGGCCGACCGGTACGTCCGGAGCGAGCCGGTCACCGCGTTCGAGCCAGCGGTCGACCCAGGCGGGTACAGAGAGGACAAGTTGCTGCTGGGCCGCGTGGATCGCTGGGTCGTGCTCCTGGATCTGCTTCAGGGTGTCGCCGCACCGCTGGATGGCACGAATCTCCAGCACGCCGGGCCGCTCGGCCAGACCGGCGGCGAGGGTGGTGCACTGGTCGCTGTATCCGGGCGGCAGATGGCAGTTGCAGTGCTCGTCCCAGGCGGACAGGGGCAGGCCCCAGCCGGGTGCCGCGAGCAGAGCCATCAGCCGCCGATGGCCCCTGGCGCGAACATCGGGTCGATGACCCAGCGCTCGCCACCGTCGCGCCCATGGCGGCCGAGCCACCCGGTTACGGCCAGCGGCACCCCCAGCGTGCGGATCAGGCCGAGACGGCGCAGCAGTCCGCTGGTCATCCAGGCCGACGCCGCAGTGCCACGACGGCCCGGGCGCCGATAGGGGCGCTCGGCCGGGTGCCACCGGGTCGGGCAGGTCCTGGTGGCACGGCGTCATGCCGTAGCTGCCCAGCACTTGGTCCTGGACCTCGGCCGCGCGCAGCCACGCGTCAGGATCCAGCCCCAGCAAGGTAACGGAGGCAGATGTGTCCACCACGCGCAGCACCACCTGCCCGTCCTCGATGTGGATCCGGGCTCCGGGCACGCCCTTGATGCCGCCGTACTCGTCGGCACGGGGGAGCAGTACCTCGGCCAGGTCCAGGGCCTGAGTGTCGTCCTGGTCGCGCCGCTCGGCCGGATCGGCCTCGAATCGGATCAGGAGGCGGTCGGCACGCGGGTCGACGTACTCGATGCCCCACGGGTGCACCGTGGTGATCCGGCGCCAGGCCAGTGCGGCCATCACCCGGGCCTCCAGGAGCAACTGGTCTGCATCCGGCTGCGGGATCACCTGGGAGCCGGGCGCGGCGGCCTCGACCCGGCGCCGGGCGGACTGCCAGGGCAGCCCGGTGTACAGGCGCAGCAAGTAGGCGCGACGTTCGATGGCGGTGGTCTTCACGACTCGGAGCTCCTTCAGCGCCGCGGAGCTGTCCCGACACGGCGCGCGCGGCAGAGGGGCCTTGACCCCGAAGTTTGGACACCGGAGAGACTTGGATCTTGATGGTCCAGGAGAACGGAGTCCCTGTGGGGCTGAAGCATTACCCCGCTGAGTTCAAGGCGGACGCGGTCGCGTTGTACCGGTCTAGGCCGGGAGCGACGATCAAGTCGGTCGCTGGTGATCTCGGGGTGAACACCGAGACGCTGCGGAACTGGATCCGGGCCGCCGACGGGCGCCGGCCCGGCGCCCACTCCGGGCCGCCACCTGCTGCGCGGGCCAGCGATGATGGCGTTCAGGCGGAGCTGGCCGCGGCACGCAAGAGGATCCGTGAGCTGGAGGAAGAGCGCGACATTCTCCGCAAGGCGGCCCGGTATGTCGCGACGGAGACGCGCTGGTGAACCGCTTCCAGTCCGTCGCTGACCACCAGCGTCGTCACGGCGTGAAGCGGCTCTGCGACATCCTGGGCATCGCCCGCTCGAGCTTCTACTACTGGCGCCGCACCGCGGCCGCACGGACGGCCCGGCAGGCCGTCGAGGCCGGGCGCGCGGCCCGGATATGCAAGGTCCACCAGGACTCCGACCGCACTTACGGAGCCCCCAGGATCACCGCCGAACTCCGCGATCAGGGCGAACAGATCAACCACAAGCGCGTCGCAAGGATCATGCGAGCCATCGGGCTCGAGGGTGTTCGTCTGCGCCGCCGGCACCGGACCACCGTCGCGGATCCGGCAACGGCGAAGGCACCGGATCTGATCGGCCGTGACTTCACCGCGACCGAGGTGAACACGAAGTACGTCGGCGACATCACGTATCTGCCGGACAGCGGCTCGAAGCCGCTCTATCTCGCGACCGTCATCGACCTTGCCTCACGCCGGCTGGCCGGATGGGCGATCGCCGACCACATGCGAACCGAGCTCGTCATCGACGCCCTGGCGGCAGCCGAGCGGACCCGCGGGAGCCTGGCCGGAGCGTTGATGCACACCGACCACGGCTCGCAATACACGAGCAGAGCCTCCGCTGAAATCTGCAGATCGGCAGGGGGCCGGCAGAGTATGGGCACGGTCGGCTCCAGCGCGGACAATGCCGCAGCGGAGAGCTTCAACGCCGCCTTCAAAAGGGAGACGCTTCAGGGCCGCAAAGGCTGGTCGAACGAGCATGAAGCGCGACTCAACGCCTTCCGCTGGCTGGCCCGGTACAACACCCGGCGTCGGCACTCCCGCCTCGGTCAGCGGTCTCCGATCGCCTACGAGAACGACTGCCAACCAACAGCAACTACCCTGACCCAAGCCGCATAGACGTGTCCAAACTCCGGGGGCAAGGCCCCTTGACTGACTGGAGGAGGCTTGAACGTGCCCGTCGAGGAATCCTGGGAGAAGATCGAACACTGGATAGCCCAGCACGCCCCAGACGAGGACCTCCTCCCGGAGCCCTGCGCCCACGAAGACCTGGAGCGCCTGTATGAACGGCTCGGTGTGCGGCTGCCTGAGGACGTCGAACGCTCATTACTACGGCACAACGGCTCCGGGCGCACCACCGTTACCCCGCCGGGTTTTGTCCTGTATGACGTTGAGCAGATCGCGCGGGAGCACATCAACTCACTCGAGCGCAGGTTCGGAAGGGATCGACACGGGGCGTTCGACGGGAATCTGATTGTGCCGGTCGGTGGGCTGGGTGACACGCAGCTCGTGGTCAACACCAGGACAGGGGGCATGGGGCACTGGGGTAGCAGAATGCCGTACTACGGCCTGTTCGAGGACCCGCCGCCGCTGTGGCGATCCTCCTTCTCCAGTCTGCTGGAATACGCCGGGAACGCTCTCGCCTCGTCACCGCCCTGGATCGCGCGCGATGACGGAAAATGGCAGGCCACATGCGTGTGGCCGCACATCCCTGGACGGCTGATCTGGACCGACAACGTCCCCGAAGGCCTTGATGAGTGGGGACCCAGAGGCGACGAGACACCTGTTGAGGAGTCCTGGGAGAAGATCGAACGCTGGCTGGCCCAGCACGCTCCCCAAGAGGATCCGTTGCCGGAACCGTGTACGCGCGCCGGCTTGGAAGGCCTGTATGAGCGTATCGGGGTACGGCTGCCGGACGACATCGAGCGGTCGCTCCTACGCCATGACGGCTCGGGGCTGACCGACATCATTCCGCCCGGGTTCGTGTTGTACGGGGTTGAGAAGATCGCTGAGGAGCACGCCGACTCCCTTGAGTACCGGCTTGAGGACGACCTGTACGGTCCGTACGACAGCCGCCGGATCGTTCCCGTCGGAGAGCTGGGTGTGACCAAGCTCGTCGTGAACACACGGACGGGCCGCATCGGCGAATGGGACATCGAGGACGCTGGCTACCGATGGTTCGAAGGGCCGCTGTGGAGATGCCTTGCCAGCGTGCTGGATCTCGTGGGTAACGCTCTAGCCTCACCGCCCCCGTGGATCGCAAGGGTGTCCGACGACGAGGTATGGGAGGCCACAGACGTGGACCTCGACTTCCCAGGAACACTTGTCTGGACAGACGAGGACGGTCCGGACGAATAGGTGAACCGCTCCGGGTCTGGTGGAGGCTCGATTCCCTGAGAGGGTCGAGTCATGGAACGTCCGTCCGCCTATCCTGCTGAGCTTCGTGAGCGCGCGGTGCGTATGGTCGCGGAGGTCCGCCCGAACTACCCGACCGAGTGGGCAGCGGTGAAGGCGGTTGCCGCGAAGCTCGGGATCGGTGCCGCTGAGCCGGTGCGGACCTGGGTCCGCAAAGCCGAAGTCGATGCCGGCCGGCGTCGGGGCGTGACGTCCGACGAGGCTGCAGAGATCAAGCGCCTGAAGGCGGAGAGCGCCGAACTGCGGCGGGTGAACGAGATCCTCAAGGCGGCCTCGGCTTTCTTCGCGGCCGGGCTCGACCGGCCGTCGAAGCGCTCGTAGCGTTCATCGACGCACACCGCCAGGTGTGCGGAGTCGAGCCGATCTGCCGAGTCCTGACCAGCCACGGACTCAAGATCGCGACGAGCACCTACTACGCGGCGAAGAACCGCGCCCCCAGCACCCGGACAGTCCGCGACGCCGAGCTGAAGACGCAGATCAGCCGCGTCCACACGGACAACTTCAGCGTCTACGGCGTCCGGAAAGTCTGGCGGCAGCTGCATCGCGAGGGCATACCGGTGGCCCGCTGCACCGTCGCCCGGCTGATGCGCGACCTGGGCCTGGAGGGTGCCAGGCGAGGGAAGAAGATCCGCACCACCGTTCGGGACGACGGTCATGATCGGGCAGCTGACCTGCTGCAACGCGACTTCACGGCATCCCGGCCGAACGAAAGATGGGTCGCCGACTTCACCTACGTCGCCACGTGGTCCGGGATCGTCTACGTCGCGTTTGTCGTGGACGTGTTCTCCCGGGCAATCGTGGGCTGGTCCGCCGCCACCGGCAAGCGGGCCAAGCTCGTCCTCGACGCCCTCGACATGGCTCTGTGGCGCCGCGACCGCGCCGGAACTCCCGCTGGCCCGGGCCTGGTTCATCATTCGGATGCCGGCAGCCAATACACGTCTTTTGCGTTCACCGCGCACCTCCTCGAGGCCGGTATCGACGCCTCGATCGGCACAGTCGGCGACGCCCTGGACAACGCGCTCATGGAATCCCAGCTCGGCCTCTACAAGACCGAGCTGATCAAGCCCCGCAGGCCCTGGCATAGCCTTTCCGACGTCGAACTAGCCACCGCGGAATGGGTCGACTGGTTCAACAACCAGCGCCTCCACACCGCCATCGGCGACATCCCGCCCCACGAGCACGAGACCAACCACTACGCTCAACACCAGCCCCGACCGGCGGCTGGAGTCAACGCATAGAGCCTCCACGGATCCCGGAGCGGTTCAATCCGGGGCTCGTCCGCCCCGCTGACGTGAAGACTCTCTGCGCGGACTCCGGCAACGCCCGCAGGGAGCCGGCGGGAGGCGGGCACGACGCGGTCACCGCGAACACCGCCCCGGCAAGGGCAGGATGGCACTCATGGGACTGCACACCGCATACGGACTCAGCCGCATCATCAACGCACGGGGGCCCTACACCCCCCTCGGCGTCTCACGCAGTGGGGACGACGTCAGCGCCGCGGTCGCCGAGTCGCTGTCGGAGTTCTTCGTGATGGACGAATTGCAGGAGGCGGCCGACCGGGCCCTCGCTCGGTTCACCGGGGCGGAGGCGGGGACCGTCGTGCACTGCACCGCGTCGGCGATCACTCTCGCGGTCGCCGCCGCGATGACCGGGGAGTCCCTGGATCGCGTCGAGGCGCTGCCGGACACGACCGGTATGCCCGGCGCAGTCGTTCTTCCGACGGGACACGCGGTCAATTACGGACACTCCATCGTGCAGGCTGTCCGGCTGGCGGGTGCGGTCCCGGTTCCCGTGGGGACGGAGGCCGGGTTCACGCTGGAGGATCTGGAGACGGGTCTCGCGCGACAGGACGTCGCGTGCCTGCTGCTGGTGTCGTCCCGTCTCGTGCGCGGGGCCAGTGCCGAGTTGGCCGACGCCGTGGCGGTCGCTCATCGTCGCGGGGTGCCCGTCGTCGTCGATGGCGCCGCGCAAGACTTCAGGGTCGGTGAACTGCTGGCCACCGGAGCGGACCTGGTGGCCATCAGCGGCCAGAAGTACCTGGGTTCCCCGACCGCGGGTCTGGTGGTGGGCCGGGCCGGTCCGGTGGCGGCGGTGCGGGCGCAGGAACGGGGTATCGGCCGTGCGATGAAGGCGAGCAAGGAGGCGGTGATCGGCGTCCTCGCCGCGCTCGAGGCGCGTCAGGAGCTGGATATGGCGGTGTGGCGGCAGCAGCAGGCGGACAAGGTGGCGGACTTCGTCGAGCGGGCGGGTGCCGTCCAGGGCGTCACCGCGTCGTCCGTCCCCGACCCGACCGGCCTGCCCTTCGCCCGCGCCCGGCTGGTGGTGGATCCCGCCGTGTCGGCCATGGACTCGGCCGCTCTGGACGAAGCGCTGCGAGCGGGGTCACCGTCGATCTGGGCCATGCCTGGCCGACGGGATGCGGAGGGGCTGCTGTTCGAACTCGTACCCCTCACGCCGGATGAGATCGACGCCATCCTTGCCCGCTTGGCTGAACTGATGTTGCGGTAAAGGTTGTTGACGAGGGCGAGAGGTGGAGGGGGTGTGAGGAGGGGCAGTGACGCGAGTCGTCGGTCGCCCCTCGGTTGATGTCCGGCAACCGAGGGGGCGCGCCCGCCGCCGGGGTGTCAGGTGCGGTACGCGGGGAGCCAGCCGTTCTGGACCGCGTGGACGCCTGCCTCGAAGCGGCTGCGTGCCTGGAGTGCGTCCATGAGTTCGGCTGCGAAGCGGCGGGCGGTGCGAGTGGAGACGCCGAGGCGCTTGGCGATCGCATCGTCCTTCATCCCCTGGGCGAGCAGCCGGAGGGCCTCGCGGTGCTGTGGGGTGAGGCCGTCGGTGTCCCGTACCACCGTGGGCACCAAGGGTTTCGCGGCCTGCCAGGTGCTGTCGAACAGCTCGCACAGGGCCGTGATGACGCCCTGCCCCGTGAGGACCACGGCACCGAGGCTCGCGTCCGCGGGGTCCAGAGGGAGGACGGCCTCGGTCCGGTCCGCGATGATCATGCGGATTGGCAGGCTGGGAGCGGTGCGGACGTGGCCGCCGCGCTCGTGGAGCCACTGGACGTGCCGGAGCGTGGGCTGGTGATTGCGGATGCTGTCGAGATAGACGGTCCGTACGGTGACACCGCGGTCCAGCAGGGTCGCGTTCGGCTTGCGGCTGGCTTCGAGGTCGCTCTCCGAATGGGCGCCGCCCGGAGCGAGGGTCATGATGTCGTGGCGGACGTCGGAGGCGAGTCGGGCGAGTCGGTCGCGTATCTCCTCCGCGCCGGTCAGTTCCTCGGTGTGTAAGCCGGCTAAGGGTCTGTACGCGGAGGCGCACTCCGCGACGAGTTGCGCGGCTGCGACCCTCGCGGTCTCCAGACGCTCCTGGTGGGCGGCGAGTTCGGCCTGCTGGCGGGCGAGCAGCAGCTTCATGGCCTGTTCCGGGCCGAGTACCCGGAAGGCGCTGTCGGCCTTGGCGGGCGGTCGGACGAGTGCGAGGGAATGGAGCCGGTCGAGGCAGTTGCGTAGCCGGTCCTCCGGCAGTGCGAGTCGCTGTGACAGTGCGTATATCCCGTCGTCGCAATGGTCCAGCATGGCGCGGTAGACGCGTTCGGTGTCCGTGTCGAGTCCGAGTGCGGCCAGCATGAGGTGTGTCTCCCGAGGGGTGAACGGGTCCGGAAAGGCGTGGGGATTGGGGGCGCGGTGGTCTGCGCGACGGTCGGGGCAACCGGGCGATCAGCCTTTGGGTGGCCCTGCAGACACGGTGCGACGACTACGGGTGTGTGCATGACGCATGGAATGAACTTCCGATGCGTGAGTGATCTTGTCAAGGTCGCCTTTCGGCCCACGAACTCGTCCGTACCGGGCTGCCGAACCCGGCCGCCACAGTGCAGGACCGGCCTCGTGAAGGCAGCTTCCGACAAGTCGACCGGGGTCTACTGGCTCTGTCCGATGCGATGGCGGGCCGGGCTGACCATGACGGATGCCGAACCGTCGGCAAGCCGCGACGACTTCGCGGGCCGCGGGCGAGAGGCGTCCGGCCCGTTCGTGCCCGTGCTGTCGTGCCAGGTGCAAGGCGCTGTCATCCAGCCGGTCCGTGAACGCGCATTCTTTACGACGGCTTGGCCTTCGGCAGGCGCCGCGCGGACGGGTGATGTGGTGCCGAGCCCTCGGCCGGTAGGGGAGGCGGGCGAACGGGGCGTCACGGGCGGCGGCGGGGGAGACGTGTCGGGGGACGGTCTCGGGGGCCGCCCGTTCGCGAGGTGGGGGCGCCTGTCGCGGGTGCGGAGGGTGACGTGGCGCCGTCGGTCAGGGCGCCTCGACGGCCCCGTCGGTCCCCGTTGCAGGTGAGGCGGACGCCCCGGGCGCGGTGGGCCCCTGTTCCGTGCCGGACGGAGAGTGTGACCCGGTCCGCAGGCCCAGTGTCCAGGCGGCAGCGGTCGTCAGGACGCTGAGGAGACCGGCTGCCAGGAACACCGGGCGGGGATTGCCGTGATTGAGAGTGGTGAGCGCACCGCCCGCGAGGGCTCCGACCGGACTCGCCGCCAGCGCGGCCACCTTGGCCGTGGCGGTGACCCGGCCCAACAGGGCTCTTGGCACCAGGCGTTGGCGCAGTGTGCGGATGAGTACCACCGCTGTCACCGTGGAACCCCCGAGCAGCAGATTCAGCACCAGCAGCGGCACCAGGGAGGTCGCCACCCCCAGGGACGCGAGTGTGGTCCCCAGACAGGCCGCGCTGAGCGCGATGAGGGTCTCGTGCCGCATCCTGCGGCCGAGCCGGAGGGCCACCGCGGTGCCGAGCACGCCGCCTATGCCGCCTGCCGCGACGACGGCACTCGCCTCGGAGGCGCCGAGGTGGAGCGTGTCGCGCAGGTAGAAGACCAGGAGGTAGCCGACGGCGAGGAAGAGATTGGCGCTTGCCTGCAAGCAGGTCACCACGAGCACGACACGCAGAGACCGCAGACAGCGGAAGCCCTCGACCAGGTCGCCCCGCACCCCGCGCAGGGCCTCGCGCAGCGGCGGGGAGGGGGCCCGGCCCACCCGGCCCTTGCCGCGCAGTACGTGCAGGACGGAAACGAAGGACACCGCGAAGGTGCAGGCGTTGACCAGGAGGGCGACCTGGAGGCCCCAGAGTGCCGACAACACGCCGACCAGCCCCGGGCCGACGATCTGCGCGCTCTGGTTCGCGGCCTCCAGGAGCGAGTTCGTACGGACCAGGCGTTCCTCCTCGACCAGGTCCCGCACCGCCACGGTCAGCGCGGTCTCGAAGAACACGCCGGCCCCCGCCGCGACGAACGCGAGGGCGAGGATCACCGGGACGGCGAGCTGCGAGGTGGCCGCGAGCACGGCGAGGGACAGGAAGACCGCGAACCGTACGACGTCCATGGTCAGCATGACGTTGCGGGGGTTCAGCCGGTCCACCAGTGCGCCGGCGGGCAGGCCGACCAGCAGGTAGCCGACGGTCCGCGGGATGGCGGCGAGCACGGCCGCGTACGGGGATCCGCTCACCTCGAGGACGAGCAGGGGAATCGCGAGGATCGCGAGGCCGTCACCGATGAGCGAGACGCTCTGGCCGCCGAGGAAGACGCGGAACGCCAGGGGCGAAGGACGGACGGGCGCCGCTGGGGTCAAGGCATTCGTCATAAAGGCTGCGTCTCCAGCGGTTGTTCAGCTCTCTTTGGGCTGCGAAGTCTCGAGTCGCGTCAAGGGAATCGGTAGAGGACGACGGCATCGACCCGCCTTGAATTCCCGGTTCTCCGTGGAATGCGTGGCGTCGCACGCTCAGAACACGATGCGATCCGGGGGCGGCCCCCATCAACCCCTTCGGCCTGGACGGTATCGGCCACTGCATTCATCGGCCAGCCATGGAATGGGATGCGGGCGCAGTTGGGCAGGTGGGAGGGAATTGAAGGAATGAACCCTCGACCCGCTGTGGCACAGAGCCGGTCGAGGGCGGAGGGACTCGGGCAAAACCAATCCGGCGGCGGCCTGGGACAGGGGCACCACAGCTTTGCGGTGGTGTATCAATAGTGCGTCGGATGACGGACGGACGGCCTGGGTGTCGTCATGGCCGGCCCGCCCGGCCCCGGAGGCGGGAATGGCCGGCGTGCGTACTCGGCCGCGGTCGCCTGCCGTCGAGTGAACGCGAAGGGAGTCGCCTGGGGGTGCGGGCGACCGGCGGGTGCGCGGGACCGTTCGCGGCCGGGACGGCCGTCGGCCGAGCATTGGAACATCGGCTGAGCACAGGAACAAGGGTGAGGGGGAAGGGGGAGCCATGTATCTCGTGCATGTCCGTCTGGACGGGCCCGCCGATGTGCCGCTGCCGGTGGGCACGGGGGCTGCCTTGATCTCCTGCGCCGAGCCGGGAGACGGCCTGGAGCACGTCAGCGTGGACCCGGACGGGCCCGGCGGGCCCGTGGTCGGCCTCTTCCTGACCGCGCCAAGTCTGGCTGACGCAGAACTGAGGGCCGCGGCCCTGTGCTCCCGATCACTCGCCGCGTATTTCCCGTTGGCACCTTTCCGGATGGCGTCCTGCGGAGTGGTGCTGATTCCGGAGTTCTGGGATCGCATGGCGTCCCCGTCACCCGTGGACGGGATAGGACACGACATGTTCCGTCCACCGGACTCCCCTTCCGCGCAGGACGGCGAGTTGCCAGAGTAGGGGCACCGGCGCGGCGGGAGAGCCAGAAGCACTCCGAGCGGGTTCCGGGAGTTCACCGAAAAAGCAGAGCGCAATTCACCGAAAGGCCGTTCCGTGAGACTCACCCCGACTTTCAGGACCGTCGCAGCCGGCTGCATCGCGCTCGGCGCCCTCCTCATGGCTCAGGCGGTCTCCCCGGACAGTGCTCAGGCCATCGCCCAGGTATGTTCCAAAGGCATGTCCGCCGCCACCGTGCCGACGGGCGGCCTGTCCCAGCCCACCCCGGACATGATGCACAGCGCCGATGTGACCTGGGGCAGTTGAGCCCGGGCGCTCCCTCCACCCCCGACCCGCGGGCCGGGTGAGCACGGCGCCCCTCGTCGTACGCGACCACGCTCCGCCCCGCTGCCGTGAGACCCCGCATGAGCGGGAGGCGCGCACGGACGTCGGCCCACGCCGATCACGGTGACGTGCCGCCGCGTTCCCGGCCGCAGTGGTCTTCCCCCGGCCGGCGCCGAGTCGCCCGGCATCCGCAGTGCCCAGGACGTGTTCGCTGAGCACGCCCCCTCGGCCGTGCGCCGCACCTCCCTTCTTCAGCGGAGTCCGCCCCCGGCGCGGCGGCGCGCGAAGCCGCCGCGCCCGGCCCATGCTTCCCCATCCCAGGAACTGACATGGAGCAACGCAGACCATGACGACTGCCGTCACCCCGCGCACCCAGGAACTCCTCGACCAGGGCTACACCCTGCTCGACGGCATCACCACCGACGAACAGGCTGCCGCGGCCCTACAGGATCTCGGCGCCCTCATCCCGCAGTACGACGGGCAGCTGCGCTATCAGGTGAAGGCCGCCCCCGGCTTCGAGGACCGGCGCTACTCCAAGAGCACCAACACCATCCTCGTGCACACCGAGGCACCCGGCTGGAACCCGCCGCCCCGTTACCTCGCTCTCCACTGCCGGGTCCAGGCCCGATGCGGCAGCGGACAGACCGAACTCGCCGACGCGTACGCCTTCATCGCCTCCCTCAGCGAGGAGGAGCGCCAGACGGTGCAGGGCAAAGCCATCGACTGGGTGGGCCACAACACCGGAGGCACCGGCACCGCCGGAGTGCGACGTCCCGTGGTGGAGAGCACTCCCGAGGGCCGTGACATCGTCCGGTTCAGCTACAACCTGCTGACAGCCGGCCACTACGACCCTCCGATCGACGCCGACGTACCCGCCGACGAACTCCCGTTGGGCTCCCTGGGACGCGAACTCGCCGTGCGGGCCGAGTCGTTCTTCCGGGACAACAAGGTGTCCGTCCTCATTCCGGAGGAATCGATCCTCGTCTGGGACAACCAGCGGATGCTGCACGCCCGCTCCTCCTACAGCGACGCGCGACGCCACCTGACGCGCTACTGGCTCCAGGAGTCCTGAGCCCGGCCGTGGGCCACCGGCGCCGCCGGAAGGCGGAGCCCCGACCACCCGCGGTGCCGGTCGGCACCGCTCCCCGTGAGGAATGTGATGAACAGCGACACCCCGATCCTTGAAGGCGGCCTCGACGACGTGGTCGGGCAGGAGACCCCGGGCCCCCCGCTCCCCGAGGGCATCCCGACCTTCGACCCGAACGACCCGGTGGAGAACGCGGTGATCCGCCGACTCGTCGGCAACTGGCATCGCCGTGCCACCGTCAAGCGGGAGGAGCCCGACCTCGACGAACTGTTCGACCTGTCACGCGCGGACTACCCCGAGCGGATCCTGCCCTTCCGTGACCACCCGACCTTCCGCGGCCTGGACCCGCAGAAGCGGGCGGAACTGCTGAGCTGGGCGTGGATCGCGTACAACCGGCACACCGTCATGGCCGAGCAGAAGGTGGCCAACCCCGCGTTCGCGCTGGTCATGGAGGGGGAGTACCCGGGCCTCACCGGGGAGGCGCTCAACCTGTCGCTGGCCCAGGCGATGGTCGATGAGCAGTACCACACGCTCATGCACCTCAACGCGAGCGCGGTGACCCGCAGGAAGCGGGGGCACGCCATGCCGGACAACGCGCTGCCGCTCTCCCACACCGCGCGCGCCCACCAGGAACTGCGGGACCGAGCGGGAGAGCGCTGGGAGAAGTCCCTGACGACGCTCGCCTTCGCGACGGTTTCGGAGATCTCCATCAACGCGTACCTCGACCTGCTCGCCGAGGACACGACGATCCAGCCCATCAACAGCACGACCGCGAAGCTGCACAACCGCGACGAGTACTGCCACGCGTCCATCTCGCACGTGCTCGCCGAGATGGTCTACCACCACCTCGACACGCGGCAGCGCAGGTACTTCCTGGACATGCTGATGGAAGGTCTCGACGCCTTCGTGGCCAACGACTACACGACCTGGCACCGGATCGTCGACCTCGTCGGCATCGATGGCGGGCACGAGATGCTCGCGGACTGCCAGGCCGACGCGGGCCGTACGCGGCTGGTCCGTGACTACACCGGACTGCACAAGCTGGTGGAGCAGATGGGCGTGGCCGACCAGGTGGACTTCGACTGGTCCCGCTCCCACATCGCCCACTGACGCTGCCCTGGCACGCGACCGGTGGCGGGTGCCCCGCCACCGAGGACCCATGAGGATTCCGTGTGAAGACCTACTCCCACGAACGCCTGGCGGCGCTCGCTCGCGACCGCGGGATGTCCGAGGAGTACCTGCGCGACCTGCGGGTCGTCTCCTCCGTCCTGCCCTTCAAGGTGAACGAGTACGTCGCCGACCAGCTCATCGACTGGTCGGCGGCGCCCGACGACCCGATCTTCCGGCTCACCTTCCCGCACCGCGACATGCTCCCGCCGGACGTCTTCGAGAACATCGCGGCCCTCCATGACAGCGGGGCGCCGCGCGACGTCCTGCGCAAAGCCGCCGCCGACGCCCAGGAACTGCTCAACCCCCACCCCGGTGACCAGCTCGAGGCCAATGTGCCGACACTGGACGGACGCAGACTCGACGGGCTCCAGCACAAGTACGACGAGACCCTGCTGGTCTTCCCTTCGCAGGGTCAGACCTGTCACGCGTACTGCGGTTACTGCTTTCGCTGGGCCCAGTTCGTCGGGGTGGCCGAACTCCGGCAGGCGCTGCGCTCACCCGAGGACCTCACCGGCTACCTGGCGAACCACCGCGAGGTCACCGACGTCCTCTTCACCGGCGGCGACCCGATGATCATGAAGACCGCGGTGCTGAAGCGCTGGATCGAGCCGCTGCTCGACCCGGCCATGGAGAGCGTGCGCACGCTGCGCTTCGGGACCAAGGCGCTCTCCTACTGGCCGGCCCGCTTCACCAGCGACGCCGACGCGGACGATCTGCTGCGGCTGCTCGAACGCTGTGTCGCGGCCGGCCGGCACGTCGCGGTCATGGCGCACTTCTCCCACCCGAGGGAGCTGGAGACCCCGGTGGTGCGCGATGCCATCGCCCGTGTGCGGTCGACGGGTGCGGTGATCCGCGCCCAGGCACCGCTGATCGCTCACGTCAACGACCGCGCGGACGCCTGGTCGCGGATGTGGCAGCAGCTCGTGGAGCTCGGCGTGGTGCCGTACTACATGTTCGTCGAGCGGGACACCGGCGCCCGCAGCTACTTCGGTGTGGCGCTCGCCGAGGCGCTGGACATCTACAACAACGCCATCCGCGGCGTCTCCGGCCTTGCCCGCTCCGCTCGGGGCCCGGTGATGTCGGCCTCGCCGGGGAAGGTCCTGCTGGACTCGGTGACCACCGTCGCGGGGGAGCGGGTCTTCTCGCTGCGGCTGCTCCAGGCCCGTGATGCCCGGCTCGTGGGGCGGCAGTTCTTCGCGCGGTACGACCCGAAGGCGGAGTGGTTCGACGACCTCCGCCCCGCTCTGGGCTCCTGGTTCCCCGGGCAGCCGGACCCCGAAGCGTCCCAGCCGCCACGGGCGGGTGACCGGTGAGGGTCACCGCGCACGAGGCCAGTCTGACCCAACGTCACCTCTGGCGCTCCGCGCGGGAGGCCATCCCGATCACGCGCACGGTCATCGTCGAGGCGGAGCAGGACGGGGTGTCCGGCTACGGCGAAGCATCCTGTTTCATGACGGACCACTACAACTCCGGCCTGGAGCGGATGCACGCCGACCTACGGCGAACGGCGCCCCTGCTGACCACGCTCGACGTGTGCGGGCCGGACGGCGACGCCGACACCGTCTGGCAGCGGCTGGCCACCGAACTGCCCGACTCCCCGTTCGTGCTCGCGGCACTCGACTCGGCCCTCCACGATCTGCGGGCCCGCCTCCTCGATGCCCCGCTGTGGAAGTCCCTGGGCCTGGACCGGCCGCGGAACCTGCGCTCCAGTTACAGCATCGGCCTCGACACCCCCGAGGCGATGGCCGGGAAACTGCGCGAGCGCCCGGGATGGTGCGCGTACAAGGTCAAGCTCGCGGACCCCGGTGACCTGAGCATCCTGCGTGAACTGCGCCGCCAGACCGACGCACCCTTCCTCATCGACGGCAACTGCGGCTGGGACCCGGACCGGCTCGTCCCCGCCCTGCCCCATCTGCACGACCTGGGAGTGCGGCTGATCGAACAGCCCTACCCCCGCTCGGCCTGGGACGATGCCCGCAGCCTCAAGGAGATCAGCCCGATCCCCGTCATCGCCGACGAGAGCATCACCTCCCCGGCCGACCTGGACGCCTGCGCGGACGCCTTCCACGGCATCAACGTCAAACCGATGAAGGCGGGCGGCCTCACCCCGGCCCTGGCCATACTGCGGGCCGCACGGGAACGCGGCCTGATCACCATGCTCGGCTGCATGCCCGAGTCCGCCGCGGGCGTCTCCGCCACCGCCCACCTCGGCGGTCTGGTCGACCACCTCGATGTCGACGTGGTCGACCTGCTCGCGGTGGACACCGGACACGGGCTCAGCCTCGACGCCACCGGCCACGTCGCGCTGCCCGACCGCCCGGGCTCCGGATACCTCCCCGACGCCACGGCCCACGGCTGGTACGTGCACCACGTCCCGGCCGAGCGTGCGCACCTCGTACGCCGTCAGGCACCGGGCTCCGCACCGGCCACGCCGGGCGTCGGCCACCCGCAGGACGAACACCCCGCCACCCGGCACCTCGCGGCACTGCTCCAGGGCCGCGAGGTGGGCGCCGCCTCCCTGTCCGCAGAGGACCCACCGGCCGGGCACGACCTGCCGGACCCGCGCCCCGGCCGCGCCCGGCGCCTGTACGGCATGGCCATCCTCGACGAGGTCCGCGGCACGGGTGCGGGCAGTGCGCTCCTGCGCACCGCCCTGACCGTCGCGGCCCTGGACGGCGCCGAAACGGTCTGGGGCCACGTTCCCGACACGGCCCTCGGCTTCTACCGCAAGCACCGTTTCGACATCCTCGGCGGGCCCCTGGAGCTGCCGGGGGCCGGTCCGCATCACTTCGTGCACAGGAGCACCCGTTGACCACCGAAGCCCCGGCCGGGACACCCCGAGCCGAGCCCGCGCCGCCCGCCACGGGCCGCACCATCCACCCACGACAGGCACGAGAACTCGCCCGCGAGGCACTCATCGCGGCGGAACTGCCCCCGGAGCAGGCCGACCCGGTGGCCGACGCGCTGGTCACCACCTCGCTGCGCGGCATCGACACGCACGGCCTGCGCCTGCTCCCGCAGTACCTCACCGAGCTGTCCACCGGAGTGGCCCGCGCGGCGGCGGAGCCGACCGTCGTGCGGGACAGGGGCGCCGGACTGCTCCTGGACGCCGACGGCTCGCTCGGTGTCCTTGCCGGGCTGACGGCCGCGCGGCTCGCGGCGGAGCGGGCCGCCCGGTACGGGGTGGCCGCCGTCGGCGTGCGCAACTCCAACCACTTCGGGGCCGCGTCGGTCTACACGCGCGCCCTGGCCCGAACGGGCCTGGTGGGCATCGCCGTCACCTCGGCCGCCTCCCGCGTGGCACCGTACGGGGGCGTCGAGCCGCTGTTCGGCACCAACCCCATCAGCGTCGCCGCGGGCGGCAGCGACGAGGAATTCGCCCTGGACATGGCCACCAGCCAGGTCTGCTTCGGCGAGGTGAAGCAGCGCAGGGCCGAAGGCCGCGGCCTGGACGACGGCTGGGCCACCGACAGCGCGGGGCGGCCCACCACGCACCCCGAGGAGGCGTACGCGCTCTCGCCGCTCGGCGGATACAAGGGGCAGGGCCTGGCCATGGCCGTCACCCTGCTCGGCGCCGTACTCACCGGCACCGCACCCGACTGGCGGCTCTCCCAGGTCGGTGAGGGCGGCGCCGGAGGGAGCCGCGGCATCGGACATCTCGTACTCGCCCTCGACCCGGAGGCGTTCACCGGCGCGGACAGCTTCGCCACCGGACTGACGGATCTGCTGACCACGGTGCGCACCGCGACCGCCGCGACAAACCGGCCCGTGCTCGCTCCCGGTGACCCGCAACGCGCCCACGAACGGCACCGGGAGACCCACGGCATCCCCCTGGACGCGGGCACCGCCGCCGCCCTGGACGAGCTCGCCGCGCGGCTCGGCCTCCCCGGAACCGGGGAGGCGTCCGCGTGATCCTCGTCCTGATCAGCCCCCGCCAGGCAGCGCTCCCGTTCGCCCAGTGGCTGCCGGAGGAGGCGGGCAGGCTCGTCGCGGTCACCGCCGACGGCGCACCCGTGGGCGAGGGCTTCACGGAGGTCGTCACCGTCCCGGACTACACCGACGACGACGCCGTGCTCACCGCCGCCCGTGAGGCCGCCCGCAGACACCGTCCCCGTGCCGTACTGGCGTTGGCCGAGGCCGACGTCGAGCGCGCCGCCCTGCTGCGCCGCGAGCTGGCCCTGCCCGGCCTCGACAGCGTCGCGGCCGCCGCGTACCGCGACAAGGTCCTGATGAAGCAGTACGCGAGCGCCGCAGGCCTGCCCGTCCCCGCCTTCGCACCCGTCGCGAGCGTGGACGACATCACGGACTTCATGGCCGACCGCCCCGGCCGGGTCGTGGTCAAGCCGAGGAGCGGCTCCGGATCGACGGGTGTGCACGTGCTCGACGCACCCGGCCAGGCGGACGCACTCGCCGAGCAGGTGGCGGGCGGCTCGTACGAGGTCGAGGAGTTCATCGACGGAACCCTCCACCACGTGGACGTCTTCCGGGCCGAAGGCGAGCCCGTCGCGGCCGTCGCCTCCCGGTACACCGGCGCCGGGTGCCTGACCCACTGGGAGGACGCCCCGCTCGGCTCGCGCAACCTCGACCCCGCCGATCCGCTCCACGAGCGCCTGGTCCGGGAGACGTGGCGACTGATCGACGCGCTGCCCTCGCCGGACACCCTCTGCGCGCACGCGGAGTTCTTCGTCACCGACAGCGGCCGGATCGTGCTGTGCGAAGTGGCCGCCCGGATCGGCGGCGGACCGATCCCCGCCATGCTCCGCCACATTCTGGGCACCGACCCGCGAGAGCTGTGGGCCCGCGTCGAGTGCGGGCTGCCCGTCGCGCTCGACGCCGTACGGAACCACGCGCGCACCGCCCCCCGCGCCGCCTTCTGCGGCATCCCGCCGAAGCACGGCCGGGTTCTGCGGCTGCCCGAACCGCCGCCCGGCGCGACGGACTTCGTCCTCAACACCCGGATCGGCGACGACTGGAGCGGGGAGCGCTACCGGCTGCGCAAGTCCGGCGATTTCCTCGCCACCTGGGTGATCACCGACCCCGACCCCACCGTCCTGGACAGCAGGCTCGATGCCACCGCACAGCTCGTCGGCGCGGGCTTCGGCTGGGACGACACCGACCCGCCCGCGCCCGTCTCCGCCGTATCAGGCCGCACCGAAGGAGGGCCGCGATGACCACGACGGAGGCAACCGCGCACCACGGTGCGTTCACGGCCCGGCTGCTCCCGCCCGGCCCTCACCCGGCACACCACGACGCCACCGGGCAGGGCGGCTCCGACCTGATCTGGGACGACGCCCGCTGGCTGCGCTTCACCGCACGGACCGACCTCCACGAGACGCACTGCCTCCAAGTGCTCGAAGAAGACCGGCCGGTGGCTCTGGCCACGCTGCTCGTCACCCACACGCCCGGCGGGCTGCTCTTCTACGACGCCCCGAGGCTCGCGGGCACCGCCTCACCCATGGCCGAGCCCGAACTCCTCGACGAGGACGAGCGTGAACAGTGGGACCGCCTCACGGCAGCCCTGCCCGAGGACCGCACCGGCCACTACCCCTCCCTGACCCTCGCCACCTTCGGCAACCATCACGGCGTGGCCCACACCCATGGGCGCTCCCCGGAGCAGCGCCGGTCGGTCATGACGGCCCTGCCCGCCCTCCTCCAGCAGATCTCGGACCAACTCGGATGCCGCAGCACGGCGTTGCTCTACGTGGGTGAACCCGAGGCAGCGGAGGTGGACGCCGCCGCCACCCGTGTCGGCTACCACGCGACGCTCCTCGGCGCCGACGCCGTGCACGAGTTGAGCGCCGACGACTGGGAGCAGTACGTGGCCGGGCTCAGCAGCCGCCGCCGCAGAGGACTGCGCAAAGAGGTCACCGCCTACGAGAACAGCGGTTTCCACACCGTGACCATCACCGGCCCGGAAGCACTCGACGACACGGTGACCGCCCTCCAGGTGGCCCATCGGGCGAAGTACGGACTGCCCGGCGGACACGAGCGCGTCCGCCGGGACTTCGACGCCCTGCGCGAGGAGATCGGCGAGTCGTGCGTCGTCCTCGGCGCCGTCCACGAGGACCGCGTGCTCGGTTTCGCGCTGTACCTCAGGGCGGGCGACGCCCTCTTCCTGCGCACCGTGGGCTTCGCCCCCGAGGCCTCCGGCTGCTACCTCGCCCTCACCTACCACGAGACCACCCGCTGGGCGCTGGAGAACGGCATCCGCCGCATCCACTACGGACTCGCCACCTACGAGGCCAAATTCCAGCGCGGCTGCGCGCTGCGACCCCGCTGGGGCTGGTTCGCCTTCCACGGGCCGGACGCCGAAGTCCTCCACGAGGTGCTGGGCCTCCAGTCCCGCAGCGTCGAGCGCCGCCTTGAGCACGTCGGCAGCCCGGCCACCCCGGTCCCGTCCCGCACCCTCCCGCCCTCATCCACCGTTCATGGAGCCGCACGATGAAGCTCACGCCCACCAGCGACATCTGGATGGACGGCAAGTTCATCCCCTGGGACCAGGCACAGGTACACGTCCTCACCCCCAGCCTCCACTACGGCTGGGGCGTCTACGAAGGCATCCGCGCCTACCCGACGGAGCGGAGCCCGGCCGTCTTCCGGCTGCGCGAACACCTCCAGCGGCTGCACGACTCGGCGCGCGTCTACCTGATGGACCCCGGCCACAGCGTCGACGAACTCACCGAGGCGTGCCTCGAACTGCTGCGCCGCACCGGCCTGGAGAGCGGCTACCTGCGCCCCCTCGTCTACCTCGAATACGGCACCATGGGCGTCGCTCCGCGCCTGGACAGCGCCAGGGTCGCCATCGCGGCCTGGCCCTGGGGCTCGTACCTGGGGGAGAAGGCCGAGCAGGAGGGCTGCCGGCTCATGGTCAGCAGTTGGCAGCGCAACGGCGTACACACGGTGCCGCCACTGGCCAAGGCCACCGGCGCGTACGTCAACTCCGCGCTCGCCAAGGTCGCCGCGATCCGTGCGGGCTACGACGACGCCCTCATGCTCACCCCCGGCGGCCACGTCGCCGAGGCGTCCGCTGCCAACGTCTTCGCCGTACGCGACGGAGTGATCACCACCCCGCCGGTCAGCGACAACATCCTGCCCGGCATCACCAGGGACACCGTCATCACCCTCGCCCACGACCTCGGCCACGAAGTGCGTGAGCAGAGCCTGACCCGCAGCGAGCTCTACGTCGCCGACGAGGCGTTCCTCACCGGTACGGCCGCCGAGATCGTCCCCATCGCCTCGGTCGACGACCGCCCCGTCACCGGAGCGGGCAGCGGACCGGTGACGCAGCGGCTGCGCCAGGCGTTCCAGGACGTGGTCCACGGCCGGGATGCCGATCCCCACGGCTGGCTCACCCATCTCTGACCACCGCCGTACGCCTACTCCCAGCGAGGTTGACCTTCATGTCCGAGCACGTCCTGGTCATCGGCAGCGGCCGAGACCTGCCCACCCGGCTGCGCCGCGCCCGGGCCGGCACCCGCACCACCGTCATCTGCCGACTGGACTACCTCTCCAAACTCCGTGAGACGACGGAGCACACCCGGATCATCGGGGTGAGCCCCGATGCGCCGGACGACGAATGGGTCGCGTTCGCCGAGGCCGTGCACGCCCGGCATCCGTTCACCCGGATCGTGGCCTTCGGCGAGCGGGACCAGGACAAGTGCGCACTCGTCGGCCAGGCGCTGGGCCTCGCCGCGCACTCTGCGCGGACCACTGCCCTGGTCTACGACAAACACGCCATGCGGGTCCGGCTGCGCGAAGCCGGCATCGATACCACGGCCTGCGCCCAGGTCTCCGACGTGGAGGAACTGCGGGCGTTCCTCGCCGCGCACGACACCCCCTGCATCGTGAAACCAGGCAGCGGCTCCTTCAGCAAGGGCATCACCCTGGCACGTGACGCCGAGGAGGCCGACGCCGCCTTCGCACGGGCCGGCGGCGGACTCGAGGACGCCGACGGCACCCCGGTCCTGGTGGAACAGTTCCACGAGGGCCCGCAGTTCAGCGTCGAGGCGTTCTCCGAGGACGGCGACCACCAGATCGTCGCGATCACCCGCAAGTACTCCGACCCGCTGAATTTCGTCGAACTGGGCCACGTCAGCCCCGCACCCCTCACCCCCGCCCAGGAAAAACGAATCCACCACTACGTGGAACGAATCCTGGACGCCCTCGGCATCGGGGCGGGCGCCACCCACACCGAAGTCGTCCTCACCGAAAGCGGACCGCAGCTGATCGAGACGCACGTCCGCATGGGCGGCGACGAGATCCCGGCCCTCGCCCACGACGTGACCGGCGTCGACATCGCCGACTGCCTCATCCGCCACACCCTCGGCGAGAAGGTCCTGCCCGGCATCCGCGCCGCCCTCGCCGCACCGCGCACGCCCCGCAGTTCGGCGATCTGGTTCGCCGCGCTGCCCGCCCCCGGAGTGCTCGCCGAGACCACGGGCCTGGACGAGGCCCGCGCGGTACCCGGGGTGACGGAAGTGCAGTTGCTTCTCCCGCCGGACGCCGCCGTCGGCACCCTGGAATCCTCCGCGTCGCGGGTCGCCCACGCCCGCGCGATCGCGCCGAGCGCCGACGAGGCGCTGGCCGCCGCCCGAGAGGCGATCAACCGCCTCACCTTCCACCTGCGCGTGCACGCCGCCGACCAGGGAGCAGTGTGACGACCTCGCTGCCGCGCCCCGCCACCCCGCCCCATCCCCAGCGCATCACCCTGGCCGACTTCCACGACGCGGCCCGCGACGTACTGCCCGCCCCCGCCTACGACTACTTGCAGGGCGGCGCGGCGGACGAACGGACCGTGCGCTGGAACGCGGAGGCGTACGAGCGTCTGGCCCTGCTGCCCCCGGTCCTCACCGGCACCGCGGGCGTGGACACCCGCTGCACCCTCTACGGCACAGAACTCCCCGCCCCTGTCCTCCTTGCGCCGACCGCTTCGCACGGCCTGTTCCACCCCGACGCGGAAGCGGCGACCGTGCGGGGCGCCGCCGCCGGGGGAGCCCTCACCACGGTGAGTACCTTCTCCACGCTGACGCTGGAGGAGATCGGCGCCGCCGCCACCGGGCCGTGGTGGTTCCAGCTCTACGTGCAGAGGGACCGGGCCCTCACCGAGGACCTGGTACGCCGGGCCTGTGCGGCCGGTGCCACCGCCTGCGTCGTCACCGTCGACACCCCGGTGACCGGTCTTCGGGAGCGGGACCTGCGCAACGGATTCGCTCTCCCCTCCCACCGCATGCCCGCCAACCTGGCCGGCCATGGCGCGGAACCGGGCCGGAACGCGGCCGACCCCGGGCACCGCGGCATCCACGACCCGCGGATCGACCCCGCCGTCGGCTGGTCCGACCTCGAATGGCTGCGCTCGATCTCAGGGTTGCCGGTTCTGGCCAAGGGCGTCGTGCGCCCCGACGACGCTCGCCGGGCCGCAGAGATCGGAATCGGCGTCTGGATGTCCAACCACGGGGGCCGCAACCTGGACACCGCGATTGCCCCGCTCGTCACCCTGCCCGCTGTCGCCGAGGCGGTGGCAGGCCGGGTTCCGGTCCTCATCGACGGAGGTATCCGGCGGGGCACCGACGTGGTGAAGGCGCTGGCGCTCGGCGCGGACGCCGTGGCGATCGGGCGTCCCTACGTCTGGAGCCTGGCCGCGGCTGGAGCCGAAGGAGTCACCGCCGCCCTGAGCGCCCTGCACCGGGAGATCGAACTGGCCCTCGCCCTCCTCGGCGCCCCCGACCTGGCCGCCCTGACCCCGGACCTGGTACGCCCGCCCTGGTGATCCGGGCGGTGCGGCGGACCACGCGGTACCGGGCCCAGGGTCATGGTCCCCCAGCGGCACATCGAGGAGGTGGAAGGACAACAGGTGCGCCTGGGACGGTCGCTCAGCAACCTGCGACGACGCCGTCCCAGCCTCATCCCGCCGCGTCAAGCGGCCTTGGCCGAACTCGGCCTGTGAACGGGCGTGCGCGACCTTGCTGAGAACAGGCTGACGGCTGGGGCAGGGGTCGAGGAGTTCAAGCCGGCGTCCTGACGACATCCCGGAGCTGCGCGGCACGCCCAAGAAAGCGGGCGGACTCCCCAGGGTGCGCTCGCGACGCCCTGCTCAGGATTCGGCCTGCAGCGCGCCTTGTGGAAGTTCCTCCGTTGCCCGTGGTGCGCGAAGGCGTGTTCGCGGCGTCCGGTGAACTCCCCGGTCACACACCGCCTCTCTGCTTGAGGCGGGCGGAGCGCGGTATCACCGGCAATACTGGCGCGGTCGGCACCATCAGCAGGCTTGCGGCATCCGCAGCTGCTTGAGCGGCTTTGGGCTGGGCGTAGTACTCCGGGTCGGGGTTGCGGCTACGGTGCCCGGTCTGGTCACTGAGCTGGTGCCGGCTCTCCGGTGCACGCGGTGCCGGCCAGATCGGGATGGTGTGCTGCTCGTGCGGGCTGTCCGGGTCGACGGCGGTGTCACGGCCGGGTGTGTGGAAACGGAATCGCCGTCACTGGGCGCCGTCGCTGTCTTCCTCCTCGTCATCCTGTGCGCTGTCGTCGTCGAGGTCCTCGTCGCGTTCGAGGTCTTCGTCGCGTTCGACGTCCTCGGCGGGTGGGAGGCCCCGTGCCCGGGCAGCAGGGGGGGCGAGGACGGTGTCGTCGCTGACCGGGTCACCCACGAGCGGGCCGTGTCCGGGCAGGCACAGGCTGACCTCGGCCACTTCATCCCAGTCGGTGCAGTCCAGCTCCGGCTCGCCGGGGCGGACGTCGAAGGAGACCTCGAGGGCTCCTTGGGGGATGCCGGTCAGCACGCTGGTGTGGGTGCCTTTTCAGGTTGATGCTCACCAGTCCGTTGCCGGCCTTCAGGTCATCGATGTGTTCGAAGGGCGCTTCGGCATCGGTATCGAACAGTACGTACTGGTGATGCGGTACGGGAACGTGCATGACCGCCTCGGCCCTCTCCTGACGTCCAGTGTGGGAGTGCAGAGGTGGTGCCCGCGCCGGGCACCACCCCCTACCGCTCACCACCTGTACGGGATCCCGGACCGCGTCGTCGAAGTGCGCGCCCGCTGCGAGGAGGTGGGCTTCCCGCTCATCGAGGACGCGGCGCACGCCCCCGGCACGCACGTGGCCGGGCGGCCGGTCGGCACGTTCGGGAAGGCGGCGGCTTTCATCCTGTCCGAGCACGTGGCGGGCAGGGCGGGCGGCTTCCCCGCCGTCGAGGACGCGCGCACGCGCCGCGAGCTCGAACTGCTCCGGGTGACCTGTTGTGCCCCGCCTGCTTCCGCGTCGGCGTCGGCCTGTTGCGCCCCGCCCTGGCCACGACGCTGCGCCCGCTGGCCCGCTCCGCCGTGCGCGGCCTCAACCTGGCGCACCCTCTCTGGCGGACGATGCAGCGCCTCGGCCTGCTCGAACGCGACGACTCCGCGTGCCGCTGCGCGCCCTCCAGCTCGCCGTGTCCGCGCGGGAGACGCCGAGCCTGCCCGCGTACGACCCGTGGGCCCGCGTCGACCTGCACCGCTACCGGGACCGCCACGGGCCGCTGGTGCGCGGCCGGTTGGGTGTCCGCCTGGCCCTCCCGGACGAGGACCTGACCCGCTGCAGGGCGGGCGTGTCCGTCCTCGCGCACACCCCGGGCCTCACCGGCCGTCCGTGACCGCGCCACCCATGACGGCCCCGTCGCCCTCTTCCGCGTCCCGCTCCTGGCCGACGACCGTGACACCCCCGTGGACCGCCTCGTGCGCCACGGCGTGGTCGCCGGCTACATCCACGACCCGCCGCTCGAGGACTACGCGGCCACTCGCGTTCGCCGATCCGTCGCCCGACCCGACGGCGGCCCGTTGGTTGGCCCGCCACGCCCTCCCGGCGGACCCCTCGGCGGGCCCGCCGCATCGCGGACGCGCTGACGAAGGAGGGCGTCAAACCCGCCCGCCCCGTCATCGCCGGTCCCGCCCCGGCCGTAAGGGGACTTGGGTACTGGTCCCCAACGCGGGGCAGTACCGCGGTCCTAGTGCTGCCGGGCGATGCTCCGGGCCCGGTCCGCTTCCTAGTGTCGGGGCAGCCGATCACACGGCTACCCGAGACACACAAGGAGTGCCTTCCATGTCCGATCGTTCTCAGCAGCGTGTTCGTGCTGATCGTCCGTCGCCCGGGCGGCGGCGGGCCGCCGCGGTCGTGGCCGTGCTGGCGGCCGCGCTCACCACGGGCGGGACGCTCCCGTCGTCGGCCGCGCCGTCGGACGGCTCCGGCGATGCCATACGCAAGGGCATGAAGAGCCTGGTGACGCACGACAAGTTCCCCGCCGCCCTGCTGGCCACCGTCGACCGGGACGGACGCGCCCACAACTACACCGCCGGGGTCGCGGACTTGAAGACCAAGGCGAAGGTGCCGGTCGACGGACAGGTGCGGGTGGGCAGCAACACCAAGACGTTCACCGCCACCGTCGTCCTGCAACTGGTCGGCGAGGGCAAGGTCAGGCTCGACAAGCCCATCGAGACGTACCTGCCCGGCCTGATACGCGGCAAGGGCATCGACGGCCACAAGATCACCGTACGCCAGCTGCTCCAGCACACCAGCGGGCTGCCCAGCTACACCACCCCCATGCTGGACGCCATCTTCGGTAAGGGCCGCCACACCTACCACCAGCCCCGCGACCTGCTCGACATAGCGCTCGCCCAGAAGGCACAGTTCGCCCCCGGGACCAGCGTGGCCTACAGCAACACCAACTACATCGTCGCCGGGCTGCTCATCGAGAAGGTCACGGGGCGTCCGCTGGCGGAGCAGATCAAGAAGCGGGTCATCGACCGCATCGGCCTGCGCCACACCTACTTCCCCGGCGTCGGGGACGAGAGCATCCGCGAGGCCCACCCCCGCGGCTACCACGCGGCGAAGCCCGGAGCGCCGCTGAAGGACATCACGAAGCTGGACCCCTCCTGGGGCTGGTCCGCGGGGCAGCTCATCTCCACCCCCAGCGATCTGAACCGCTTCTTCTCCGCCCTGATCGGCGGCGACCTCCTGAAGCCCGCGCAGCTCGCCCAGATGCGTACCACCATCAAGGGCCCCCGGCCCTCGGGCGATCAGCCCGGCACCCGGTACGGCCTCGGCCTCAACAGCGTTCCGCTGCCCTGCGGCGGCCTGAAGTGGACCCACGGCGGTTCCACGCCGGGCTACTACACATCCCCCGGAGTCACCGACGACGGCCGCGCCGCCTCGGCCGCCGTCACCGCCAACATGTCGCCCACCGAGAAGGGCGGCGCGCACGTCGACACGCTCGTCGACAAGGCCCTGTGCCAGAAGTGACAGCGGCCGGACAGCAGCCCCTCAGGCCCAGGGAACGACACACCCGGCCAAGCAGCGGCACGCGCTGATCATGCCGGTCGCGCCCACGCCGTCGTCGAAGGCGCTGTCCGCCAGGCTACCGGCGTAGAGCTCGCCCCGGAACCAACACAGCCCGTACCGCCCGCGGAGCCCGCGTGCTCCTAGAACTGGACGCTGCTGACACCGGGCTGGCCGGTGTTCAGGAGCGAGGCGGCCGCGTCGTTGCCCGAGCCGGTCAACACGCCCGAGCCGTCGGCCCGGTCGAAGCCGCTGCCCGGGGTGCGGCCGAACTCTACGTGACAGTCCAGGTCGCGGAAGACCCAGACGTTCCCGTCGTTTCGGCGCGCGCGCCAGAGGGCGCCGCAGTGGGGCCCCGGACGTCGCCCGGGGCGGCCTGGACCGGACCGGTGAGCAGAACGCCCGCTGTCAAGGCCATGGCTGCGGCGACCAAGGGACACGGATCCGGCACATGCTGCTCCGCCCGGCGCAGGGCCGCCCGCTTCATCCGGTTGCTTGTGGCGATCTCCCCGGCGTACCGCGTGCGCACCGGGTCGCCATACGGGCGGCCGAAGCGGCGCGGTGCGGCGCAGCGCGGCGCGGAGCGGAGCGAGGCCGTGCGGGCGCAGGCGGCCTCCGCGACCGCGAGCTTCACTTCGAAGGCGTGCGCCTCGGCCGGGCCGAGGCGCACGCTCCGTCGCCGCAGGTCGCCGCAGGTCGCCGCAGGTCGCCGCAGGCCGGCGCAGGCCTGCGCGGACGGCCTCAGGGTCGGCGTAAGCATGGCCGGTCGCGCCGCCCATGCAGGCGGACCACGCCGTCAGGGCGGTGATGAAGAGCGGATCGCGGATGAGCTTCGGGCGTGTCCACCGGGACGAAGTTCGTGGCGATCTTGTCGGCACGGAAAAACGCCTTCGTATCGCCGTACAACTCGTGGCGGGCGGAGTTCTGGCAGCCGCCGGCCTGTGCCGCCCCTCGCAGGCGCGAAGAACGCAGAGCCGCCCCGGCTCACGCCCGCTGGGCGCGGGGCGCTGCCGCGGCCGGTCCGGACGCCGCCCTGGTGATGGGCGCCTTCGCCGTCCGCACGGCGCGTACCGCAGACCGAAGACCGTGAAAACCCCTCCCGCGCAGCGCGGCTCGACCTGCGCAGGGGAGCCACCCGGAGCCAAGCCGAGGCCTGCGAACATCTCCTGCATCTCCTGCACGGCGTCGGCCAGTTCCACGGCCTCTGGCCGGCGCCCGGGACCGGCATCGCGCAGGGAGCACCACACGCGGAACAAGGACACCACGGCCGAGCCGTGGTACTGGGAAGACCACAGCACGTGGCTGCGCCTGCCGCTTTTCACTGACCGTCGACCCACCTCTGCACAAGGCCGGCGAGGCCGTCGGCGACGGCCGCATGAGCGATGTGGCGGAGGCCGCCGATGCGCTGGACCCAGGCGGCGCCGCGGCCGACAGGGCGATCACGTTGTCCTTTCTTCAACAGGCCAGGCACTCACGGCCGTGCCAGACGAACTTCGCGATAGCCGCCTTCGTTCCGGCCCCAGGGCCTTGCGGAGCAAGGGCGTAGGGCGCCTCAGCGACCTTCGCCGTAGGCAGAGGACCTCCCGCAGGTCCTCATCCGACATCCAGTACCGAACAAGGCCGCAGGACTCCTTTCGGATCCGAAAAGGGTAAAGGCCTCCGCCTCACAATGGCCCTGTACCCTTTTGCGCGAAAGGAAGCAGGGCAGGACTCGCACGGGCGCCGTACGTGCCTGACAACCTGCCGATAATTGTCAGACAGGCGGCCCCAAGAGAGGACTTGCCTGACATGCCTGATCCTCAACTCGCACCATAGATAACCTCAGCCTTCATGAGTCTGCTGCTTCTGTGCTGCGGCTTCGCGAGCTGCGAGTTCCTCGATGGTGCCAAGGAAAACGGGGCCGCAACCTGACGGGAGGCGCTGGACCACCATGGTGATGGCCCCCTGCGCTGTGGCTGCCGGGCCTACCGTCAGGCCGCCTAGCGGACCGGAGACCTGGTAGGTGTCGCCAGCGGCAGGCTGAGTGCAGGGGATGTCCCAAGTCCACCGTTGTCCGGTACAGCGGCTGAAGTGCAGCTCTCCCGTCCCGGTCCAGGAGAACAGGTGCCACAGACGGAGTTCTCATAAGCCGCCTCCAGCAGCTCAGCTCGCACCCGTCCGTCGTCATGCACTGCCTGCCAGCCTGCTTCAACGCGGCTTCGACGCCGGTATCCCTGTTCACGTCCCTATCGTGCCGCCTGCTTCGTCCCGAGCCTGCCCCTGCTGCGGGCCGCCTCGCCGCTCTCGCGCACTGCCTGCCGTCCGCCGTCTGGGCTCAAGGAAGCCATGCCCTGCTCCAGCGCATTCGCACGCGGCCTCCCCGGCGGCGGCGTCTGCTCCGTCCATAGTGCCGCTTCTTGAGAATTTGAGGTCGCATACTTGCGCGGGCCGCCTCGCCCTTGGACGTAGCTGCGGCGGATGAGAAAGGGGAGCGCTGTGGACGTGACCGTGCAGTGGGGCCGGACGTCCTGGACCAAGCAGTCCCGCGGAGGAGCAGCTGCCGCCCGCAGGAGCGCCGCGCCGACCGGGTTCGCCCTGTCGCACGAGCTGACACCGACCGCGCACACGGTACGGATGCACGAACAAGACGGCTTCACGCCGCACCACGGCCAAGAAGACCTGAAGCGTGTCGACGTCCAGCTCCGTGAAGCGAGGGGACGCCTGAGGGCCTTCCCCCCGGGTACAGCCTCTGTTCGCCCTGCCTCCCCGGCCGCGACGGCCCCCAGCGGTACGCCTGATCCCCGGCCAGTGGGTGCGGTGGCAGCTGAACTACCGCTTCAGCAGCGCAGCAGGCATGCGGGACTGGTCGTACTGGCTGGACACCTTCAACATCGCCTACGGCCCGTTGGAAGACGACGTGTTCCTGGGAACACCGACTTTCCTCGTCGACGAACAGGGACCGCTCCGATAGCCCGGAAACCAGAACAGCCAGCGTCAGCGTGGGCGACCCGGGCTGGCCCGGCCCCCAGGCCAGAACCCGCTCACTGCCCACCGCGGGACCCGAGCCGCTGCCTCCGCGCGCTGCCGTCTACCGTCTGGGCCCAGGGCAGGCCGAGGCCTTGGAACAGCGCCTGCCGCTGTGGGGGTAGGTGGGATACCGGGAGCGCACCGCGTTCAGCCGCCGTCTCAGCTGCACCTCGATGCCGCCAACCCGCGACCGGTAGGTGTCGTGGACACAGCGCCGACCGTCCTCGCCGACCAGCGGGCCGACCTCGGCCAAGTGCTGGCGGGCGGCAGTGACGATCTCCATCAGCCGCTCGGCGCGGGAGCGCGGTACACGGACCGCGCCTGCGGCCGTGACCCGCCGGTCACCGGTGGCCGGTCCCATCCGCAGCTCCAGGAGCACTGCGCGCTGCTCGTCCTTGAGCTGGGGCCACCTGCGGTGCTGGTCACACAGCCACTTGCCGAGGTCGTCCCCGCGGAACACGCGCTGTCCGGTGAGGAGTTCGCCGCGGCGCCCGCACTCCTCGTAGAAGGCCTCCAGCAGGACGAGCTTGCGTTCCCACCCAGCGTTTCAGGGCGCGCCGTCCCTCACCCGCCTGACCCCGAGCCCGTCCAGCACGCGGGCGACTTCACGTTCCTCGTCCCGGGCGCCCCAGGAGGGCCTGCGGCATTCGCTGAGCAGTCTCCCGATCCGCACCTCCTGCCCGTCGACGTTGATGGTCTCCTCCACGGCGGGCAGGAAGTGCCCGTACCGGTGCGCGTACTCCCGCGCTGCCTCGACCAGGAGCTGCCGGGCGGAGGCCCGCGGTTCCCACACGAATCCGTATTCGCCGAGCAGGGCGGCCAGGTCCCCAGGCACCCGCCGCGGTCGCCCCTGCCAGACCTCCAGTCCCTCGTCGGGGCCGTGTTCGGCGATCAGGGCGCGGAGGTCGTCGCGGTCGCGGCGCCACTGCCGCCGTGCCCGCTCCAGCTCCCACCCCAGCCGGACCACCACAACCTCTGGCCCCACAGCCCGCTCCTGCTCTGCCGGCTTTCGCCCCTGCTCCTCTACCTGTCCGTCCGCCTGCCCCTGTCCTTCACCCCGGCCATGGCCGGGCTCGAGTTGCCGTTCCTTCGCCCGCTTCCGTCTTCCCGCGTGCTCCGGCTCCTGCCCTTCCACGACCGCGTGCTCCTGCTCCTCATCCTTCTTCTTGAGCAGGGGGATGCGGGTGCAGTCGAGGGGGAGGGTTTCGTGCCAGTCCACGGGCACCCGCAGGTGCCCGTGGCGCTGGTGGTAGGTGGTGATGGCACGCATGAGGCGTTCGGTATCAGCGGTGGCGGGGTCGGACAACACGGTGATCTTCAGCCAGTCCGCGACCACGGCTGCGGACCGCTGGCGGGTGAGGGTCCGCATCTGCTGGAGCTCACGGGCGCGTTCCTCGGCCCGCCAGCACGCCTCCTTGGACGGCTGGACGGCTGGACGGCTGGACGCGGTGGGGGCCGAGGCTGGTGCTGCGCCCCGCGCGCTCCAGCCGCTGCACGGCCTCCTCCGGCTCATCTTCGCCTTCGCCGGTGGCGTGGTCGGGTTCGTAGGACTCCAGCGCGCGCAGCATGTTGATCACTGGCCCCCAGTCCGGCCCGACCAGCGTGCCGTCCGCAGGCCGTGCCAGGTGGAGCACGAGCACGATGATCGACGCGATCTTGTCCGGGTTCTCCCAGTCGTAGCGCACGGCACGCCCCGCGATCTGCAAGAGGTCGCCCTGCGCCGTGCGGGGGTCGACCAGGGCGACGGTGTCGACGGCCGGGACGTCCACGCCTTCACTCAGTAGGTGTTTTTGATCCCTGGCCGTGAGCTGCGTATACCTGGATGATCTGGGGTGTGGGGGCTGGTGGGACGGCTCGGCGGTACTGCCGGGAGTGTGGTGATCCGCTGCCGCAGGCGATGGCGGCGGAGGCGGTGTTTTGCTCGGGTCGTTGCAGGTCACGGCGGTGGCGGAGGCTTGATCGGACCCGTCAGCGGGTGGCCGCGATGCAGCGGGGAGAGCAGGCTGAGTGCCCGGTGTGCGGGCGGTCGTGGACGGTGGGTGTGGAGCGGTCGAGGGCGGCGGTGTACTGCTCGGACCGTTGCCGGGTACGGGCCTGCCGTCAGCGGCGGGCGTCACGGAACGGCGTTACGGAAACGCCGTAGCCGAACGCCTCGCACACACCTTGAACACCCCTGGATTTACACGGTAGTTGGGAGCGAAAGGCGTGCGCTTCGAGCGCCCCTGGTTCACGCTCTGCCCCGGCGTGTCGCGCGCGCCACGGTGGACGGTGAACGGGGCCGGCGCCCCTTTGACCGGTCACGTCCTGGTGACCGGGCCGGACCCGGGCGAGGGCGGTGGTCAACATGACCGACGTGGCCGACCGGATCGGGAACGTCACCCGGCAGCGTTACGAACAGCTCGTCACCCAGGCCAAGGAACTGATCGCGCAGATCGCCCGCTCGCAGTTCGCGCTGGGAGACATGGCGTTGGAGATCGAGCCGATGAGGTCGGTGGGCGGGTCGATGCCGAACGGCACGGACGACCTGTTCACCGTGACGGAGTCGTTGCAGATGTTCGCGGACGACATCGGCGTCGAACGCCGGACGGTGGAGGACTGGCGCTACACCGCTAACCGCTGGCCGGAGAAGCGCCGCAAGGAGGGCGTTTCGTTCACCGTTCACCGCATCCTGGCGTCGGTGGCGGACGAGGACGAGCGGTGGGCGGCGATCGAGGACGCGCCGTTCAACCCGCGCACGGGAGCCAGGCAGTGGACGCCGGACGGCGCGAAGCGGGTCGTCGGCCAGCGGGTCGACCGGCCGGTGACGGTGGATGAGAAGGTCCAGAGCCGTGGCCGATCTGACCCGGGACGACGAGGTCGCAGCCCAGGTCGCCACCGACCTACTGAAGCGGCCGGCGGTCACCGAGCACGTCACCCCGGCCGAAAAGGTCCGGGTCGTCACGGAGCTGACCAGGGACGACAGCGTCGCGCAGGAGGTCACCACCAGTCTGCTGCGCCGTCCGGCCGTCGCCCGCAAGACGATGCGGGACGACACCACCCGGATGCTTGTCAACCGCGCCCAGTTCGACAACTCCAACGAGACCCGGGACCGGATCCGGGAGCGCACTCCGGCCGTCCGCGCGATCGAGCACACCATCGAGTACCTCGACCTGGTCGGCTCCTGCCACGGCTTCGTGGCCACCCTCGGCCGCCTGGTCCCACAGCTGCGCGGGCAGGAGTTCACCGAGGACGAGCGCGAGACCGTGTGCCGACAGATCGGGCGGGTCCGCGCCGCGGCGGACTGGCTCGAAGGAGCCCTCAACAACGGCGAGTTCACTCTGGACGAGCAGCTGGTCCAACTGCTCAAAGGCGAGTAGGTCATGCCGCGACGCCGGGAGGCCCGGCCCCTGGCCGAGCACTACGGCGACCTGGTCCGCGTCGCCCTGATGGAAGCACGCCCCGCCGGTCTGCACACCTACCAGCTCATGGCCGCCACCCGTCTGACCCGCTCGCAGGTCGGCCGCGGCATCCGGCACGTCCGTGACGTCGTCGCCGCGGAGAACCTGACGCCGATCACCTGGACCCGCCGGGACGGGTTCATGTTCTCCGACGATCCCGCGGACTGGATCGAGTACGACAAGCGGCAGTTCCGGCAGATCCTCGGCCGCCTCACCCGGGTGATCACGGGCACGCTCGATCCGCACCTGGCCCGCTACCCCGACGACGAATGGGCCCAGCTCGCCACCGCACAGCTCACCGGGGTGCGCGCCACCCTCGCCCAGCTCTCCAAATAGCCCCCGTCGCCGATCACCCTGTCGAGCCCGCCATGCCCGCTGCCGCCCGTCGCGGCCGCTACCCGTCCGACACCTCGGTCGCCGAATGGGCCCTTCTCGAACCGCTGCTGCCGGTCCCGGCCTGCCGGACCAAGACCGGCGGGCACCCGGAGAAGTGGCCGCGGCGGGAGGTCGTCGACGGCATCCGCTACATCGTCGACAACGGCGCGAAATGGCGGGCCCTGCCTGCGGATTTCCCGCCGTGGGAGACGGTTTACGGGTTCTGTGCGCCGTGAGGCGCTTTGTTGTATCCCCGACTCAATCGGGAGGAATTTGGAGGGATATTCCTGGGTCGCCTGACTTACCTGGAGGCGAAAGCCGAAAGGGACCACAGCATGTCAGGAACGCGGCGGCCGTCTGGAGGTGTCCGGGACGGAGACCCGCAAGACCCGCACGATATGGCCAAGGCTGGATTGCTTGAAGCCCAATCTCCAGCGGCACAAGTAAAAACTCATCGGAACGACACCTGAAACCGATGCTCTCGCCTTACCGGGCTCTGAATTAGCGGGCCGGGCAACCTCCAAGGTGAGAGGCGTCGCCCAGTGAGGGCGGTCAAGGGGATGAGTGGGCGGCCTACGTCGTGCTCGATACGTACAGCGAAGACGTACCACGGGATCGCCTACGGGGCGCGAGCCCTACGGCGACGGAGTGCCCGTATTAGTCGCAGGAGTGACGACCTGCCAGGGAGACCGGGAAAGCCGGTCACAGGGCGAAGGGGCACAGGTGAACTCGACGTCCGGCGACGGGAGGTATGCGTAATGCAGAGCGCCGAAACAGTGCTGGGCGTCATCCGGGAACGCGGCAAGCAAGGGTTGCCGCTGGAGAGGATCTACCGGCAACTGTTCAACCCTCAGTTGTTCCTCATGGCCTACGGGCGCATCTACCGGAACTCCGGTGCGATGACACCCGGGACCACCGGGGAAACCGCGGACGGCATGTCTCTGGTGAAAATCGACACGATCATCGGCGCCCTGCGCTCCGAGTCGTATCGGTGGACGCCTGTCAAGCGGGTCTACATCGACAAGAAAGGAAGCTCAAAGAAGGAGCGCCCGCTCGGCCTGCCAACATGGTCGGACAAACTCGTCGCCGAGGTAGTGCGTCTCCTTCTGGAGGCTTACTACGACGTTCAGTTCTCCAACCGATCCCACGGATTCCGCCCCACGAAGGGCTGTCACACCGCGTTACAGGACGTGGTGAGGTACTGGACCGGAACACGATGGTTCATCGAGGGCGACATCTCCGACTGCTTCGGCAGCCTGGACCACGAGGTGATGCTCGCGATCCTCGGAGATTCCATCCACGATGGCCGTTTCCTGAGGCTGATCGGGACCATGCTCAAGGCCGGATACCTGGAGGACTGGCGATGGAACGCCACGCTCAGCGGGGCACCGCAGGGCGGAGTGGCCTCGCCAATCCTGTCGAACATCTACCTCGATCGGCTCGATCGATTCGTTGAACAGCAGCTGCTGCCGGAATACAACCGGGGCAAGCTACGACGGCATCACCCTGAGTACCACCGGATTGAGAGCCGGGAGTACTGGGCCAGGCGACGCGGAGACCGCAGTGCAGTGCGGCAACTACGGTTGCAGAAGCGGAATTTGCCGAGCGCTGACCCTTACGACCCCGGCTATCGACGCCTTCGGTATGTCAGATATGCCGATGACTGGCTCCTCGGGTTCGCCGGGCCCAAACACGAGGCCGAAGAGATCAAGGAACGGATCAGAGCGTTCTTGAGGAATCAACTCCGGCTGGAACTCTCTGAATCCAAGACCTTGATCACGCATGCCACCAGCCAGGCGGCACACTTCCTCGGCTACGAGGTGAAAGCCCAGCGATGCGACACGAAGCTAACCGGGCCGCGACGATCCGCCAGCGGCATCATCGGGCTGTTCGTGCCACGCGAGGTGATCCGACAGCGCAGTGCTACCTACATGAGCGGTGGGAAACCGGATCAGCGAGGTGTACTTCTCCACGACAGCGACTTCTCGATCGTGGCGACATACCAAGCCGAGTACCGGGGACTCGTTCAGTACTATCTCCTCGCCCAGGACGTATGGCGCATGAACCGCCTTCGGTGGGTCATGGAAACGTCCATGCTCAAGACCCTTGCGGCGAAGCACAAGTCGACCGTGACGAAGATGGCCCGCAAGTACAAGGCGACCATCGACTCACCGGACGGCCCACGAAAGTGCTTCGAGGTCATGGTCGAGCGCGGTGGCGAGAGGAAGCCACTGGTTGCCCGCTTCGGCGGCATCCCGCTCAAACGGAAACGCACGGCGGAACTGGTCGACGTCAGGCCCTGGACCCCGAACCAGTTCAGCAGCAACGAACTGGTGAAACGGCTCTTGGCAGACACGTGCGAGATCTGCGATTCCACCAAGGATGTGGAAGTCCACCACATCCGGAAACTCGCTGACCTCAACCGAGACGACCGACCTGCCCGCCCGACGTGGGTTCGCATCATGGCCATGCGACGGCGAAAGACCCTGGTGGTCTGCCGGGCCTGTCATGTCGCTATCCATGCGGGACGGGCGAACTTCTCCTACCGGAAACGCTCACTGGAGAGCGGTGTGCTGGGAAACTAGCCCGCACCGTTCGGGAAGGGGCCGTCGAAAAAGGACCCGAACCACGGGCACCTCGTCGGCGGCCTACTTCACTCTGGAGGTGGAACCGGGCCGGGGTCGTCACCTACATCCGTGACCAGCTCCGCCGGAGAATCCGTACCGGCAAGGGACGTTGCCCCCATCCCGTGACCTTGATCGTGGACTCCCAGTCGGTCAAGGGAGCCTCCACCGTCGGCCGCAACAGCCGGGGATACGACGCCGCGAAGAAGATCAACGGCCGCAAACGACATATCACCGTGGACACACTCGGCCTACCGGTGATGATCACGGTGACGCCCGCCGACATCCAGGACCGCGACGCCGCCCGCGACGTGTTCTGGCGGCTGCGCCTCACCCAGCCGCAGATCACCCAGGTCTGGGCCGACCGCGGCTACGCCGGCGACCTCGTGGACTGGGCCCGCGAACGCCTCTGGCTCTCCCTGCGCATCGTCTCCCGACCCAAAGGCACCAAGGGCTTCGTTGTGCTGCCCCGCCGTTGGAAAGTAGAGCGCACGATCGGCTGGTGCATGAACGCCCGCCGCAACGCACGCGACTACGAGTGCGACATGAAAGCCACTTCTGTCAAGTGGCGGGAGGAAAGGAGAGAGGGAACCCGCCCCGATAGTGACCAGATTCGGTTCCCGACTCCGGGTGCGATGGCGGTAACGCCGTGGTGCTGAGCCGGAGTACAAGGTCCAAGGAAACTGCGGGCCACCGCAGTACACAGACCAGGGAAAGTCCAGAAGGGTGAGATACCGCGAACCCTCGTATGCACGGCCCGTAACGCGTACGTCGCAGTGGCAAGCAATCGGCGACGACAAGGCTGGACGCTGAGAGGCGTCACGTGCTTCGGATATTCGTAAGTCCGGAGGCGGTCACCACGGCCTCGGGCTATAGAGGGCACCCTCCCTGGACGCGACTTGAGGAAGTGGAACATGGAAACCCCGTAGCGGTCCGGAAACGGTAAGCCGACGGTAACGAAGGCCCAACTCCGCTGCGGGAACAGGATGACCCGAGAAGCGAATGCCGCTGGAGCGAAAGCTCATGGGAAACGCCAGAGACCGGAACTCTCCGCCGCTGGCCATAACCAGGCGGATACCGGGCATTGCCCGGACCCGAAAGGGAGCCCACGCGGGTCAGGTGGGCCTTTGAAGAGACCGCGAGCACAACCCGAACCACGGTACAAGTTAGACAAGGGGGGAAGAACGTGGGAGCGAATCTCAGGAACGACCCCGCCCGGAACGGAGCCGTGGACGATGCCGCCGCTTGGCATGAGGTCGACTGGGCCAAGGTGGATGGCGAAGTAAGGAGACTGCGTCAACGAATCTTCAAGGCGGCACAGCAAGGGGACCTAAAGAAGGTCCGCAACCTCCAGAAGCTCATGTTGCGCTCGCACTCCAACACGCTGCAAAGCGTGCGAAGGGTGACGCAGCAGAGTTCTGGCAGGAGGAGCTCCGGCGTGGACCGAGAGAGGGCTCTCACTCCATTGGAGAGAGGACGTCTGACTCGTCATATTGATGCCGAGTCAGGTCTCAGGGCCAAGCCGGTGAAACGTGTGTACATCCCCAAGGCGAACGGGAAGAAGCGGCCGCTCGGCATCCCGGTGATCAAGGACCGCGTCCACCAGGCGCGGGTCAAGAACGCTCTGGAACCCGAGTGGGAAGCCAGGTTCGACGGCAGGAGTTACGGCTTCCGCCCCGGACGTGGATGCCAGGACGCGATGGAGACGATCCACAGTGTCACCGCGAAGCGAAAGGCGCGGCGCCTGTGGGTTCTCGACGCGGATCTGGCATCCGCCTTCGACCGCATCAACCACGATCACCTGATGTCAGTCATCGGACAGTTCCCCGCTAGGAAACTTGTCCATGCCTGGCTCAAGGCCGGAGTGATGGAGGACGGGCGATTTTCTCGGACCGAGGAAGGAACCCCGCAGGGTGGAGTAGTTAGCCCCCTGCTGCTGAACATCGCTCTCCACGGGATGGAGAAGGCAGCCGGAGTCCGGACTGAATCCTTCAGGGATGGAGTCCAGAGGTCCGTCATGGGAACTCCGGTACTGGTCAGGTATGCCGATGACTTCGTTGTGCTCTGCCACACGAAGGAAGAAGCGGTGAGGATCCGGGACGAACTGGCGGATTGGATGCTCCCCAGAGGGCTCACCTTCAACGAGGAAAAGACCCGGGTGGTTCACCTCGACGAAGGTTTTGACTTCTTAGGTTTCCACTTCCGCCGGTATCGCGATGGGAAGGTCTTCGCTCGGCCGAGCCAGGATGCCGTGCGGAGGGTCCGAGGGAAGATCAGGGAAACCGTCCGATCCAGGAGAGGTGCACCGGCCAAGGCGCTAATTGCCGAGCTGGGCCCTCTCGTCAAGGGATGGTCCACCTACTACCGCGGGTCCTGCGCATCCGAAACCTTCAGCAGTCTGGACCGGTACATGTTCATCATCCTGTGGAGGTGGGCAGTCCGGGAACACCAGAATCAAGGCCGTGTATGGATCCGCAGGCACTATTGGGGTCAGTACCGGCCTAGGAGTAAGGACACGTGGGTATTTGGCTCCGGCCAGTACTATCTCCACAAGTTCAAATGGACGCGCATCATCCGGCACGTGGCGGTTCGATCCAATGCTTCAAAGGACGACCCTGCGATGCAGGACTACTGGCAACAGAGGATCAGGAAAAGGAAGTTGCCGTCGACCGAACGCAGGCTTGTCCTGACGCTGGCCGCACGACAACGTGGCCTCTGTGCCGGATGCGGTCTGGACCTGATCGAGGGAGCCGAGTATCAACCAGATGACGTTCACGACTGGGTGAACTGGTTCTCGGCATCCTCGCGTGCGCTCAACGTGCACCACGTCGTCTACCGGCGTGCGGGTGGCTCCGACGAGATGAAGAACTTGGAACTCCGACACACAGCCTGCCACCAGCAGCATCACGCTGGTGATCACCGGAGAGAGCTGTGCCAGCCCTCGCGGCCTGCTTGAGCCGTGTGCGTCGAGAGACGCTCGCACGGTTCTGAGGGGGCGGGGACGCAGCAATGTGTCCCCGCTACCCGACACGGCTGCCACAGCACTCCGAAGCCCACCTGAACTGGGCACTCATCACCATGATGACCAGGCGCCTCACCCGCAAAAACACCCGCACCAGCCAGTGGACCAGGAATCCTTCGGCGACCCGCTGACCTGTGGTGTTCCCCAAGACATGCGTTCTCGTCACTCATCAGCGTCGAGAGCGTGGCGCGCTGCAACGCGGAACTCAGCGAGTGCCTTTGCGAAGTCAGGATGAATCTCGTCCAGGGTCCTCTCACGCCTGGGCTCGGTAACGTCCTGAGCAGCGCGGATTATCTCCCAGGAGAGCCTGATAGTTGGGTGAAGAGCCTCAACGAGACGTTCGGGACCTTCGAGTCCAACCAGTTGCGCGGCCTGAAGCAGATCTGATCGTGCCCGAGACGCCGCAGAAAGGACCTCGGCGCGTTCGTCGCTGGTGAGTTCATCCCTCAATCTCCCGGTGTTCCAGGACATGGTGCGCCCAGCCGATATGACACCGATGTAAGCATCTCGGCGCGCTTCACGCCGCCACTGCTTATGAGTGGCGCTTGCATGGAAACGGGTCTGCCATCGCACGGCCCACGCGGTCGCCAGGGCCGTGAGGGCGGCGCCTCCCACACCGATTCCAGCTCCAAGGACTGCCGCTACTCCTGGGTCCACATAGAGAGTATGTCGACACAGAGGCGCAGAGGGGCCCACTGCACCGGGTTGAAAAACACCTACTCAGCAGCCGCACGGAACAGACCACGGCCAAGTCCACCGGCCGCCCCCGAAGATCCGTGCCCGCCGCCAGCGCCTTCAGGACCCGCTGCCGCTCCCGGGCCGGGGTGCCTTCGTGCAAGGCCACCGCCCACACCCGCCGCGGCGCCGACGTCCCCTGACCGTGCAGGACCCGTGCGAGCTGGGGCAGTGATGCCGCGGCCGCTCGGGCTCCGGCCACGGTGGAGTGGTAGGCCAGCAGCCGCCTGGCACCCCACGCGTCCCGCGGCCCGCAGCACCGCTCCCAGCGACGCCGTGAGTAGCTCCGCCCGCACTCCCGCGTCCGCCCGCCCCCGCGCCGCGACGAGCTCGCGCAGCCGCGCTTCGTCAGCCGGTGGCGGGCGGGCACGAGGTGCTGCTCGTTGACGCGACCCCAGACCTGGGAGGTTTCGGTGTGGTGGGACTCGTCGTACACCAGCAGGTCCCACTCCGGCAGCGGCCGCGCCCCGTCCCGCTCCATACTCAGCCGGTGCCCGGCGATCAGCGAGTTCTCCACGCTCGCGTACGTCGCCAACACCGTGAACCGGCCGCCCTGGGCGGCACAGGCGTTCGCGTGCCACACCACCACCCGTGGATCCGTCGACACCCGCCCCCCGGCTCGCCCGCCAAGGCGGCACCCCGTGGGGAGTACACCGCGATCACCGGCCCGCTACGCCCGGCCGCGCGCAGGACGTGGTGGGTCTGCTCGAGGAGCGTCCGTGTGGGTACGACCGTCAGCAGCGACCCCTGCCCGGCGACCAGGTCCGCGACGCGCGCGGCCACCCGCGTCTTGCCCAGCCCGGGCGCCATGTGCAGCTGGGCCCGGAACCGCGGACGGCGAGCCCTGGGGGAGGGGGTGTAGATCCGCATGATGGCAGTGACCGCGTCGTCCTGGTGGGCGTAGAACGCGGAGAGCTCGGCCTCCGACCGGACGTCCGCATCCACCTTCACGATCAGCTCCTGGGGGTGCTCTGCAGGGGTGCCAGTGGATCAGCCGAACACCCAACCAACTTCCTCCTGTGACAACCTAGGGCCTGTCTCTTGGATCGGTCCGTGAGATCGTCGTGCTCGTGATCGAGTCTTGGGTGATCAATGACGACAGCCCTGTCCCTGTGTCGTCGGCGGAGGTGGTGGAGGCTCTTCGGTCGAAGATCGACAGCGGCCGGCTTGAGACGTGGCTGACCAGTTCGTCAGGACGGTTGCTGGCCTTCGTGACGAATGCCCAGCGAGCGATGGTGGTGCTGCTTGAAGGCGAGGGAGATCCCGGCGAGCATGCCGTGGACCCCGGAACTGCGGGGTCGAGCGACGGGTTCGTCCTCTCCAACGGGCAGGGCGACGAGTATCCGGATGAGGACACCGTCCCCATCCGTGAGGCATTCAGGCTCGTGGAGCACATCGTTGGCATGGGCTCTTGGCCTGCGGACGCACGTTGGGTGGTCGATCGCTGAGCGGGCTATCGCCGTGCCCAGATGAGGATCGCGGCGAGGTGGAGTGCGGCCTGGTAGGCGATGGCGAGCTTGTCGGTCCGCATGGCCAGGCCGCGCCATTGCTTGAGCCGGTTGATGCAGCGTTCGACTGAGTTGCGCTGCTTGTATGCCTCGGCGTCGAAGGCGGGCGGTCGGCCTCCGGTACTGCCTCGCCGCAGCCGGTGGCCGATCTGGTCGGAGGGCTGGGGGATGACAGCGCGGATTCCGCGTTGGCGGAAGTGACTTCGGATCGCGCGGGATGAGTACGCGCGGTCCGCGAGGACGGCATCGGGGCGGGTCCTCGGTCGTCCAGGGCCGCTTCGCGGAACGCGGACGGCGGCCATGACGGTCTCGAAGGCCGGGGCGTCGCCCGCCTGGCCTGCGGTGACGCGGAGGGCAAGGGGCCGTGCACGGGCGTCACTGGCGAGATGGACCTTCGTGCTCAGGCCGCCGCGGGAGCGTCCGAGCGCGTGGTCGTCGGGTTCGGCCCGGCCTGGCACCCCTTTTTCCTGGGGCCGGCGGAATGCTGGTGAGCCCGGCAGACGGTGGAGTCCACCGACACGGTCCAGCCGATGTCGTCAGCGTCGTCGGCTGCTGCCAGGACCGCGGCAAGGATGCGTTCCCAGGTGCCGTCCGCGGCCCACCTGAGCAGCCGTTTGTGGGCGGTCTGGAACGAGCCGAGCTCGTCGGGCAGGTCCCGCCAGGGCGAGCAGGTGCGGTACTTCCACGCGATGGCCTCCAGGGTTCGGCGGTGATCGGCCCACCGCCGACCGCGGGCCGGATCGGCCGGCATCAACGGCTCGATCCGGTCCCACATCGCATCAGTGATCACTAACCGGACGGACACATCCGATCAACTGACCAATCGGTCAAAGAGACAGGCTCTAAAGCCTGTTGCAGAAGGCTGTGTTCGGACAGGTCAGGGCCGGTTCTGTGGTGGTTCTGATCACGTTGCCAGGGCGAGGTTGTGCATGTGGGCGACGGCTCGGACAGCGTGGTGGAGGCCATGGCCCCGTTGCCGGCAGTCGCGGAGGATCTTGTAGTTCTTCATCGCGGCGAAGGTGTGCTCGATGCGGGCGCGGACTCTGCGGTGTTCGGCGTTGTCGGCCTCCTCGCCCGAAAGGAGCGGCCGTCGCTGGCGTTTGCGGTGCGGGACGATCAGGCCGGTGTTCACATAGGCGCCGTCGCCCAGCACGGTGACGCCGTCGCAGTGCCGGGCCAGCCCAGAACTCCGCCAGACCTGCGCATCGGCCTTGTTGCCCGGGGCCGGCCGGGCGGTGGCCACCACCAGGCGGGTGTCGGCATCAATGATGACCTGCACGTTCGCCGAGAACCTGTAGTTGCGCGAGGAAGCGGCAACAGTGCGGTCGCGGACCGGAATGAGCGTGCCGTCCACGATCCACAGCCGGTCCACCGCATCCGAGGGACGGGTGACGGGCTCCACCGTCAGCAGCGGACCGAGCTTCTGGATCACCCGGCAGACCGTCGCGGGCGAAACGCCGAAGAGCGGCGCCATCTGCCGCATTGTCAGATTCGTGCGGTAGTACACCGCCACCAGCAGCACCCGCTCATCCAACGGCAGACACCACGGGCGCCCCATCCCGGTACCGTTGCCGCCCCGTTCACGAACCACCTTCAGCAGCCGCTGGAAAGCACCCATCCGCAGCCCAGTGAACGTCTCCACCCACAACGCCTCAGCCCTCAACACCCCGGCCATACTGAGAAAATGCCCAGTTCGCAGCCTTCTGCAACAGGCTTTAGACCGCCACGCCGGGCGCCGTCTCCCGGATGCGGGACACCCCTTCCCGGCCTAGCGAGCAACCGAACGCACACCCCAATCGCCACCCCAAGAATTCCGACGAAAAAGAAGCCCGCGAGAAAGCCGTCAACTCACTGCACAGCAACGGGAATTACGGTAGTGTGTAACCAAGCGATTATGGTGACGAGAGGAGGGGAAAGTGCCGGAAAGGACGAACGAGTTCGGCAAATACGGCGCCCACGGCATCAAGGGCCACGAGGCTGTCGCCCGGCAGCTCGACCGACTCGCTGGATTCATCGCCACCCCCATTACCGCGCGCCGTGGCCTGATGGCCCGTCTGCACTACCTCACCCGCACCCCCCACGCCCGCGAAGCAGCCCGCGCGGCCGGCCTGACCGTCACCGACCGGACCCTGAAGGCATGGCTGGCGGCAAGCGCAGCCCCTCAAGCAGAACCTGCAGCACATCGAGACGGCCTACCGCACGGTCCGCCGTCGTAACGTGGCCCGGTACCTGACCAGTCGTCTCAACCGCGAAGGCCGCGGCACCCGGGTGGAGTTCCACCCCCTCAACCAGTCCCGTGTCAGCCGCCCCCGCCAGCGGGTCGTGGACTTCCGCACCCTCAACGTCCGCCACTGGGACCGCATCGTCGATGCCTGGAGCACCGGTAACGACGCGGCCCTGGACGACGCGTGGGTGAATGACGCGGTGGTCGACCTGGGCTCACAATGGGGACAGTACGAGAACGTCACCAATATCGGGTTCGCAGCATGACACTAAATTCGATATCTCAGTCCCGGGATGTCGAATTCCAAACCTGAAAGAGCATCAGCGATCCCATAAGCGGAGGAGAGCCGAAAAACCGGCAGCCCCACCCGCCCTCGTAGCCAGCTCCAGGAATTCGCGGAGCGAATTCCGTGCCGAATCGCGGAGCGATTCGGCTGCCGGGCAACGGAGTTGACCGGCCGTCAGCCCGGAGGGGCTGACCGAGCAGCGCGGAGCGCTGCTCCCTTCCGCCGCGTAGCGGCGGCG